>NZ_JBSFPI010000018.1:0-182951 GCF_053588115.1 Nocardia sp. NPDC003482
GGCCACCACATACTCGTACCTCAAGTACCTAGTACTTGGAGTAGCATGCACGGAGCCGACGGCCCGTAGTCGCGGCGCAGCCGCGCCTGCTGCCACACCAGCGGATCCACCCACCCACCCAACTGAGTCGCCAACGGCCGCAACGCTTCCCCACACTCGGCGACCGGGGCCTCGGTCACCACCCGCTCGGGCCGCACCCCCGTCACCGCCGCCACCGCCCCCAACAGCCGCTGCACCGCCTCCGCCAACCCGGCGGGCGGATCGGCCAGCAACGCAACCCGATACCCGGTGGTGGCGATCGACCACGTCGACCGCGTCGCCGGACCCGACCCCCGCCCGTGCAGGCGTTTCACCCAGCCCTGGGCCGACAACCGCTCCCGCCGCTCATGCCCGCGCACCCCCCGCTTCGGCGCGGCCACCGACGGCAACCCCGGCGACTGCGTACTCAACCACGACCGCGTCACCACCAACGGCTCGAACACCCGCGACCGCCGCCGCCCCGCCACCGCCTCCCCCAACTCCCGCCACAACACCGCATACGGCTGCGCCGGACCCCGCACCGACACCCACCACACCTCCGGAAACCCCGGCGTCGCCACCACCTCCCCGAAACACCCACGCACCATCCCCGCCCACTCCGCCACCACCGCCTCCCGCGCCGCCCCCGCCACCACCACACCACGACCGGCCGGAGCCCGGAACACGATCTTGCTCGTCACCCCCCGCCCCACACCCCCCGCCTCGTCCACCACCGGAAACACCAGACCCCCCTCCCCAGCCAAGCCCTGCCGCACCGCGTGGGCGGCCGCGGCCGCCAACCGCTGCACGATCGCACTGGAATTGGCCACATCCGCCGTCGTCGCCGACTCCGCGATGAACCGCTGCACACCCCCGATCCCCACCTGAACAAGATCGACAACGTCCACGCCGAACCCCCTGCACGACAACAAGTTTCGCCAGGCTACCAGCCCCACCACCCCACCACCGGATACCCGCCGGTAACCCCACCCGCACCCGGTAATAAACCGGACGGTCCCCCAACCGCACCCCCCAACCCCCACCACACCAGCACAGAACAACCGACTCCGGCCCTTCTTGCGGGCCCGCGCCCCGACAGCTATGTTCGATATCCGCCGCGCGCGACAACACCTATTCCGGCCTGGGAGTGAGGATTTCGATGCGAAACCCACCCCCCACAGCGCCACCGACACCACGAACCCGCCCGCACCCGGCCACCCTCACACCCGAGTCGCGCCCTGGAACCGCTGCGCGACAAGACGTTTCGATCCGGAAATGTTCAACTCATCCACGATATCCCGGCAGTGCCCCGAATCCTGCTGTGTCACAGACGCTTTGGTACTCGGGTGAGCGTTTCGTCGGCGAAAATATCCGTGGCATCGGAGATCTCGCCAGCCGCCGCCGAGGACGGGCCCGTTCGCGCCCTCTGGAGCGGGAGCCGGAGCGGTGATCACCCATTGGGCAATCCCCCTGGCCGGAATCAACCCCGCCGAAGTCACTCTCACCCAGTTGCACGCTGTTGCCTCCCATCTGGCCGACCAGCACCACTGGACCACGCCCAAGCCCTGGGCCACTCGCCCCCCACGCACCCTCGACGGCCTCACCGTCCTCGAAATCATCACCCTCACCACCGAAGCCGCCCACCACCTCCACACCACCGCCACCCCCGGCACCCCAATCACCTTCGGCCACCAACACGGCACCATCCTCACCGCCCCCCACCCCCTGACCAGCACCACCTGGACCGAGCTCCACACGAGCACCCCCACCCGGCCCGCGTGGACGCTCCGGTTCCGCACCCCCGCCACGTTCGGCAACCGTGACCGTTTCTCGCCTTGGCCCGACCCCGCGACCGTCGCCCGCTCGCTCACCCTGCGCTGGAACGCCCTCAACCCCGACAGTGCTGAGCACCTCGACGAGGATCCGCGTCCTTGGCGTCGGATCTGGGTCAGCGACGTCGAAGGCCACACCGAGCTCCTCGACCTGCCCGGCCTCACCGTGCCCGGCTTCCTCGGCCGCATCCGCTACCGCTGCGACGACCCCTCCATCAGCCACACCCTGCACCGCCTGCTCGGCTTCGCCGCCCTCGCCGGCCTGGGCCGCTACACCACTCGCGGCCTCGGCGTCACCACCCTCGAACGCGGTGACGCCCCTCACAACAGGGTGGCGAGCGGACCCCCGAAACCATCCAGGTCTGTGCACGACGCCCATCAGCACAAATAACGAAATTCCGGAGGCTACGGCACCGGCAGGGAGGACCAAGGAAGGAGGTCTGTGCAGTCACGGCACGACACCGCAGATCGGACAGGCCAAAATGGCGGTAGGGTGACCGACGCGGTCTCGCCGACAGGCGAATGGAAACGGTGGTGTGGGTGTACGGGTCGATCGTGTGTGAGTGTGACCGACGCGGTCTCGCCGACAGGCGAATGGAAACTCAAGCAGACAGGTGAGGGTTAGGGAGACACGCGTGACCGACGCGGTCTCGCCGACAGGCGAATGGAAACTAGACGAGCAGCTCGTGCCACGCGTCATCGATCTTGGGCGCGTGACCGACGCGGTCTCGCCGACAGGCGAATGGAAACATCTGGTCGATCTGGTCGGTATACCAGTCGGCCATCATCCCCGTGACCGACGCGGTCGTGCCGACAGGTGAATGAACAGTGTGAGTTGAGGTGCTCCCACATTCCGTTGCAGAGCGGTAGCATCTGCTCGTGGACAGTGGTAAATTAACCTGGAAAGGTTTTTCCCCGAGATTCCGATGGAATCGCCAGCAGGCGAATGGAAACTAAATATGTAGCAAAGCGCCATGGGGTCTGTTACACGAATGCTGTCTCGCCGAAGGCGAATTAGAAATATCAACTAGTCTGATTATCGAAGCTCTGGGTCATGTCGTGGTTGATGGTCTCCTGAATAAAGTGGCCTCCTTCGAGGAGTTGAACCGCGCGTGGGGTGACATCCTGGACCGGGGTGATTCCAGTGAGCAGCTTTATGTGCCGATCGCGCGCTTCGCTGAAAACGCCGAGAGTCGGCTTGCGGAATTGCGTTCGGAATTGCTGAACGGCACATTTCGGCCCGCTCGGCTGCATGAGGTTTCGATTCCGAAATCGGATGGTGATTTCCGGCGGCTCGCCGTCCCCGCTATCCGTGACCGGATTGTCGAGCGTGCGCTGCTGTCGGTGATCACTCCCCACATCGATCCGTTGCTCGGAGCGGGTTCTTTCGCCTATCGGTCCGGCCTCGGCGTCGCCGACGCGGTACAGGCGGTTGTGCGGCTGCGGGACGAGGGCATGAACTGGGTGCTACGTGCTGACATCGCCGATTGTTTCGGCTCGATCCCACGTGAGCACGCGGTCCGTCTGGTGCGAGCGGCGCTTCCGGACCCGAGCGTCGACGCTTTGGTGGCGATGTTGACCACCCGTCGTGTCCTGACCCGAGGCGGGCTCCGCGAGGTGCCGGGCATCCCGCAGGGGACGTCGTTGTCTCCGCTGCTGTCGAACCTCGTTCTGGTCGCGCTGGACGATGCCCTGTTCGACCGTGGGTTTCCTGTTGTTCGTTACGCCGACGACTTCACCGTGGTCTGTGCGACCGCCGAGGACGCGTGGGAGGCGGCCCGCACCGCGGCCGAGGCATTGAGGAAGCTGCGCATGACGCTGTCGGAGGACAAAACCGCGGTGATGTCGTTCGAGGAGGGGTTCGCCTTCCTCGGTGAGGATTTCGGGCCACGTTACCCGCCCTCGATCGACGAGCACCGGATAGCCGAGCCGACCCGCCGCGTGGTCTATCTCGCTTTGCAGGGGAGCCGGGTGTCGATCGGGAAAGGTCGGCTGGCGGTCGAGACCCGCGATGACGAACCCATCCTCAACGTCCCCATTTCGCATGTGGCCCGGATCGTGTGCTTCGGCTCGATCGGCGTCAGCGCGGGCGTGCGTTCGTGGGCGTTCGCCAATGATGTGGAAATCGTGTTCCTGTCCCGCCGCGGCACCTATCTCGGCCAGATGCACGCCGCGTCCTCACCCACCCGCGCGGCCCGGCTGCGTGCGCACCTGCGCGCGGCCGACGATCCCTCTGTCCGAACACGTTTCGCCCGCACGGTGGTTGACGCGAAGCTTCGTCATCAACTGACGGTGTTGCGGCGGTTCGGTCGCCGCGACCACGCCGACGACCTCGCCGACCGGATCGGGCAGATCAGCGCGGCGGCGAGCATGCTGCCCATGGCCGAAACGCCGAGCGAGGTCATGGGATTGGAAGGAGCCGCCGGACGTAACTATTTCGCTGGACTGGAAATTCTGCTACCCGCCGACTTCGGGTTCCACGGCCGCACCCGCCGCCCGCCGATGGATGTGGTCAACGCCGCGCTCAGCTACGGCTACGCCGTGCTGCTCGGCGAATGCGTCTCCGCGCTCGTTGCCTGCGGCCTGGATCCGGCGTTCGGCCTCCTGCACGCCGAACAGGAGGCTCGTCCGAGCCTCGCGCTGGACCTGATGGAGGAATTCCGGCCCCTCGTCGTCGATCAAGCCGTCCTCACAGCGATCCGACGTAACGCCCTCACTCCAGAGCACGGCACCCACCGTGACGGCGAATCCGGAATCTGGCTCACCAAAGCGGGAAAACACGTCCTGGCCGACGGTTACGAACGCCGCATGCTGCAACTGACCAGTGGCGCCCTGCCCGGGTTCTCCGGCAGCCTCCGCCGCCACCTCTACCGGCAGGCCGAGCGCCTGGCCGCCACCCTCAGCGACCCCACTGCCGCCTGGACCGGTCTGTCATGGCGCTGACCGTCCTCATCTGCTACGACATTTCCCACGATGATCGCCGAGCCAAAGTCGCCGCCCAGCTCCAGCGCTGGGGCGACCGAATCCAATACAGCCTCTTCCTGTGCACCCTGACCGAAACCGACCTGGAGGTCCTCGTCACCACGGTCACCGGCCTCATCGACCCCGACACCGATTCCCTGCTCGTGCTCCGCCAATGCGCCACGTGCTGGGACCACAAGCAGGTAGTCGGCCAATCCCAACCCCCGACACCCGAACTGTTCTGGGCAGTGTTCTGAATCACCGAGAGGTGGTGAGCGAGACGAGGAGAACGGTGAGGTCTGTGCAGAGCCACTACCAGCAGAAACAGCCAGGTTGGTCGACAAAATCGTCTTCGGAGAGGGCTCCCGGGAGTAGGTCTGTGCAAGCGGTTCCCGAATCCGCCGGTCAGCAGGGGCGAAACCGAGCTAGGGTCGACAGAGCGGTCTCGCCGACAGGCGAATGGAAACGTGATTCTGCCACAGAGTCAGCCTCTTGCCGCTACCCTGTAAAGTGAAATGTCGACAGAGCGGTCTCGCCGACAGGCGAATGGAAACGGCGACGGCCATGGCCTCGCCGCTTACGTCGGTGGGCTTCCGTCGACAGAGCGGTCTCGCCGACAGGCGAATGGAAACAGAGCAGGGCGACACCTGCGTGCTCATCGACATCATTGTCGACAGAGCGGTCTCGCCGACAGGCGAATGGAAACCGCAGCAACTAGCCCGGAGAATTACCTGTCGTCGAGAATACGTCGACAGAGCGGTCTCGCCGACAGGCGAATGGAAACACTCGTCCATAGCCTCGTTCGCGGTCAGCGAATCCGTCGACAGAGCGGTCTCGCCGACAGGCGAATGGAAACCCATCAGCTAGCGGTCGCCGCGACCGCTTCTTCCGCTGTCGACAGAGCGGTCTCGCCGACAGGCGAATGGAAACTTCGGTCCCGATGACCGTCCAGGCGATAGCGATGGGCGAGAGTCGACAGGGCGGTCTCGCCGACAGGCGAATGGAAACGCGCTGTCAGGAGCGTCCTGGGCGGCCTGCTGGGGTCGCGGGGTCGACAGAGCGGTCTCGCCGACAGGCGAATGGAAACATCGATGCCCGTTCGGCGCTGGATGCGTACAGGATGTATGGCAGTCGACAGAGCGGTCTCGCCGACAGGCGAATGGAAACTGGACCCTTGTCGTCAAGAACAAACGTGGGGTAGGTCAGAGTCGACAGAGCGGTCTCGCCGACAGGCGAATGGAAACTGTAGCAGGAACACGATATAGGCCTCAGGTGCTTACGGTCGACAGAGCGGTCTCGCCGACAGGCGAATGGAAACCGGTCAGCCAAATGCGACAGGTTCCGCCGCATTGATGTCGACAGAGCGGTCTCGCCGACAGGCGAATGGAAACCGCCTACTGAGACGCGTGAGCGTTCAGCGGCACGGTGCGGCGTCGACAGAGCGGTCTCGCCGACAGGCGAATGGAAACCATGAGCGGTTTGGTGCGGCACTCCGATTGAACCACGTCGACAGAGCGGTCTCGCCGACAGGCGAATGGAAACGATACTGTGTCCCATACAGTACTGTCCTGCGCGACCTCGTTGGGTATCGGTCGACAGAGCGGTCTCGCCGACAGGCGGATGGAAATGGTCGGTGAGCGGTATCAAAAGCAACCCGGTAGGAGACCTCGGAGCAAGTCTCGCCGACGGACGCGGTTGTCCGATGTGTGGCTGTGAGGGTTTGTTGGCTCTGACAGTCGTCTCGTTGGACGACGCGTAGCGAATGGAGGGTGTTTGAGCGATCACCTGAGCGCGTCTGTGCCGCAGGCTCTTTGTCCGGTCTCACCGTTGATTCGGTGGGGTGTTAGCCGGTGGAGTAACTGTTCTTCGTCAGTGTGGTGGTGCGGGTCGAGAGTTATCTGCGTCGATGAGGGGGTGAGTCTCTTCGACCAGGGCTGACAGGGCGGCGGCTACTTCGGGAAGTGAAGCGCGGACGTAGGTGAGTGTTGGGCTGTCGTGTCCGGCCGGTTCGGCATGACCGGCGAAGGCGTGGGCAACGGCGAAGCCGAAGTTGCGTTCCACCCAGGTCAAAGTGGTGTGCCGGAGCCAATGCGCGGAGACGCCGAGGGTGGTGACCCACGGCAGATGGCGTCCGACGCGGTCCCAGAGATGGTCGTAGCGGCGTCGGGTGATCGGTCGGCCGTCGCGGTAGCGCAGGAGTTGTCCGTCGGGTTCGTTCCCGCGTCGGGCGTGGTCGATCAGGGCGCGCATGAGGGTGGGCGAGACCGGTTGCCAGCGGTCGGAAATGCCTTTTTCTCGAAGCCAGATCAGGCAGTTGTGGGGATCGAGATCTTCGGGTCGTAGAGCGAGCGCACCGCCGCTGCGGCAGGCGGTTTCGATGTGCAGACGCACGATCAGGCTGTCGAGGGCGGTGTCGTTTCCGGTCGTGGTGACCACCTGAACGATCTCGGCGAGTTGGTTGTGGGAGAGCGCGCTGCGGGAGCTACCACCACGGCGCGGCTTCATGACATGGTCGGCGGGGTTGCCTGCGCGGGGGAGATATCCGTCGTCACGGGCATGCCGATACAGGCAGCGGAGGGCCCCGACCATGTGTTCTGCCGCGGATCTGCCGCGGCGGGAGTTGCGGCGGACCCGGGCCTGTCGTTGAGCGTCTTCGACGAGCTGTTTGAGTTCCAACGGGGTTGGTTCGTCCAAATGCCGATCACCCCAGAGGGTTTCGATTCGTCGCCAGTACGGGAGATAGGTGCGGGCGGTGCCGGGCCGGACCGCGGCGACCACCCGCGGGACGTACTCCGCGAACGTGGGGACGCTGCGCTCGGGGAGGTCGCCTAGAAGGTCCTCGGGGTGAAGGTTCAGCCGTGCCAGAAGAAGTCGCGCTGCTTCGACGTCGGTGTGGCTCATTCCAGCCCCTCGATATCGGGCAGGAGCGAGCGCAGCGCTCGATGCACGGACTCGGAGGAGTAAACAGCGAGAACCCGCGCTCGGCGCGCCGCGACCAGCAGCATCGTCTCGCCGGGGCGCAACTGGGCGGCGGCGCGAAGAGAGGCGGGAAGCCGCAGATGCTTGCGGGCATCGATGCGGCTTTTGATCGCGGAGTGCTCGCCGCGTTTGACGACGACGATCCTGTTGGTGATGGCGAAGGAAATTGGTTGCCCGGCGCGCCAATCCAGGTGGGTGATCGCTGCTGCAGCCGCGAGCCGTCCCCGGTCGTTGAGGATGGAGAAGGCGAGGCAGAGGTCGTCCCATTCCGGACTGGACAACGTGGAAGCAGCAGGAAGGGCGGGTGAGTTGACTCGGACCGGCGTGAGCGGACGAGGCTGCCGCGGCGGCTTATCGAGGTGCGGTAAGGGCAGGCTCAACGCTGGCAGCGCACAGGAGCGCTGCGTGGGATCGGGCATGGTTACCTCCGGTTCGCCGTCAGCAGGCACCCGAAACGGGCACCTGCTGCTCCAGAACCCCTGGTAACCGCTGGCGCCGGAACCGGGCCAGACAGCTGGATCAAGTATACGGCTCAGATCAACAACCCGGACTGGCAACATATCGGCGAACAACTCGGGCGTTCCATCCGCCAGCGCGTCCAATCCGTCCTGAATTACTTTCGAGGATGTTTTGTTCGATTTCATCCTTCCGTTGGGCGCGGCGATAACTTTCAGTAAGTGGTGAAATCTCGCGAAATATTCGTCCCATATAACAAACTATCGGCCGAAATTATTGGCCGAGTAATTTTCGAGAGTTGTCGCAAGCACCTCATCTTGAGGTCCTCGGACGATTTGGCGAGAGGGTAGATGTTGACGCCGCCAGTTGGTAGAGGGACCGAACCGGCAGCGAACGCCACCGAACGTCGCGGTGCGCCCGTAAGATCCACTCACGAAGTGGCTGTGACCAGCGAGGATGCTGCGGCAGGGGTTAGGGGTTCGATTCCCCTAGGCTCCACCCACGCAGACTGGCCGCTCAGCGGTACGGCAACGTACTCTGGGTGGTGGCTACGACGTTCGCGTCAGTAGTACTCGTTACCAGGGGTTAGGTAACAGCGCACCGACAGGTGGGCTCGAACCGACCCGGAGGTAGACGATGCCGACCCCCCGCCCCCGGCCGCGCAGCGACGGCAGTGTGGCCTGGCAGGTTCCGTTCAATATCTACGAGTACGGCCGCCGACGCCAAACATCGGAGACCTTCGACGACTATCAGGAGGCAGCGCGCTGGGCGACGCTGGTCGAGCGTGTTGGTGCGGTCGAGGCGCTGAAGGTGCTGGATGCGCAACGCGGCGAAGCCCCAGACTGTCCCACTCTGACCGAATGGCTTCGGCGTTACGCCGACATGCTCACCGGGATCGAGCCCGAAACGCGCCGCCGTTACCACCGGTTCATCGACCGCGACATCGACCCATTCATGGGATACCTTCCTCTGCCCGCGATCGGCCCTGAGCAAGACGCGGCGTGGGTCGTGTACCTGGAAGAGGAAGTGGGTAACTCCCCGAAAACGATTTCCAACAAGCACGGCTTCCTCTCGGCGGCCTTGGCCGAGGCTGCCGCACGCCAGCCGACTCCGCTGATCCCGTACAACCCCTGTGCGAACACGCGGCTGCCTCGAAACGACGCGCCGGAGCCTGACTACTTCGACGACGCCGAATGGGAGCTGTTCGAGCAACTGATGCCGCCGCGCTGGCGTCCTCATGCTGAGTTCGCCCTCATGTCGATGGCGAGGCCGGGGGAAATCGCGGCTCTGCGAGTGGGCGACGTCAACCGCAAGACCGGCGCAGTAAGGATCAACAAGGCGTGGAAGTACGCCGGCGGCAAACTCAAATTGGGAAAGCCCAAGTCCGCCCGCGGGATTCGCACCGTGAACGTGCCGCTCGACACACTGGATCGTCTCGATCTGTCCAGACCGCGGGACGAACTGCTCTTCCACACGGCTACGGGGCAACCTATTACGGTTCCCTACTTCTACAAGAAGGCGTGGCTGCCCGCATTGAACCGGCTGCATGCTCTGGATGAACTCAACTTCCGCCCGTTCAATACGGCGACGGGTTGGGCTGGCGCAGATCCCGAAGTTCTCCTCGATCGCCTTGGTGACGCCGTCGCGACGCTGGTGGAGAAGCGTCTGACACCGTACACACTGCGGCACACAGGGATCTCGTGGAAGCTTCAGGATGGAGTTCCGCTGTTCGTCGTTTCCCGCGACGCAGGACATGAATCGGTGTCCACCACGGACAAGCGCTACGGACACATAGATCGCCGTGCCAGCGAGGCGGCGGCCGATATCATCCGCCTCCGGCTTCCGCGCGTCCGCAAAGCGGCTCTGGACGCTCTCAGCGGAGCTGCCGCGTGAGGTGTGGCGAAACTCCTAGCCCCTGAAGGCAATTCATTTCATTCCCAGGTTGGAATGAAATGTAATGAAAGGGAATGGAATTCATATGTCCCAGCCCATCGATCTACAGACCGCACGCGACAAGCAGAGACGGCAGTGCAAGTTCCCGGGCTGCACGGCCGAGCCGCCTTCCACCCGCGGCCGTCGTGGGCGACCCGCCGACTACTGCGATGATCCCACCCACAACGCTCAGACCCGCTTGCGGGCCGTGCGCAAAGAGGCTGACCAGGAGGCGCGGCGCGACCCGCCCCGACCCAAACTCAGGCCCGTCACGGACGGAATAGCTACGGTCGCAGGGCAACTCGACCGGATCGTTCTCTTGCGGGAGGAGCTCGCGGCTCTCGTCGCAGATACAGCTGAGCTGTTGAACGAGATCACAATGCCTGAATCCGTTGACCGTCAAATCGCGGATGTAGAACCGGAGGCCGCGATGAAGGTCGCGGCGGCGGAGCAGGCTAGAGCCGATGCGGAACGGGAACTCGCCGAGATGACGCAACGCTGCCAGCATGCGGAAAACGTCGAGCGGCTGGCCTTGGCCGCAGCGGACGAGGCCGCAGACGAGGCCCAGGTGGCGCGTGAGGAGGCTGAGCGAATCCATACCGAAGCGGAGGCGCGAGTATCCGCAGCGGAGGCAGACCGGGATGAGATCTACCAGGAGGCCGAGGAGACGCTGGCCCGCATGCGGCAGCAATACGACGCTGCACGCACGGCTCAAGCCCGTGCTGAAGGAGAACGGGACGCGGCGCGTGAGCAGGCCAACGTAACCGCCGACGAGAACGCTAGTTTGCGGTGCCAACTGGACGAACGAACCGAGCAGCACCGACAGCAACTTGAAGCGCGGGATCTCGAGTACGCACGTGCCATAACAGCTGCTCACGCTATGGCGGACCGCGCCGCTCGGGAGCAACGGCAGCAGGTCAACGAAATCCTCCAAGCGCGTCACGCGGTGCTTGGGCGGACCGGGGATGCACGGGAGCCAACGACCTGACCAGGGTCGCCGATGGCGCGGATGCATCTTCCGGTTCGATTGGCCGCGAATGCGTGGCCCGCAGAGGAGCACTCTGGCTCCGAGCGGCCTCGTCCAATCCAGGGATGAGGCCGCAGGCGCTGGAAGCTCCGGCGAACCCCAATCTCTCTACTTCCACTGCAAGTGCCGCGGAGCATCTACGCCCGCCCGCATTCGGCGAAGGCCGTGGGCTCGGTGGTTCAGTCCAGGGGGACGGTATCCGATGGGAACCGCGGTAGATCAGAAAGCGAGCCCTCCGAAGCGGCAGCGATTCTCGCAAAAGGGACATCTGCGCGATTTCAGCCTTGAGATGTTAGAAACACTCAGATGTTGCTACCATTCTGATTGGCACGTCCTTCGAAGTTCGCCTCCTGGGGAGGTGAACGGCACGATCGTCGAGCCGCAGGTGACGGCGCGGCCTCTCTTCGACCTATGCGCCTGGGCCAACATCCCGCGGTGGCCTGCTGAGCCGATGTCCCGGGTGGGGTGTGTCGTGAGGAACGGCTCCTGGAGGCGGCTTTGATTGGGAACGATCCGAACTCAGAAGTTCACCCGCGTTCAGCAACGATCACGTTTGAACTGGACGGCATCGTTTACGAGACGCCGCCACTCACGGAGGCCGAGGTCGGCGCGCTCCGGGCGGTGTTCGGTGAGTGGATTCCGCATGCTCGTCGTCGACGTGAGCAAGGCAGGGTTCCAGGCGGGTCTGGCTCGGTGGGTCATCGGGGTTCGGTCCGTTAGAGCCGTTGGCTACGCTGTACCGTGTAGCTTCAACCGGCGAGGGTAGCAGCAGCGACGGTGCCGTGGATAGCGAAGACTGCGGGGCACGAATCGCCCGTCGTTTGCAGCCAGAGCTCAGCGTGACGGCCGGCAGGTGGAAGACGAAATCGGACCGGGTAGGCTATCGGGCGTCCATAAGCGACGTGAAGCGGCTCCTCCGTCATAATGCGCCGAAACTCGTTGTGGTACAACAGGCTGCGAAGTAGGTGATGCGCTTGGGGCGCGTCACGGTACCGCCCGAGGGCCGCGCGGACGCGAGCAACAGCGAGACCGGCCTCAACCTCCCAGTGCTGGATCACGTCTTTTCCTGGCCCGAAAAGCCATCTCACGAGGTTTGCCTCGACGTCATCGATGCCAGGGAACAATCGGTAGAACTCGTCTGTCGCCATTAGTACGGTGGCCAGGGGATCCACAAAGGCAGAAACCACCTCGAGCGCGTCGAGATGATCAAAGTGCAGGCGCATCGCGGGGGAGTCGATGCTCCGTCGGAGATCAGCTGAAGGCGGGAGGGGCACCGACGGCTCCCACAGTTCCAAGGTGTGCGTGCGCTGCCAGGAACTGAGGCGGTAGCCGCGGGTGAGCTTGTCCCTGATCTCGGGAGTCGGCAGGCGGCGTTCCATTTCAATGCCTCGAATGTACGATGCGCTCACGCCGGTATGCCGGGCGGCGCCTTCCCGTGAATAGCCTAGGTGTTCGCGAGCGCAGCGTATCCAGTCGAAAAAGTCTGGCATAATATCAGGCGGGGTAGCGCAAACCATAATCAACTCCTTCGAACATGTGATCAGTTGTTACCGCTCGATAAAGAAATCCGTTCCGCAGTCCGGAACGAGTGTGGCACTGAAATCAGAACGTTTCGAACTTCATTGTTTCGCTTTCCAGTGTTGTTGAAAAAAACGATCCAACCGGGTCCTCTCGGCCTGGCAGGCTCGGATGGATAGCACCATCCAACTCGCCGAGACCCGAGGTGCGCTACTTCCAGGAGGTACAAAGATTTTGAACCCGATGGCAGAACCGGGCGTACCAGGGAAGGTACAAAAATTTTGAACCTGCCCCTGCGGGTCCTCGCGACCGAAGTGTTGCTGCCTGCGGCACAGTCTGATATCCAGGTAGGTAGATGAAGGTTCCCAGGCTTGGGGACAGTCTGGATCGCGACGGGGTTTGAGTGCGGTGCGTGGAGGGGAACGGATGGACGAAGCCCAAAGCGCTCCGCTGCATACCGATTCCTACCGCCGGGACAAAGACAGCGCGCTCGAATTACCCAGTCTTGGGGAGTGGATGGGCAAGATGCGTCAGGAGGTAGTGATAACCGACGAGCAGACCGGTCTTCGACGTCGCGCTCGGCAGGCAGATGCCGCGTCCTTTCTGCCGGTTAGCTTGTCCTACATAAAAAAGATCGAGTCAAATTACGTTGTGCCAGATCGCAAGGTTTTGGAAGAGATAATTACTGGCTACAAACTAGACTTCGGACAGGCTCGGCACATGCGCGAACTGGCTGAGCCGGCGCGTCCGATGCCATCAGTCGCGGAACTGCGTGAACGCCTCGCAACCCCGAATCGACTCAAAGCATTGGATACGTTCGACGAATGGGGTGTAGTATATTTATACACCGATGCGCTTTGGCAGGTTGTTCTCGCAAATAGGCGAACGTATGAGGCAATGCCTGGACTCGATGACGAAGCGGGCGACAACATCGCGGTATGGCATTTTCAGCCAGGTGTAGAGAAGCCGAGACGCCCGTATGCGCTCTTTTGGGATGATGAGGCCGATGGCACGATCAGAATGCTGCGGCCTGGATTCGGACGATACCGGGAGTCGCCGCGGGCGAAGCAGCTACTGGAACAACTGAGCGCGAGTGCCGATTTTCGGAATAGGTGGAATGCATGTCGTCATGTCGATTTCGGCCGCGAGCCAGACCGTTTGTGTCACATGCGAAACCCTGAGACAGGAGAACCCTACTCAGCCTCGATACATGTTGCTGAATTACCAGAGGAAAATCACGAAGTGCGTCTACACTTGGTGCATGTGGGTCCGTACTCTGGACCACCCCTAGGTTCTCTTCCACCATTAGAGCATTGAATGGTCATATCCTCGCGACGTTGATACCATGATGTTGCTCCTCAAGCGTCTACTTTTGATCTTGTGCAGACGCGAGCGAACAAAGGGGAATCTCATGCAAGGATCATCGGAACTGGTTCGTATCCCACGAGCTCAGGGAGGAATCCCGGTAATCGGTCACGGAGCGTTACTGGCTCGTCGCCCACTCGAATTTCTCAAGTCGCTTCCCAATAACGGACCGATGTGTCGAATCAGACTGGGTACGGCTGATGTTGTCTTCGTTTCCGAACCGTCTCTCGTCGCGCAAGTTTTGAGTCAAGATATCTTCTTTGACAAGGGCGGCCCGTTCTTCGAGCGTGCAAGACCGATAGCGGGAAGTGGCCTGGGCACTTGCCCCCACGCCGAGCACCGACGACAGCGCCGTCTGTGCACGCCCGCGTTCTCTGACGACCAAATCGACATGTATTCCGAATTAATGAGTAGGGCCATCGAAAGTCTTGTCAATAGTTGGTCCGATCGCCAGGTGATCAATGTCGGGAGGGAAGTATCTCTCACGACTTTTCAAATTGCGGTACGAGCAATGTTTTCTACGTCGCTGAGCGACGAATCCGTTCGCGGCCTTACAGATGACATCTGCGAGTTGACCCATGGCCTATTTCGCCGCACGGCGATGCCGGACGTAGTCAATCGCCTCCCGTTGCCGATGAATCGTCGATTCGATCAAGCATTGCGAAGAGTGCGCGAAACCGCACTGGCCATTATCGCCGAACGACGGCAAGAAACAGTGCGCCGCGGAGATCTACTGCAATCGTTGATGGAGGCTCGCTATGAAGACGCGCCTGAAGCCCACGCGATGTTCGCAGACGTTGAGCTGGTAGACCAGATAATGACCATGTTTTTCGGCGGCGCAGAAACCAGTGCCGGATCGATCACTTGGTCACTTTACATGCTGGATAGAAATCCTGGCGTCCGGCGTCGCTTGGAAGCAGAGGTAGACAATGTTCTTGAGGGAGGTGTTGCTCGTAAGGAGGACCTAGCCCATCTTCCCTATACAGAGAAGGTGGTCACTGAGACGATGCGGCTGTATCCGCCTTCGTGGATTTTGACTCGTGTCGTTAGCCAGGATACCGAACTCGGGGGAGTTGTTCTTCCATCGGGAACAATGATTGCGGTTAGCCAGTTCACCGTTCATCATGATGATTCTATATACCCAAATGCAACTGAGTTTGATCCAGATCGTTGGGAAGACGGACAGATTCCCGGGCAGCGAATGAGGCAGTACCTCTCATTCGGATTAGGTCCTCGCCGCTGCATTGCGGAACGCTTCGGTCGAAGAGAGGTTTCTCTTGCATTAGCAACTATCATTGGGAAATGGCGCTGCACGTCAGTTAGTGACCGTCCGGTGGCTATGACCCTACAGCAAATACCGGTGTCTGATCGGGTCACGATGAGAGTCACGAAACGGTAGTAAGGAACGTTTAGGTCCAGGTCCTAGGATAGCGGAAGTTAGTCAGATCCCCGTGCCGTGTAGGAGCCGCGTCGTCTGCGTCGACGTCGAGATCGGCTTGTACCAGGAGCGAGCCCCTCCCTAAAGCTGTCCTTGGGCTTGGCGGGCACAGCAGTGCTTTCGATTGCGGCTTTTATATCGGCGGCGGTAAGGTACCAGCGTCGTCCAGCCTTGTGGCCGGGAAAATTTCCCAGCCTGAGCTGCTGGAGGTACCAAGCTTCCGATTGATGCAATGCCTTAGCTCCCACGGAGATCGGAAATGTATCCTCGTGGGGCTGTGCCGAGGAATCATCAGAGTTCGGATGCTCGTTCATGGGCTCGTCGATGAGAAAGTGGCGGCAATGGGTGGGCCAGCGTAGGGACTTCGATAGATAAAGTAAAATATGATAGAGGAGTTTCCGGAACATTCCCCCATGTAAATTCTTGCGGAGAATGGCTTCCTTGTCGAAGCATCTAGCAGATGCGCCGGTTGATCGGGACGGCGGCCGTATGCCACTGCTAGGCTGTCCGACCAAGTGGTCGAAAATTCGCGGCTGCGCCTCAACTGCCGCCAGATGGATTTTGCGTGCGGGGAGTCCCGAAAGGAACCCAAGGCCGCGCGAAGGGTAGCGACGTAAAAGATTGACTCGAGCTCCCACTCCAGAGTCGTTTGGCGTGACGTGGGCAAGTCATTGCCGGGTTGGAAGTGCCATAAGGCGAGGTTGCCGTCGTACGTGTCGATACCCGGGAAGGAGGAGGTAAGCAGGTCGTTCCCCTCGATCAGGTTCCATAGCGGATCGAAGTACCCGCAGCCGAACCCGCGCCTTTCGAACTCGGCGAGGAGTGCAGTGCTTAGTGCAGGCAGCATGCTGTTACGAAGCTGAGACCGGGGAGGGAGACTAGATGATGGGCTTGCGAGAGTGTATGTGTACCGCTTCTGCGCAGGGGTCAGCTCATATTCAGTCGCTAGGCGTTCCACGAACGCCCTTGAACAAGCAAGCTGACGGCGCTCGATCCTTTTGAGGCTAGTTTCGCTTATATGCAGTCGGGTGGCCGCCACCTTACGAGAGTGTCCGTGGTGCCTGCGGATTTGCGTTATCCAGTGACCGACCTCCGGTGGAAGATCGCTCTCGTTATCCCTAGCCACGTGCTTCCCCTCCTAGCGCCGCCAGACGCCCCAAGTAAATGGGATACGTCGAATGCCGATTCCCCCTGAGCTGATTCGTTCTTACCAGATGAGGCGCGTATGTGGCAACGCGGATGGACATCGAGACGGGTCCGGCGATAGGGGTTGTCTGGGCCGATCCAGGAAATGTTGCTTCGGGGGGATTTTTTTTTAGGTACACAAATGTGACCTGTTCCGGCTGTCGCAGGTGGTCAGGCGCGCAAAGGAACAGGTCTCCACAGTGTGTACACAAATCTGACCACCGAAAACCATAGCGGTGCAGGCTGTCTCGGCGTTGTGATGGTGAGGCAACATCAACTGCACCGAAAGGAAAGCACGTGGATCCCTACGTCGTTCTCTCCTGGCTCAACGCCGGTCTGGGCGTGATCGCCAACGGCTTGTCGATCGCGGGGCAGGTATTGAGCCTGGTCCTGCCCTTCCTCTGACTCGCAATCCGCCAGAGCCCTCCCGGTCCTAAATGCAGGGCCGGGGGAGTCCGGATTCGCAGTAATTCGGCTAGCCGCAATTCCGCTTCAGTTTCCTTCGACGAAGGGTTATTTGGCATGCCCAAAAACCGAAATGCGTCGCGTCCGAGCGCGGGATTCCATCCCGAGCGCAAAGGTCCGTTAGCGGGCCTGCTGGTCGGTGCCGTGCCGCTCTACTTGGCGTTGGCCGCTCCCGCGATCGCTACAGCGGCCGCACCGGCGTATGTCGCCGACCAGCCGGGAGTCACGAGTCCGTCGCAACCCGGCACCACGGTACCGGCACCGCCACCACCGGCGGTGGAGCCGCCGTCCACCCCCGAGCCCGCGGTGTATCCGGAACAGCCGCCCGAGATCCGCAACGGTCCGAGCGCCAGACCGGCACCGTCGGCGTCGGAGCCCGCTCCGCCGGTGGAACTGGAAGATTTGCACCTGCCCGAGCCCGTGCCACCGGTCGCTCCGATTCAGCCGCCGGACAACGTGATCCGGATCGGCGAGTGGCAGACACCGGCACCGGACTGGCTGCCGGTCGACTGGAGGGACTGCATCAACCAGACCGCCGCCGGAGCGGAAGCTCAGGTCGCCACAGCTCTGGATTCGATCGGCATCCCAGCCGGGCGGTCGGACAGGGTATCGGGGGCGACGCTGGCTGGTGCGGGGATCGGCGGTGCTGCCGGTGCCGCGATCGCGGGAGGGCCCGCGGCGGCGGCGGGCGCGGTGGTGGGCGGCCTGGTGGGGGGCACGATCGGCGGAGTAGCGGGTGCGGCGCTGGGCACGGTGATCGCGGTGCCGGTGGTCGGCACCGTCACCTCGGGCGTGGCCGGCACAGCGGTCGGTGCAGCTGCGGGTGCGGCGGCGGGCGCAGCGGTCGCCGGGGTTCCGGCCGCGCTCGCCGGGGCCGTCGCGGGGGGAACGGTGGGAGCGGGCTTCGGCGCGGGCGTGGGGGTGGGCCAGCCATGAAGGCTCTCGGTCTGTTGTCGACGACAGTGGCCGCCTCGTGCGGGGTCGCGCTGGTCGGGTTGGGATCGACTGCGGCGCAAGCGGTTCCGATCGGACCGGACTGTCCTCCGTTGTATGTGCTCGGCGTCGAAGGCACGGGATTGTCCTCGCAGGGCGCGGACCCGCTCGCCGATACCGGTGTGGTGGGCGCGTTGGTGAGGCCGGTCGTGGCGACGCTGCCGGACTTGGTGCAGCGCAGCTACATCCCCTACGACGCCGCGTTCGGGGGCGCGGTGCCCGGCGGCGGGACGGCCCCGTACGTGGTGTCGGTGACCGGTGCGATCGAACGACTCAACGCCGCTGCGGCGGACGTGGCCGCGGCGTGCCCGAATACACTGCTGGCGGTCGCCGGCTATTCCCAAGGCGCACAGGCAGTTTCCGAATTCGCTCGCGCGGTCGGCGCAGGGGAAGGACCGGTCCCGGCGGACCGGGTAGCCGGGATCGCGTTGTATTCCAATCCGGAGCGCCTGCCGGGGACGGGGGTTTTCCCGGGTCGTCCCGGGCAGACAGCACCCGATCCCGCCCCTGGGACCGACGGTGCGGCGGTATCGACGGTGCAGATGGTGACTCCCCTCGCCGCGGGCAGCGGAATCGCCGCCGACGGGGTCGGGTACGGCGCCCTCACGGGCCGCGTGGCAGACATCTGTGTCGACGGCGACCTCAGCTGCTCGGCGCCCGACCACGCGTCGGCGCTGCGCCTGGGCGCCGAGATCGCCGCCCAAGCCGATCTCCGAGACCCGATCGCCGCGCTCGGCTCGATCCAGGCACTACTGTCCGCGACGCTCGGCGAAGCGTGGACCGCGGTGCTGGCCAACGACTTTCGGATCGAGGCCGGGGCGGTCGACTATCAAGCTCAGGCATCGCTTTCGCAACGTCTGCTCACCGCGGCCGACCCCCAGGTCTCCGCCCCGTCCGGAGACGACATCACACGAGCGGCTCAGCGATGGGCGGACATCGTCTCAGTGGTCACCACGAATCCCCTGGTGGTGACGCGCTTGGCCGCGCAGTTGGCCGCCGCCTGGGACCAGCTGGCCGCCGACAACTCGGCACTGGCCGACCCGAGTATGTGGGTGCGGCTGGCCGGAGTGGTCGCCCGTCACACCGGCTACGCCACGACCGGGCAGCTCGCCTCCGGTACCGCATGGTTCATCGCGCTGGCACACGACGCTGGTGGGAGAACGCGATGACGGACTTGTCGTTCTACGCCGCGCCGCCGGTCGACGAAGGCCGTCGACCGGGCGAGGTGCTGCGTCAACGCAGAACTCCTATACATCAGCTGGGCGGATCGCTGGACTCGTGGCAAATCCTTTATGTCTCTACCGACACCCAGGGTGAACTCGTGCCCGCGTCGGGAATCGTCATCGCCTCCGACACCGCTTCCGGACACGAACCGATCCTGGTGTACTACCCGCCATTCCATGGCCTGGGAGGTCCATGCGCACCCTCGCAACTGATACCGGAAGGAGAGGACACCGGCATCGGCCCCATCCTCGCCGCACTGGAGCGAGGCTGGACGGTGGCGGTCGCCGACGGCGAAAACCTAGGTGTCACTGGAACCGGCCCGCACACCTTTCTCGCCGCCCGGGCGGGTGGACAACTTTTGCTCGACCTCGCCCGCGCCGCCCACAGTCTGCGTGATCTCGAGCGGGGTCTGGTGCCGGTCGTGGGATGGGGCTACGCGGACGGCGGTCGTGCGGCCGCCGCCGCGGCAGAACTCCAGCCGGGATACGCCCCCGAGCTGGACCTGCGCGGGGTGGCCGCGGGAGCCGTGGTGTCCGACCTGGCGGAGATGGCCGAAGTGGTGAACCGCGGCCGGTGGGGTGTACTCGGACTGGCGGGGCTGATCGGGCTCTCCCGCGCGTACCATCACCTGCCGCTGCGGCACGTACTGACCGACGATGGCCACCGTGTCGCGACCGACGCCGAAAAGCTCAGCCGCGCAGTGCTCTTGGCGCAGTACCCGCAGCCGTTGTCGCACTGGTGCGACCGCCCCGACCCGTGGGACGACCCGATGTGGCGCTACGTACTCGCACACGAAACCCTCGCCCACACCACCCCCGTCGTGCCGCTGCACCTCTACCACGGCCGCGACGACGCGATCGTCCCCGTGCACGCCGGCCGCGCGGTGTTCATCGACTACCACCGTCGCGGGAGCCTGGTGACCTGGCGCGAATTCGACTCCGACCACGCGCAGACCAACACCGAAGCGGTACCCGACACGATCGCCCGGCTCACCGAAGACCTCCACGAACGACCCATACCCCCCAGCACCGCATGACCCCTCGTGGGGCGCGCCTGCCCGCACCCGGGCCACCTAACCCCTGGCGGATGCGGGCAGGTAAGCGGATCGAACCATTTGAACGAGGTGAAAAACCGTGCATCACAGCGTCATTCACATTCGGCGTCCTCGCCTGGACACTGCGAAAGCCGTGCGACTGGTCGCCGGGGCGGTCGTGGGAGCGACGCTGGGCACCCAGATCTGCGCCGGAGTCGGCCACGCAGACGTGCCGCTGGGTCCCCGATGCCCGGCGCTCTATGTGCTGGGCGTACAGGGCCCGGAGGAAGGTGTGAGTGTTACCGGGGATACGGGAGCGCTCGGACAACTGTTCACACCGCTGCTAGCCGGGTCCGGAAATCTAGTGCAGCGCGCCTACATCGACTACGAGCAGGCCTACGGCACCGCTGAGCAGCCCTTCGAGCACGCCGTCGCGACCGCCACGCAGCGAATCCAGGACGCCGCCGTCGAGATCGTCAGCCGCTGCCCGGCGACCCGCATCGCCGCTGCGGGATACGGCCAAGGCGCTGCCGCAGTCGCGGACTTCGCGCACCAAGTGGGGAGAGGGAACGGCGGGCTCGCGGCCGACGCAGTCGCTGCGATCGCGCTGTTCGCCAACCCCGACCGTGCCCCCGGTCCGGTCCTGCCCGGGCGCCCCGGTCAGACGACTCCTGCTCCCGTACCGGGAACGGCGGGCACCACGGTCTCGGGTATCTCCCTCACCATGCCCGCGACAGCGGGGTCGGGGATCGGCCAATCCGGCATCACCGCAACAGATTACGGAGCTCTGGCCGGGCGGGTCGCCGACTTCTGCACAGCCGGGGACCTCAGCTGCGACGCACCAGGTACAGACGCACCGCTCACCAGAGCGCTGAGGAACATCGCGTCGCAATCGAAATCCGGTGACCCTGTCGCCGCGATCTCCACTGCGGCCGAGGCTCTGGCCGCCACGGCGTGGACCACCGCGGTGGGCGTGATCACCGAAGACCTCTCCGGCACCAGCCTCGACCAGCTCTCCTACACCCCGACGAAATCCCTTGGTCAACGGTTGGCCGAAGCCTCCGACCCGGCGACGGAGAAACCCGGTCCCGACCAAGCACTCGCGGCGCTGATGAAACTCGGCACGATAGGACTGGGCAGCGTGGTCTCCGTCGCCCGCAAAGTCATCACCCCGGCCACGATCGGCGAACTCGCCACGGTCGGCATGAGCAACCCGCTCGGCGCAATCGCGGTGCTGGGCACCAAAATCGCGGGAGCCGTCGCTGAGCTGATCCCGCCGCGGACCGCCTTGACGTGGGTGAACCAGGCGTTCGACGCGATTCGCTCCACCCTGAGCACCGACAACGATCTCTACGAGCTCGCGGCGCGGTCCCGCTACAGCGACACCGACGGACGCCACACCGCCTACACCACCGCGGCGGCCACCCCCGCCGGGCAGTCCCCCCTGCGCGCAGCCGCGGACTGGTTCGCCGCAGTGGCCCGCGACATCGACGCCACCCACCCGGCCACCTACACACCCCGCCCCGCCACCACCTCGACCCCAGGATTCCCCGCCCAATCCTCCGCCGGCGCAACGACGACACCGACGGCGCCGACCGGATGAAGCCCCTTCGGCGGAGCCCGCCGTCCAGTGCCAGTGGACGGGCCGGTCCTCCCTCGCCGGTCTCCTCCGAAGGGCCCGCCCTCCCATTTCACAACCAGCACCTCGAGGAGGTGAAAACCGTTGAGCACCAACAGCATCGAAACCGCGAGCAGAGCCGGAGACGAGTGGAAGTGGCTGTCGGCCCCCATCGCCCCGACCCCTCTGCATCCCAACCCGGACCCTGCGTCACAAACGGAGCCGGATTCGGATGAATGGACCTGGCTCGATCGCACCGATGGATCCGCCGATGCAGCCGCCGACGGCACCGGATCGCGGCGGCGACGCTCGCCTCGCATGTGGCTCGTCATCGCCGTCGTCGGCGCCATCGGAGTTCTGGGTGTGATCGGTGTACTAGCTCCAGGGGACTCCGGCAGACAGGCGGCATCATCAACGGTGACCGCAGGGCCGCCGACCACCACGGTGCCAGCGGTAGCCACGGCCTGCGCAGGACTGACCGGGAACGTCGTCACCGACGGGCGCGGCGACACGAACTCGCCAGCGGGCGTAATCGCCGTGTTCGAAGCTGGCTACTACCGGGCCCGGTCTGCCGCTGAAGCGCTACGAGTGGTGGGGCCGGAAGCCGGACTCGCCCCCGACGCGCTCGCGGCTGGGATCGCGTCCATCCCCGAGGGAACCACCCACTGTGTAGCGATCACCCCGCTGAGCGACACCGCCGCAAACGTGCACTTGGTCGAACTTCATCCTGACGGGCAGCGCGTGGACTACCTGCAAGTGATCAACACCCGTGCTGGTGAGAGCGGATTCGTGATCACCAATATCCAGGGGCAACGATGACCCCCGCGTCGGTCCTTGTCCTCGGTGCTCGCGCCGCCGGAATCCGCGACGAACCGCACCAGCGACGTGTCGACCCGGCCACGATCATCGCGCCGAATCCGGAGCGGCGAGCCCCGATCCGCGAAACCCCGCTGCCGGTCACCGGACCGCACCCCCCGTTGTTCGCGGTGCTGGGTGCCCACGGCGGCGCGGGCGCCTCGACGTTGGCGCGGTGGTGGGCCCCCGCCGCAGACACGGGCCGGGCCTGGCCCGCCCACCCACATACGACCCGTCGGGTCGTCATCGCGGCGCGCTACTGCCTTCCCGGACTGGTCGCAGCGGGAGAACGACTGCGTGAGTGGCACGCGGGACTCACGCCGGATGGAGTCACCGTCGTCGGGCTGGTCCTGATCCCCGCCCGTCCGGGCCGCATCCCAGCCCCGGTGCGCCGCTATCAACGCACCGTCATCGCGCTGGCAGAGGAGGTCTGGACGCTCGGCTGGCACGACGAACTGCTCACCCACGACCTCGACAACCTCGCCCAATACACGCCAGGCGACCCACCCCCACCGCGCCGCGCCCGCCTGACCCAAGCCGTGCCGATCGACGTCCACCACACCGCAACCGCCATCACCGCCCGCATCGCCGAAAGCCGCACCCTCGCAACGGATTTCCAGTCCGGGAGCACCGAATGAGCCAGACCCTGCTACTCGCCCAGACCGCCGGCCTCCTCGCCGAAATCAAGATCATACCCACCGAACCGCCAGGTGCAGCGGGGTTCACCAAGCTGGTGAACTGGCTGGCCTGGGGCGTCACGCTCGCCGGTATCGCCGCATTGATCTACGCGGGCGGGAAATTCGGCTGGGAGCGCTGGCACGGCGGCGCGGTGGAAAGTCCGAAGATCGTGCTCGGCGCTCTCGCCGGAGGGGTCATCGCCACCAGCGCGGGACAGATCATGACCCAGATCGTGGGCTCCGGCTGACATCCCAGCCGCGGGTAGCGCCCCTTCCCGCGCCCGCAACCCCATTCCTCGGTCCTTTCTCTTCGAACTCGCAAAGGAATTGTCATGACGTCGACCGAAGCCCACCGCCTCACCATCACCGCCAGCGACGGGGTGCGCTTGGCCGCCACCTGCACCGGCCGCCCCGATTCGCCCGCCACGCTCGTCTACGTGCACGGGCTGCTGTGCGACCGGCAGTACTGGACTCCGGTCGTCGAGCGCGTGGACGACTGCCTGCGCGGCGGCATCACCCAGATCACCTACGACCAACGCGGACACGGCGAATCCGGCCGCCCTCACCGTACGGCGCACACCACGGTGCGCCGTCTGGCAGACGATCTCGACGCCGTGCTCGCCATCACCAGCGGCTCGGTCCTCGTCGTCGCCCACTGCGCCGGAGCGCTCACCGTCGGCGCCTACGCCGCCCAATACCGCAGACGGGCCGCCGCCCTCTCCGGACTGATCGTGTTCAACGGAGGTGGTGAATTCCCCGAATTCCCCTCCCTCCCAACGACATTCCGCCGCCTGCCTCAGCGGGTGGCCCGTCTGCGCCGAGGGTGTCTCGACGGGGTCGCCGCCGTCGCCGCCGCAATGCTCGAACACCAATTCCGGCGGGCGGGCCGGAAATCCAGGGCTCAGCTCACCATCGGTGACAGAGCGACCGATCCGCGGGTGAGCGCCGACATCCTCGAGAGCTACCGCAACTACACCATCACCGAGGACGTCGCCGCGGGGCTGCGCAGTGTCCCGTCCTGGGTGTATGCAGGCGGGCGCGACAAGGTGGTGCCCGCGACCCAGTCGGCACGGCTGGCCGACAAGCTGTGGTCGGACCTGGAAGTGATACCCGACGCGGGACACTCCCTGCCCCACACCGACCCCGACTACGCGGTCACCGCGATCCTCGCCGCCCTCGACGTCGCCTACCGCGCCGACCGAGACGACCCCTCCGTCGAAATCGACGACTGGATCGAGGACGTCTCGTGACCGCAAAACCCTTGCCGCCCACCGTGACCGGGCCCCTGACCCAGCTCCTCGGCTGGCTGGCGTGGCTGGTGCTGCTGCTGTGCATCGCCCGCGCCATCTGGGTCGCCGGACAACTGACCGTCCGGATGTACCGCGACGAAGCGATCGAAGGACTCGTCGGCGCGCTCCTCGCCGCAGCCCTCGTCGGATCCGCCAGCGGCATCGCTGCCGCACTCCTACCCACCCACTGAATCACCGAAAGCCTTGAGCCACACCGTGAAACGCGCTACTACGCCCCATGTCGCCGCCCTGGCCGTCTCGCTTCTCGGACTGGCAGCACTGGTCGGCTGCACCAGTCACACCGACACGACCCCTGCCGTATCCAACGCCGACGTGCACGCCGCGCCCACGAACCTTCGATCGGATCGGTTCCAGGGCATCGTAGTTCCCCTCGCGGACCAAGGCCCTCATCGTCAGACCGACGCGGCCGCGACGGGCTTCGATCACAGCCCTGTGGGGGCGGCGCTGGCGGCGATACAAGCCACGGTCCGGATGTCGGTGGCCACCGACAATCAATGGCCGACGGTCGGCCAGCAGATGCTCGCGCCCGGCCCTGGCCGCGACGCCTGGGCAGTGGCCCGCGCTCAACTGTCGATCACCGAACCACCGTCCGGACCCGTGGTGACGATCCTCGGCTACCAGGTCACCAGCTACACACCCGACCGCGCCGCGACCGCGATCTACAGCCTGCAACCGGACAGCTCCCTGACCTGCAACACCGCGACGGTCGTATGGATGGCCGAGGACTGGAAACTGCTGCTGCCCGACCAGCCCCAGGTCCCCGTCGTCGCCAATCCCACCAGCTTGCCCGCGGGCCTGGTCACCCTCCCGATGCGCTGAGAACGGACTGCACCGTGAACAACCGCCTGCGTCTCATCCTCGCCATCAGCATCACGGCGATCGTGCTGGCACTCGTTCTGGCCCACATCCGGCAGGGCCCTGACCCCACCCCATCGCCCGGTCCCACCGCAACTCCGACAGAACCCGCCGCGCTATCCGGCACCAGCCTGCCGTCGGCGGACATGTTCGGTAACCGGCTCGAAGGTGTGAGCGACCCCGCCGGACAACCACTTCCCCAAGACCCGACCGCACGTCTCGACCCCGCCCGCCCCGACTACCTCACCGCACCCCCGGCAGGAATCCAATGGCAGCGCGGCTGGGACGGCGCTGCCTTGCCGGTGTCGCGCAGCGACGGCCCCGCCCGCATCCAGAACGGTATCGCCTCGGGATTCGCCGATACGCCCCAAGGCGCCGGCTTGGCCGCGTGCGACGCGGTTGCCCGCGCAACGGCGGCACCCGAGGGCGTCTGGCAAACGGTTGTGCGCGAGCGGTATCTCGGCGGCGGTGAAGCGCTGGAAGCGAGATTCACACGGAGCCACCGGAACAACGCCGCGGCGGGCCGTTACGTCACCGTGCCCGAAGGGGTTCGAGTCCTGCCTGGATACCGTCCTGACCTCGCGGTCGTCGAAATCGCTGGCCGCGCCCGCGACGGCTGGACCATCGCCACGCTGCCCATGGTCTACGTCGACGGCGACTGGCGCGTGCGAGTACCTGACGACATCGAAAGGCTATGGCAGCCAGGCCGACCCGTTCCGAGTCTCAACGACTTCGGTATGTGGAAGGGCACCGCATGACCACTTCGATCCTCGCATTACCACTCACGGACGCGAACCACACGCAGCTGTCTCCGAAGGATCTGTGCGACCTGCTCACCGGACCTGGGGGCGCCTGCACCCTAGGTAGTGACGCAGCAGGATATGTGGGCAAGTCCGCGCTCGAGGACCTGGTCAAGACGATTGCCGATGGGCTGGCGCTGCTGATCCGCTTGACGATGACCTGGTGGCTTCAGCTGCCCTCGCCGCAGTTGGCCTCCGAGACAGGAGAACCTGGGCCGGTCCTGGTGTCGATCCGCGACTACACCAGTGGCTTGCAGCTGCTGTTGATGATCGGCGGAATTCTCTTCGCCGCAGCGCGATTGGCGCTAGCCAAACGTGGTGGCCTCGCGGGAGAAGCACAAGAATCGTTTCTAATATTCGCGCGCGGCGTATTCGCCTCGATGCTCTTCGCCGCCGCTGTCACCAGCGGTACGAAAGCCGGAGACGCATTCTCCCACTGGGTGATCTTCGAAGCCACCGACGGCGACCTCGCCGGCGCAATGAACCGACTGGTGTCCGTCGACCCCCTTGCCGACGCGCTGGGAACAGGCGTGTTGCTGTTCATCGGGATCGTCGGGGTGATCAGCATGCTCATCCAGCTGGTCATGCTGGTGCTGCGCCAAGCGATGCTGGTGCTCGTTGTGGCGGTGTTACCGATCGCGGCCGCGGCGGCGGGAACCGGGCCAGGATCGCAAGCCTGGAAGCGGCTGCTTGGTTGGTCGCTCGCGTTCGTCCTATGGAAACCGGTGGGCGCGTTGATGTACGCGATCGCGTTCACCGCAGCGGGAAACACGAAGGAACAGGATCCGCAGCTGATCTTGCTCGGGATGATCCTGCTGGTCTCGGTGACGCTGGTGCTTCCCGCGTTGATGCGGCTGGTGGCTCCGGCGGTGGCCACGCTCGGCGGCGGCGGGGGAGCCGCGGGAACGCTGGCCGGTGGAGCTCTCGGGCTCGCGATGGGGTCCGCGGGCAGCGGCGGCGGTTCGAGTGGGCGGGCGGTCAGCGAAGGGGAGAACGCGCCCAACGGATCTGCACCGCCCCCTCCCTCGTCGCCAAGCTCCTCGTCCGGTAGGGGCGGGAGGCCGATGCCGGGTGGCGGGGGCTCCGGGGGCGCTGCTCCGGCTGGGGGAGGCGGCGGTGGAGCGCGAGCGGCCGACACCGGATCCGGTCGGCAGGCGGCTGCGCAGTCCGGCGCGGGAGCGTCGACAGCGGCTGCGGGTGCGGGGCCGGTGGGCGCGGCGGTCGCGGCGGGAGCGCAGGCCGGGAGATCGGCTGGGCAGCAGGCTTCTTCGGCTGCGGGGGGCGCGGCGCAGCCGGTGGGGGAGGCGGAGCGCGGTGCGGACGCGCCGGGACCGTGGGAGGTGCGGCGATGACCACGCGCATGTACGGGCGCTGGGAACGACCACGATCGGCGGGGTTCTTCGGGCTCACTTGGGGGGTCTCGATGCTCGGGCTCGGTCTGGTGATTCTCGTGATGCTGGTGTTCTTGATCACCCGTTCGATCACCGTGACCGCCGTCGTAATCGTCGGGGCCGCAGTGCTTTTCATTCCGCTGGCGGTGACCGTGGGCGGCCGGACCGGATGGGAATACCTCGCGCTGCGGGCGCAATTCGCGGTGGCGCGGTCGAGGGGAGAGCACCTCTACCGCGCGGGGCGTTTCTCCCGTATCCCGGGTGTCGCGAAACTTCCTGGGTTACTGGCTGATTCGCGACTGGCGGAGTACGAGACGCCGGGGGGTAGGAGGTTCGCCGTCGTCCACGTACGGCGCACGGACCACTACACGGTGGTGCTGCGAGTGCTCCCTCGCGGAAAAGAACTGGTCGACCAAGGGCAGATCGACGCCTGGGTGGAGGAGTACGGACGTTTCCTGGCCGCGCAGTCCCGTGGCGGGGATGTGGTGGCTGTGACCGCGGTGCTGGAGACCGTGGTGGAGACCCAGCTCAAACAGCGCCGCGAAGTCGCGCGTCTCGTGCGGCCCGGTGTGCCGGAGTACGCCCGCGCGGTCATGCATGAGGCGGCGGCCGATGTCGGTGGTGTCGGGGTGCGGGTGGAGGCGCGCATCGCGATCACCTACCGGGCGGTGGGGAAAGGCCGAATCCGGCGCGATCTCGCGGAGCAGGCCCGCGAGATCGGGCAGCGGCTGCAAGGGGTGCTGTCCCAGCTCGCCCGCGCGGGGCTGCCCGCGACCCCGCTCGAGGCGTGGGAGGTCCTCGGCCTGGTGCGGTCCCGCTACGATCTGGCCGCCCAACGCGATATCGAGGCCGCGGGCAGGGAGATCGAGTCCACGCAGTCGTGGTCCACCGTCGGCCCGGTGGCGCACGACGAGCTGTGGGACCACTATGTGCACGACGGTGGCCGGTCGATCACCTGGGAGATGGACGCCGCCCCGCGCGGCGCAGTGCTCGAAACGGTGCTCGAAGAGTTGGTCCGTCCCCGCGCGGACGTGCCGCGCAAGCGGGTGGCGATCGTTTATCGCCTGCATTCGGCGGCCGAGGCCACCGACATCGTCGATTCGGACTACCGCGACGCCTTGGCCGCGGAGCAGACCGAACGCGGAATCGCCTCTGCCGCGGCGACGATCCGGGTCTCCAATACGAGCACGGCTCGCCAGGAGCAAGCCCAGGGCGCTGGTCTGACGAGATTCGGTGTGCTGGTGACCATCACCGATCGCTTGGACGCAGACCTGCCCGGTATCGAAGCGATCGTCCGCGCGATGGCGGCGGCGTCTCGGCTGACCCTGCGCCGCTGCTACGGCACCCAGGCGGCGAGCTTCGCCTCGTCGCTCGGCATCGGAGTAATCCTGCCCGACCACACCTCCCTGACGAGCGGGGTCTCGTCATGACCGGAACGACCAGGACCCGAAGGGCGAGCGTCTCATCGACGATGACGGTGGCGGGTATCCGAGTGCTCACCCCGGCCGCGCGGGCCGTCATCGAAGCTGCTGCGGCGCAACGGGGTTGGCGCGGCGCTCGGGCGCGGGCACGGTTGTCCTCGGATGATCACCGCCGGGCGACCGCGGCGCGCCGGGCCGAGGATCGGCGAAACGACGGCTTCGAGCGCCCCCTGGCGCGGTTGTCCGACCGCGGCTATGTCGGTCGCGGTGGGGGCCGCGCCAGCGTGGTCACCGCGCCGCCGGAATGGCGAGCCACCACGGTTCAGGTGGCGGGTCTGTGGCCGTGGTGTGTGGGAGCGAGCGCTCCGATCGTCGGAACCCCGGTCGGCAGCCACTACATCACCGGTGCGCCCGTGCATTTCGACCCGATGGCGTGGTTCGTGCGTGGATACTTGAGCGCTCCCATCGCATTCGTGTTGGCGCTCAACGGGTTCGGCAAAAGCTCGCTGATCCGTCGCATGGTTACTGGCGCTGTGGCCTCGGGTCGGACCGTGTTGTGTATGGGCGACACCAAACCTGACTACCGGGAGCTGGTCGAGCGCCTCGGCGGGCAGGTCATCGACCTCGGCTATGGGTACGGGAGCATCAACCCCCTCGCGGTCGGCGCGCTCGGCCAGGTCGTGGATCGACTCCCGGATCCCGATCAGCGCCGCCAAGTTGCGGCGCGCGTGGAGGCCGGACAGGTCAATATCATCGCGGGGCTGATCGAACTCGTGCGTGGGTCTCGCGTAGCGGACTACGAGGAAACCCTCATCGCGGCCGGTCTGCGCGAACTGTACAGCGCAACAGGCGGTTTCACTCCGGAAACACCGCCTCGGCTGTCGGATCTGCTAGCGGTGATCGCCGGGGGCGCCGATCGTTTGATGCGCTTCGCCGAGGAAGACGAGGCTACCGCCTATCGGGCCACCACCAAGATTCTGCGGCGATCGCTACGAGCGTTGGTGGAAGGTCCCTGGGGGGAGATCTTCGACCGGCAGACGAGTACACCTCTGAATCTGGACAGCCCCGCGGTGTGCATCGACGTCTCCCGCATCCCCGAAGGCGACACCAAACTTCTCGCCGCGGCGCTGATGGTCTGCTGGTCGGAAGGGTTCGGTGCGATCGCCGCCGCGCACGCCCTCGCTGACGCCGGAGTGGCGGTTCCTCGCGCCTACGAGGTCGTCATGGACGAGATCTGGCGCGTGCTCGGCGTCGGGGAGTTCATGGTCGACCGCACCGACGCGTTGACCCGCCTCAATCGGACGCTGGGCACCGGGTTGATCATGTGCAGCCACACCATCAAAGACCTCGCTGCTTTCGATTCGGTTGCGGCACAGGCCAAAGCGTTGGGTTTCTTCGAACGCGCCCGCGCGAAGATCATCGGTCCGGTCGGCCCGGAGGAGGTCACCCGGTTGCGTGCGGCGGTGTCGATCACCGAGACGGAGAAACTGCTCCTCACGTCGTGGGCCGCGCCGCGCCCACCCACCGACGACCGCATCGACGACACCGGACAGCTCGAGGTGCCACCGGGTACCGGCTGCTTCCTGCTGAAGACCGGCGAGGCCGCCGAACCCGGTATCCCCTTCCGGCAAACCTTCACTCCCACCGAACGTCGCAGCCGCGTCCACGACACCAACCGACGCTTCGAACATCTGCACCATCCCACTGCGACGGCCGCCGCGGGAGATTCCCATGAGTCATGACGGCATTCCCATCGACGTGTCCCCGACTTGCCGCTCGCCGCTCGTTCGATTCGACATTTGGCCGATCCCCGCTATCTGTCGGTTGACACAGGGCAGGGCGAGCCGATGGGCGAGAACGCTGATTTCGTGGTGCTGCATCCCGACGGCACGGTCGTCTACGGCTGCGGCGACATCCACAGCATGATGGATGCTCTCGGTGTCGATCGGGTGCTCCTGGACATCGGCGCTGCGGGCCGGGTTCAGGTCTGGCACGTCGACGCGCGTTCTGGACCGAACCAGTGGGGCGAGAGGGTCCTCACCGCCGTGGGGTATCGGCGTCCAACGGACTGGATGGGCCCGATCGCGCTCACTACTCGGACCTATCCCTTCCAGGACGTCGCACCCTTGGCTGCCGACGTTCGCGTGGCGGTGGAGGAGCTGGTGACCCCCGTCCGGCGCGCTGGTGCCTCGGCCGCCGCCCTCACCACGGAAACCGTCGACGCCATGCTGCCGCCCGGCCCGGATTCCACCCTCCCTGAGGGGCGCGCCGACGCGGTCGGGACACGACCTGACCCGCTGCCACCACCGGTCCCGGATACGGGAGTCGAACTGTGAACGCCCTGACGAAACGGGCCGCGTGGGGCAAAAGACCCGACAGAACGCGAAAGATGCTGGGGCGCAACCGGATTTTCCCCATTCGCTCTTCGACGCTTCCGGTTGGAACGGGGCGGCGCGCGGTAGCGCCGAGATCGGATTCGAACAGCTCACGAGAGCTTCAACGACCGCAGTGTCGAACCGGTGACCAATCGGCTGGCTCGGGGGAGCCCGGAAGAGGGGGTGAGAGGCGTGAGCGATGAACGCGTCGAAAGTCACTGCCACACTGGCGATCTCACTTCCCGTGACATTGCTGTTGTTGCTGGTGGTGATCGTCGGGGTGGAACCCGGGGTATCCTGCGCGGCGTCGGCGACCCCGAGTTCGGAGAGCGCGGGATCCAGCGATGCGCCAGTGGGGTTGAGCGAGCGGCAGTTGCAGCTGGCGCGGCAGGGTGTGGCGGTCGGGAAGCAGCTGCGGCAGCCGAAGTCGGTGATCGTCGCGGAACTGGCGGCGATGATCACCGAATCCACGCTTCGGAATCTGGCCAACCCCGCGGTACCGGAATCCCTGCGATACGCCAACGACGGGCTCGGCTACGACCACGACTCGGTCGGCCCGCATCAAATGCGGGCCAGTGTGTGGGGAGCTGCCGGGATCGCCGCGCTGATGACGCCGACCTATCAGATCACGTGGTTCTACTCCCAGGCGGTGAAAGTAGCTGGGGCACAAGTGATGTCGCCGGCTGCGCTGGCGCAGGCGGTGGAGCTGTCGGCGCCGAACGCGTACGCGGGCGCGCTCGATCTCGCCGAGCGGCTGTACGCGATGTTCGCCGACGTCGACGTGGACCCCGCACCGACCGATACCCAGCTCCCCGTCGGGTGCGGAGCGACGGGCAGTGGCGCCCCGCTCCCGGAGGCCAGCGAGTTCGGGGCGGCGGTGATCCGCGCGGCCGAACGCTGGATCGGGACCGACTATGTGTGGGGCGGCGGGGACTTCACCGGGCCGACCAACGGCGGATTCGACTGCTCAGGTCTCACTCAATACGCGGTCTATCAAGCGTCCGGTGGTCGAATCCGGTTGCCGCGCACCACCGGAACCCAGCAGAACGACCCCGCGGCGCAGGTCGTTCCGTTCGAGCAACGCCAGCCAGGGGATCTGATCTTCTTCACCGCGCCCGGCGAGAGCACACCGCATCACGTCGGAATTTACTACGGCCGCAACAACTCCGGCACGGACTTGATCTTGCACGCGCCGCAGAGCGGCCAGACCGTCACCGTCGCGCCCCTGTGGGGAGGCGAGCACCTCGAGGTGCGCCGCTACACCCCTCCGGCGACCACACGAAACCCGAACACCGAGGAAAGGAATTCCCTGTGACGCAACACGATATCTTCGACGGCGCTGTGTCGGCCTCGTCGCGGCAGCATCGATACGGCGGGGGAGCGACCCCGTGACCGCCCCGACAGTGCGGCCGACAGCGCGGCAACTCCGGTTGCTGAAGGAGATTCACGCCCAGTACGTCACCGCGGCCACGCCCGCATCGTTCCCGAGAGCGGCAGGCCGTACGGGGTGGGATGCGCGCCGTGTCGAGGCTGCTCGATTGGGCCGGGGGTTGGAGACTGTCGCGGCGGCGGCGGGCGTGCCGGGTGAGTGGGTCGAGCAGGTGCGCGAGCGTGGCACGCAGCGGCTGCCGTGGAATCGACGATTGAATTGGCGCGTCCCCGCACGTGTGACTCCGCGGGCGGAATCGCTGGCCCGGCTGGCGTCCGAAGCGCGGCAAGCCCAGGACGTCGCCGCGGTTATCGCGGGTTACGGCGATCGGGGGCGGCGCGGCGAGGTCGGGACCGCGCAGCTGATCGACCGGAAACTGCGTGCGCTGGCCCAACGGATCGCCGCGCTGTCCTGGGTGCTCGAGGTGACCCCGGGAGAAGCCGACCAGCTGTGGGGCGCCCAGAGCGGCTGGAAAGCCGTTATCGACAGCGTCCGCGGCAGCAGCGTCGCCGACCTCGCCGAACGCTGGCGGGCGCACGCACGCTCGTACACGGTAGCGCTCGAGCGGGAAGTCGCCGCGTTGAGCGCCGCCGGGATGACGGGCGAGGAGGCCCAGCTCGGCTCGCGCGCGCCCGATGTGCTGGTGCGGATCAGCCGAAACCTGTTGGGGCACACGGCCTCACCGGTGCGGCCGAGCTCCGCGGCGGAGTCGACCGCATCGCCGACGGCCGGTCACGCCATCGCCGCGGCAGCGACCGCCGCGGTCGAATTCAGCCACCTTCCCGACACCGAGGTCGTCTTCACACCGCCGTGCGGGCCTCCGCGCAACCCCCCGTTCTTGATGCCGGGGATCGAGCCTTGAGCGCCGACGACCACGCAACCGGACGAGCGCAGCACGCGGATCTCGGCGCCGCACCGGCGCCGCGCGGCGAGGGTTGTGGCGGCGCGGGGACGAGCGGGCTCGCGGAAAGGGGAATGCGGTGAGCGACACCCCACCCCCCTGGCAGAACGAGCCGGCTTGGCGGGCGCGGCTGATGCAGCGAATCCAGGACCTAGCCGTACGGCGAGCCACGCTCAGACGCGCCTATCTGGCCAGCGGCGGGCACCGAAGCGAGGCGACCGAGACCAACGGGCGGGAAGAAATCTCCGCCATCGAGGCGCTGATCGACGATCTCGAACAGCGCGCGCTGGCTTCTGGCATCTCGCGGCACTGGCTGGAGGAGGTCGGTGAACTCGGAGATCGCGGCATCGGCTACCTCGACCACTACGCCGACCCTGCCCGTGGCACCAACCGGCAGCGCGAGGTCCTGATCGACCTGCTCGCCGAGGACGTGTGGCATCTCCAACACATGGCGGTTCTCTCCGCAACGCGACGCGACCGCCTCTACGGCCACGGCGTGCTCACTGAACCCGAACCCGGTGCGGCGCAACAGTTCCAGCGGATCATGATCACCACGTGGCTGCGTGCCGACAGCCTGGCCGCGTCACTCGACCTCACTCCCGTCGAACGAAAAGGACTGTGGGCCACCACCATCGAGCAATGGCGTGATGTGATCGCCGCGGCCAGCTACAGCGACGACGAACTCGCGCGACGGTGGTGGGGTTACGCCCGGATCACCGACGTACAGGCGCAGGCAGGCACACGCACAGGCCTTTCCGCGATCAGCCCGATCACCGGCAACGTCTGGCACCACACGCTCCCGACACCGACGGACATGATCAGCGCGGTGGAACACGCCCTCGTCCCCCCACGCCTCCCACCCGCACCCGATCCGTTCGCGCCGACACCGCCCGAGCCGCAGACCTGGGAGCCCCTCGACCCGCCCCCGCCCATGCCCCACCCGCCCCCGGGTGCCGATCCGGGAACCGAACCCTGAACTGGCAATGAGAAGGAGAACGTTCATGCCACAGACCGAATTTCGATCACCTCGCACGGCCGGCCCGCCCGTGCTGGCCGCCGCCGATCGCGGATCGATCATCACGATGATCGAGCACGAATGGGGGGCACTTCGTCGGATGGTGCTGCTCCACGTCGCCCGTCAGGAGCGACTGGGGCAGGGTTTCCCTTTCGGTTCCGACCCGATCGCCATTGCCGCTGTGGAGCGCAGCCTGAATGTCCGCTGGACGCGGATCGCGCTGTTGGCCGGCGCGGCGGGGCTCACCGACCAGCAAGCGGCGACGGTGTGGGACCACCACGGTGTGGAGGGGATGCGGCGTTTGGCCCAGGTGAGCATCGAAACCCACGACGATCTCGCGCTCGAAGCGGCATGGCGAGCGATTGCGCGGCACCGTGATGTGGAAGAACCACCGTATCTGCGCGAATACGTGGGGTCGGGGAACCGGGCTGCGCCGATTCGTGTGCTGCCCCCGACAGTGGAGGAACTCGCCGTCGATGCCCTCGCCGCGCTGCGGGCGGGAAACGAAACCACGGGTTCCCCGAGCGGCGCGGCAATCGAGTCCGCGCGGTCGGCGACGACCGCCGCCGAAACGATGACCGCGGTTCCGGCACCGGAGTGGCAGCCCGTCAACACAGCCGGCCCAGCGCCGCCGGAGATCGGCCGAGAGGCCGGTGCGGAACCGGACTGACCCCACCGGAAGATCGGTGCGTTGGTCCCGGTCGTTCCGGAAGCGTCACCGAGACCGGCACGAGAACAACCGCACAACACCATCTTTGGTCACGGCAGTCGCTGGCACCGACCGCCGCTGGCGCCCCCACGAACGCGCATCACGAGGGACATCAACCACACCCGTTACCCCTGGGAGCACAACGATGTCCGTCACCGAACCTCGCCACCGCAAATCCGAGCGGCAGCCGAATATCCGTGCAGACGCACCGAACCCCCGGCAGACCGCCGAATTCGGTCTATCTTGGATCGAACTCTCCAGCGCAGCAACACTTTCCACGTTCACCGTCTGCAACGCCGACCAGACGATCTGGCACGCCCCGTTTCACCCCGCCCTCTTCATCGACACCCCGGCATGCGCGACGGAAATTGCTGCGCTGCAAGCGATCTGGCTGGCAGGACGCGCACGAGCGCGAGGCGAGTACGCGACGGTCGTGTCGCTTCGCCTGATCACGGCCACCACCGTCGACCAGCGCGTCCTCGCGCGGGCAGCCGTCGGAAGCGGCCTCCGCCTGATCTTGGCGATCGATGGCCGCACGAACGCGGCCCGGCATCCCTCGCAGACATGGATCTCCTGGCGCGACCGTGATCTGGACACCCTGATCCACCGCGCGGCCCGTCCATCGCCAGGGACCGTGCTCCCACTGTCCAGCGGCACGGTCCGATCCAGCCGCGCCGCGCAGTCGCCGTCGCTGGTTGGCGAGGTCGCACCGGGGCGAGGGGCGACGCGGTCATGACCAGACGGAAACGTGCTCCATGGTGGGAACTGCCGCGGCGGCACCGACAGCTGCTGCGCCTGCTCCAGGACACTTACGCCGAAATCAAGGATCTGCATTACGGGCCGCCGCGCACGACGGTGCCGCGCCAGAGCCAGGAATGGCGGGAGACGGTCGAGCGGCTCCTCGACCGCGCCAATGATCTCAAAGACCACGCGGTGGCTCGCGGCATCCCACATGACTGGATCAGCGCCGCCATCCGCGACTCCCGAGAAGGAATGCGCTACACGAATTTTCACCCACACCCGCACGAAGGTGCTGTGGATGAAAAGCGCGTCGTGATCATCGACACGGTCGAAGCGGAGGTGTGGCGGCTGGAGAAGATGGCTGCCCTGGTGGCGTTGCGCCGCGAACGCTTGGACGGGGCGGGGATCCTGACCGAACCGGATCCAGCGACCGCGACTCGGATCGATCACGTGATGGGTCAGGTTTGGGCGCGCCTCGCCATGCAGGCCGACGCCGCGGACCTGACCGAGGAACGGGAGCAGCTGTGGGGCACAGACGTCGGCCGGTGGCAGCGCGTCCTCGCTGTCGTCGCCAGGGCAGATAGCGACGATGAGCTGTTCACCCGCTGGCGCACCTGCGCGGACTACAAGGTCTCCGGTGTCCGGTCTCGCCGCGCGCAATCTGCCGAGGTCACGACGCCCGGTCCGCTGCCGCCCCGTCCGGAAGAGATGATCGCCGCCGCTGAGCGCGCGTTGACCCTCCCGCCGGGTATCGACCATCCGGGAAAGACCGGCGCCGAAACGGGTCTCGACATCGATGACTGCGGTGGTACGTGGACCACGCCAGCAGCAGGTCTCCACGGCACGGGTGTCGAGCCGTCGGATTCAGACCGGGGGGTCGGCCTATGACCCGCTTCGACCCCGACAACCCGCTCGGTTATCCCTTGACCGAGCCGCAGGCGAAGTTGCTGCGCGAGGTGTACGCCCTCGCCTCGGCCACCACGACGTTGGTGGAAACGATCGCGTCCAGATCGTGGCCCCCGCAGATCGTTGACGCCCACGAGGGACTGCTGAAGGAACTGATGAGGGGTCGCGTCCAAGCGGTGGCCGCCGCGCGCGGCGGTGGTGTCCCGCCACGGATTACCGCGATGGCGTGGATGGCCGGTCATCGCCGCCAGACTTGGCCGCACGAGGTGGACCCGGCCGGGCTCGACGCGGCCTTGGTCGAACGGACCTTGCGCGGACTCGCCGCCGACTTCGAGCAAGTGGCGGATATGGGTGCGGTGGAGATCGTCGGCCGATCCCGGCCGGACGTGCCGGAACCGGCGGCCGTGGAGGGAGTGCACCGTAACGTGGCGGCCCTGATCGACCGCGCTGCCGCGATGGCGGACGTGATCGGGGTCACCTCGGCGCAATGGCGGCAACTCTGGGACCTCGACGGGCAGGCGTTGGTTGCCCGCTACATGGTCACCGATGCGCACGCTCTTGCCGAGCGTTGGCTGACCTACACCTATCCCAGCGTCGCGGCCGAGGCCGAGCTCACTGTGGTGCTGCTGAACCACGTGGTCGACGACGCGACACCCCCCGAAGCGCACACGGACTCCGTCGCGCTGCCACCCGGCGCCGGCCTGGATGCCCTGGACCTGAAGCAGACAGAAGCCGCGATCGACGTCGCCCTGCCCGGCTCCGAGGCCGGTTGGTCGCCCACCGAACCGGACCCGCCGACCGGAACCGACCCCTCACCGAACACGCCGGATACCGAGGTGGACCCGTGAACGCACCCCGACTCGGTCTCATGACCCCGACACCGACCGACGCGGCCCCGCGACCGCGTCCTCGTTGGGTCGTCGGCGTGGCTGCCGCGATCGGGCTCGCGCTGCTGCCCACCGCCGGGTGCGCCAGCTCCCGTGTCGAGACTGCCTGTGTGGCACAAGGATTCACCGAGCCGTTCACCGCGGTGGATCCGTGTTCGGCGGAGGCGGTGATGACCGCGGCGACGGCGGCGGTGTTCAGCTACCGCCCAGCGGTTCAGGTCGATCAGCGGGCCGCGTTCCGGGTCGCCGCGCAGTTGATGGATCCCGCGCTGGCTGCCCACGGGGAGGCGTCCGCGGTGGCGCTCGCCCCGATCTCCGGTACGCAGTGGCAGCGGTGGGCGGCCGACGGTGTCGCGGTGACGGCCACCGCGACCATCAGCACCGACGACCATCCCGCCGATACGGCGACCGCCCGCGCCCGCGTACTGGCCGTGACCGCGACCCCCAGCGGCGGCGCGGCCCCCCTTCGTTTCACCACCTACGTCCGCGCCGCCCGCCCCAATTCGCGTGCGGGATGGCGCATTTCAGCATTGGAGGTCCGATCATGACCCAGAGCGGCGACCCGGTCGAGGAGGCCGGCCAAGCAGTCCGCACCGGATTCGTGCAATCCATGCAGACCGCGGCGATGACCGCGAATCTGCTCCAGCGCCGGGGTGCGGAGTCCCGGTCGGTGACCGAGCACCATGGGCGGCTGGCCGACCGCGTGGTCGAGCAGGGCCGCAAAGGGGAGATCCACCAGCTGCAAGCCTGGGGATATCACCACCGCGAAGGCCGAGACCGAGCGCTGTTCGACCTGCAGCTGCGCATCAAGCAGGCGCAGTTGGACGCCATGACGGCCGACGCCGAGCGAAAAGTCGAGTCGGACAAGGCTTTCGACGAGCGTCAGGCGGCAGTGCACCGCGAGCGGATCGCCGGGATGCGGGCCGACCGCAACCGCCGCGACGCCCTCCACGCCGAGCAGATGCGTGGATACGCCCGCCGCGCCGCCCAGGACCGACACCTGCACAAGCTGAAGGTCGAGTACCAGGAGCTGCTCATCGAGAGTCGGCGGAGGGCAATGGGGTTCACCGAAACCCTCGACGCGCACACCGCGTACGCGGGCGCGGCGACCGCGGGGGCGCAGTGGGCCGCCGCGCACGCCACCGCGGACCTGTCCGAGGAGCACAACCAGCACACCGACGCCTACGCCGAGCGCTACGCCGAGGACACCGGAGCAGACCCGCACCAGATCGTCGACTCCGCGTGGACGTACCACCCCGGCCCAGCCGACACCGCCGTCGACATCGACCCGGACACCATTATCGACGCCGAAGTCGTCGAGATCGATCCCACCACAGGGCAATTCGTCACCGACCCCGCCCTCGACGCTGAAAGCGAGTCGTCGTCGGGGACAGAGGCGGCGATGGCGGGACTGGCCGACGAACTGGTCTTCGAGACCTACGCCAGCGCGGCCGATCCCACTGGGAGCGACGGGCCACCGGCCGCTGCCGCGGGCGAGATCATCGGCGAGGCGGTCGACGCCGTCGCCGCCGAGGACGTAGCGGCGGTGCCCGAGTGGGAGGCGCAGCCGACGCTGATGCTGCCCGCCGTGCCGGACGCGGGCTCCCGGCCGGGGCCGGAGGTGGCGTCGTGAGCACGTACCCGACCCTGCGCACCCGGCAGGAAGACACCGAGACAGCCTGCCCGCCGGTAGGTCTCTCCCCGCACGACGTGCGACGCGGCGATGAGAAGGCCCCCGGCGAAGCGCGCACGGATCGTCCGCGGCACGGGGATCCACACCATCGGCATCGCGACAGGACGCGGCGGGCGGACCCACGGCAGCAGACCCGGCTCCATCGTGCTCGGCAGCGTCGGCGTGGGTCGACCGCCGACCCGCGCGACCAACAACCGTGCGTCCCTGGAGCGTCACGATGACCGCGCCCACACCGCCGCCGCCCGCCGACCGCCCGGACCCCGCGTGGGTCACCCGGTTGCTGGCGCAGATCCAGACCTTGTCGAGGCACCTGTCAGAGGTGGTGTCGCAGGGTTACGACACCAGTCTGGTCGGCAGCGACGCCTCGATCCAGGCGTGGCGGGCACAGATACACGCGATCGCCGCCACGCGCAGCGAAGCCGAAACCCGCGCGCTGGCCCTCGGAGTCGGTCGCGCGCGAGTCGACACTGCCCGCGACCGCGGCCGCCGCGGAATCCGACCCAGGATCCCCGTCAGCGCCGATCCCGTGCGGGACAAGATGGTCGACGGCGTCGCCAGCGATGTCTGGCAGGTCCAGCACATGGCCGCGATCGCCGCGGCCCGCAACCGTCTCGTGCGCGCGGGTGAGCTGCCCGAGCTCGACCCCGACGTGGCCGAGCAGTGGGCGCGCACGATGGACGCGCTGTGGGACCGCGCCCGCGAGGTCGGCGACGCGATCGCGCTGACACCGGCCGAGTACGACGGCATGTGGGTGCGCGACCTCGAGGGCTGGCGGCGCATCCACGACGTGCTCGAGTACAGCTACGACATCGACGGGCTGCAGGAGCGCTGGTGGGTGTACGCCTGGCCGGGCATCGCCATCGAGGCCCACCGTGACATCGCGGTCCTGGGAGCACGGCTCGCCCGCGGCGAGGTCATCGACCCGCTCCCGATCCCCCACTCGCGCGACATGCTCGTCGACGCCCACCAAGCCCTGCCGCCCACCCCGACTCCGGACCGCCCCGCGGACGAGATCTGGTCCAGCGGCCCTGGAACCGACTGGGCCGACCCGGGAGAGGTTTCACCCGCCCACCCCGCGGAAGCGGCGGACCCGACGGTGGAGCCGGAGCCATGACCGGCGCCGGAAAACCCATCGATGGCGACCACGCCGAACTGCTGCGCGAGATCCAGCGCCTCGCGCGCGAGAGCGGGCAGCTGCTGGCGGCGATGTACGCCGCCGGTGGCGATGCGCGCGCCAACCCCGAGCTCATCGCCCGCATCACCCAGGTGGATCGGCAACGCGACCTGACCGAGATCGACGCGGGCGCCGCCGGGGTTCCCCGCGAATGGATCGACCACGTGCGCGCCCTCGGGCAACGCGGTCTCGAATGGCAGGACACCAGGCCACTGCCCCGTGCCGCCCGTCGCGGTAAACCCCAGCGCCGACACCCCTCACGCATCGCCGCCGACACCGAGCAACTCAAGGACACGGCCGCCCTCCATGCCGTCTACGTCCACCGCTGCCATGCCGCCGGACGCGTCCCCGAACCGGGTGCCGCGCAACAACTCCTGCGGAACATGGACGCGCTGTGGATGCGCGCGGGCCGTACCGCGCACACGCTGAATCTCCCCGAACAGCGGCTCCGAAGTCTGTGGACGATCTCTGCGAAGGAATGGCGCCACCGTGTCGAGCACTACCTCACCGCGCGCAGCGTCGACGAACTCGACGTGCACTGGAACACCCACGCCGACCCGCGCATCGCCGCCACCGCCCGGCGGTCACTGAAACGCTTGGCCCGCAACGGATTCCATGGCCCCGGCGTGCCCCTGCCGCCGGTGATGCCGCCGCACCCGCGCCATATGCTCGCCGAGGCCCACACCGCTGTCGCCGCCAGCGCGGAAGGCGAGGCGGTCATCGGCGCCGACACCGCGATCGACGTGCTGCTCGCAGACGTCTCGCCCCTCGACGGGGCCACCGCACCGACACCCGACCACCATGCGCTCCCCGATCCACCCGGCGCGGGCTCCGAGCCCTGAGTCAGTCCCGCCGAACTCGTTGCCTTCCAATCCTTTTCGACCACAGCAGGTGACCATCATGACCGATCCTGATCCCCCATCGGACCCGGTACGGGACTGGCAGACCGAGTTGCTCACCCACATCGCCTTCCTCACCCGCGAGCACGACCGCGTCGAAAGGCTGGGTCCGGACGATCACGACACCCAAGCCGACTGGACACGAACCCTCGACAACCTCACCGCCAGCCGTGAACGCGCCGAGGAAGTAGCGCTCTCGGCGGGAGTGAGCGAAGACGACATCACGCGCGCCCGAGCGGGCGCGGCCGCGCTCACCACCCGGCCCGCCGAGGCCGGGCCGGGCGACGATCGCCAGCTCTACTCGGACATGCTCATCTCCGAGTCCTGGCTGCTCGAGCGGATGGCCTTGCTGGACGCGACTCGTCAGGCGCGCCTGCACACGGGCAACTACACCTTCGCCGCAGACCCTGCCGCGCAGGCGCAAATGGAGCGCGCGATGACGATCGCCCACGCGCGCGTCGTCGTCCTCGCCAACGCCGCGCGGTTGTCCGCGGAGGGTGCGAAGACCCTGTGGTCTGGGCCCCAAGCGGTTCAACTGCGAAACACCAGCATCACCGTGCTGCGCGAGCGTGACGACCTCGCCGTGGAACACGAATGGCGCCAGTACGCGCAGCTCGATCACGTTCCCGCGCTGCCGGCGCTGCTGACTCCGCACGCATCCGCCGGCAGAGCCGAAGTCCCGCTGCCGACCCTGGCCGCAATACGAGCAGCCGCCCACGCCGCGCTGGGCCCGGATTCACAACCGTCAGCCACCAGCGAGGCGACTCGAACGGCCATCGACACCGCGCTGCCGCAAAGCGGTATCCGCACCTGGCAGATGCCGGACAGCCCCGATCCCCATCCACCCAACGGCGCGCCGGACCTGGGCCCGCACCTGTGACCTCATTCCGCCGCGAACACCCTGCCCGCGACATTCGGAAGGACCTGAAACCATGGTGGACAACATCTTCGACGACACCAGGACGACACCGGCAAGCACACGACCGATCGTGTGCACCACCATTCCCGACGAAGCCGGGCCCCGCTACCGCTTGACGGTGCTCGCCGCGGCTGCGGGCTGGCAACACGGCCGCGACCGCGCCGATGAAGACGCGGCCCACGAGCAGCTGCCCGCCGCGCCGCTCGCCGTCTTCGAAAAGCGCAGCGCCGCAGTGCGATTGCGGGAAACGGCCGAGGTCGCCTCCCTGCTGAACGACAACGTCGCAGCCCGGCACGAGGACCTGGCGTTGGCGCTCGAACGCACGGTCGCGTGGGGCGCCGACATCGAACGCGACCAAGTGATCGAGTCCTACCGACGCGAGTACGGAATCGTGATCGATCCAGCGAGCGCCACGATCGGTCACGACCCGGAATTCGATCTGGAACAGGCGGAGCGGCTGCAACAGTGGGCGGTCGATCAGAGTCGCGTGGAGGCCCTCGTGCTGGCCGCACATGACATCCTCGACGCGGCAGCAGTTCCCGAGAACGACCGGGCCGCAGCGCATTTCGCGATCGCGCACTGGTCTGCCGCCGCAGTCGCAGGGCGCGGCGATCCACCACGGCCGCTGACCGAGGTGTTAGCGGGCCTCGACATCGGCCAGCGAACAATCGCGCGGATCGAATTCCTCGTCGCCTACCTGGCGGGGAATACCGAAGGCTGGGATCTGACCGACAGTCCGCTGCTGATCGACCCGGGGGAGTCGATCAAGGGCCAGGTCGCCACCATGCTCGCGCAACTGCCGCAGTCCGGTTCTCTGCACGGACCACCTCCGGATCTGTCGGTCCTGCTCGCGCCCGCCGACCGCCACCTCGTGCGGGACGCGACAGCTCGCGCGGTAGCCGGACACACCGACTATCGGCTCGATATCTTTCCCCACCACGTCGACCGTCCCGGCCTGATCCGGGCCATCAAAACGTATGCCGAGCTCGTCGCCGACGCCCACACCGTCGCCGACCACTTCACCCGCAACCCGACGGGCGGCGGGCCGGTTCCCGGCATGGTCGTTCCGCTGGTCGAGGAGCTGCTGACCACGCGCGAGGACCTGACTCGGCTGATCGCCGAGGGCCGAGGGTTGCTCGACGTCGAACGGACTCTGCTGTTGTCGGTGCTGAGAGACCTCGACGCCGGGGCAGAGCTGCCCGACCTGCTGCTGGTCGACGAGCAAACCAAAGCCACCGTCGACCGCGTCCGTCACGAACACAACGCCGCTGCCGAATTGCGGGACAGCGAGCACCAGCTCGCGGTCATCCTCGCTCCCAGCGGGATCGGGGTCGGGGTGCTCGGCGAGCCCGGGCGGCGGCTGAGCGAGATCGACATCACCTCCTTCGACCTGCACTCCACCGCCCGCCATATCGCGCGAGGTGACGGCGACCCCGAGCAGCTACGACGTCGATTCGACAGGATCGCCCGGCGATTCGACAATCGGCTGGCGGAAGCGCAGGTGGCGGAACTGCCGCGTCGCGCGGTCAGTGCCCACCTGGCCCGCCTGCTGCGGGTCGCGGACACGATGGGTGAACATCGGCGCGACCGCGTGGAGTGCTGGCGGGATCGTCTCGCCGCAGCCGTGCTGGAACGCAACGACCAGGCCAGCCGCCACACCATCGGCGTCGCCGTGGACGACCTCCTGCCCGAGAAGCACTCGCATTCCGACGCCGAGTTCATCGACGGCGGCCCAGCGCCGACGTCCCCGCCCGACCCCCCGCCCGAGCGAGGGCCGGGCCCCTGACCCCGCCCCCGGGTAGCGGCGCGTGCTGGCACCGCGACGACGCAGCATCACACCCATTTCGACCCACCACGAGGGACATCCCACCGCCACCACCGATCGGACACCACCGATCGCGGGTGCACCGCTTCTGATCTGACTGCTCGAAGGCGGAACCGATGTCCGACAAGCCTTTTCCCTCGCACGCCATTCCCCACGCACCCGAAGCCGACCGCCGACCCTCCGCCCACGCCCCGCACCCCGAGTCGATCGCGGCCAAGCCCCCCGCCGGGACATTCCGGTACCTCTGGGCTCCCACCGCCGCCATTGCGGACTGCTTCGGGGACGAGGATCGCGACGCCGTGCGGGCGAGACATCTGCGCACGGTGCAGGACCGGGCGTTCGTGCGCGCGGCATGGATGGCCGACACCGCCGCCGCCGACCTCGACAGTTCCGCGACCAAATTCCGGTGGGCCGCAATCACTAACGGGGTCGACGACGACCTGCGCGGCGCCCGCGCCGCCGCCGAACAGGCCGGCATCGCGCGCACCGACATCAGCCACGCCGAACAACTCGGTGCCAGCGGCAGCGCCTGGATCCATCAACCCTGCGACGAACGACTGAGCCACCTGGACAAGCTGTGCGCGCAACTGCTCTCGATCGAACGGCGGATCGCCGAAGACTACGGCGCCGACGAACACCTGAGCAGCCGCTACAACCAGACGCTGGCCCTCATCCAGCAATTGCGAGCCGACCCCGCATCTCGTCGCTCCCGACCCGGTGAGGTCCACGTCGATCAGCGGCAGGAACACGGCCTGCTCGGCACGGGCGTTGCGGAACCGCCCGCCCACACGCAGGCGGCGACCGCGCACTCGGGCGAGGGGAGCGGCAGCGATATCGGCGCCGCCGTCGACACCGCCCTGGCGAACGGCTCGAACGCCGAATGGAGCGGGCGTGACGGCACGCGGCTGACTGCCGAGCAGGTTCGCAGCCCTGAGGTGGGGGTGCAGGCGTGAATCTGACCACCGCGTCGGTCGGGTACGCCGACCCCGACTTCTACCCCGACCCCGAGCCCGAGGTACGGCAATTACGCGCCGACTTCGCCCACTACTACCAGCTGCTCGAGATCGCCCCGTACGCCATCGACGAGCAGACCCGTCTCGAATTCACCCAGCACGCGGAAGGTTTGGCGACGCGGTGGGGAAGCCACGACGATCGGCGCCTGCGGGAGATGTGGCAGGCCCGCCACGCCGCGGTCCTCGGATGGGAGTCGCGTCCGGAGCAGGCGCGCGCGATCTTCGACCAGATCGCTCGCTCCCGCGAGGCCCACGACCTTGTTGTGGACGATCAGCTGTGGGAAGCGCTCGTCGACGCCCGCCGCGTCACCGGCCACGGCCCCGGCCCCCTGACCGGATCCAGTCAGGACGCCGACCATCGGTACCCGCACCTGCGGGCCGAGACCTACCGCGATGCCCGACCCGCGCCGGGCACCGACGCCTCCCTCGACGTCGAGGACGTGCGCGAACCGTGGGAGCGGACGCTCGGAGCACCCCGGAACGGCACCGTATTGCCCGACCTGACCGAGGTCGACGCAGTGATCGCGGCCACCGACGCCGCGCTGGACGCCGAGGAACGCGCCGCCGACCTCGACACCGGCTACGACGCCCGATCCGCGCTGCTGCCGCGCGCGGTCCGCGAAGCCCCCGTCTCACACCTGTATCTCGACACCGCCGCCCGGGACGCGCGCCACGCGGCGCTGCTGCGGCAAGTCCAGGACCTCGCCGCCGAGCACGCCAACCTCGCCTTCGACGGCGACCCGAGCGACGACCAGGCCCGCCTGCACCAGCTGGAAACCCTGCGCCAAGCCATCTCCGACGCCAGCCGCGAAGCCCGGCACGCCGGGATCGCCGTCGAAGCCATAGAGCACGCCTACCATCTCGGCCGCGACGGCATCTACTGGAGCACCGAACCCGCCGACCCCCACCTGGGCCGCATCGCCCAGCTCACCGAGCAACGCGACCACGCCCGCGCCGAAACCGACCGACTGCGCGCACAGCTCCAGCAACTCGCTGCCCACGAGCCCCGGCACGTCGGTCCCGAAACAACCGTCGCCGCAAGGGATCCGGGTGACATCGACCCCAGGCCAGAGGGGACAGATCCCCCGAACGGGGGGTTCGGTATCCGCGACGCCGTGCACACCGCATTGCCTCCAGCTCCGCATTCGGCGTGGCAACACCCCGGCCGCTCCGACGACCCACAGCGATACCCCGATCCCGCAGCCCATCCCACAGTGGAGGCAGAGCCGTGAAAGCCGCTGGCGCAGAAGCTTATCCACATTCATCCACAACCCCATCCCCACATCGAGGGGCGGTGTCACCGTGACCCGGCGCGAAGCGCGTCGCCGTCGCACCGGCGGGCTCGGTGAAGAAGCGTGGCTGCTGGTCCTCGCCCTCGCCGCCGCCGCGGTCGCCTTGATGGCCTGGGCGGCACTGAGTTTGGGCAGCTGGTGGGCCGGGCTTCCGGTCACCGGCCATCCCGTCATCGCACTGCTGCAAGTGATGGTCGGCAAACACCGCTGGCCCTGGCAAGCCACCGTCATCCTCGGCGTCATATCCTGCTGCGCAGCGGTTTTCGGTATTCCGCTGTGGCGCAAGGCGCCGCGCCGCGATCCCATCGACACCGCCGCCCGTACCATGGTCTCACCTCGACAGATCACGATCGGTCGCCGCGAGAACACCGCCGCCGACGCGCGCCGACTTCTCAAAGACGCCCCGGCCGCAGTGCGCGCGTTGCCCGGCCCGCTGCTGGGGGTAACCGTGACGGGGGGAATCCCCCTGCATCTGCCTGCTGAACTGGGCATGTTCGTCGCGGCCGGGCAGCGGACCGGAAAGACGATGGCCTGGGCGATCCCGGCGGTGCTCGACGCCTGGGGCCCGGTGCTGGCGACAAGCAACAAACCCGACCTGTACCGGCACACCACCGGTGGTCGGGAACAACGCGGCACGGTGTGGATCTGCGATCTGCAAGGTGTCGAGGGCCGTCGGCAGCTGACGTTCTGGGTCGATTTGCTGGCTCAAGCCCGTAGCCTGCCTGCCGCGCGGAAGTTGGCCGCGTTCTTCGTGTCGGGTGCCGCCGGCTCAGCGACGCAACAGGCCAACGCGAAAGTGGACAGCTACTTCGACGGCGGCGCGCAGGAACTGCTGAGCCTCTACGCCTTCGCCGCCGCGTGCGCGGGCGGGGATCTGCTGCATGTGGCCGAATGGCTGTCCGCGGACCAGGACCAAACGCCAGCGATGATCCTGCGCGCGCACAACCACCAGCACGCCGCCCGCCGCATCCTCGACGCGCAATCGCTGTACGCGCGTCAGCGCGATGGGCTTTTCGATATGGCGAGGCGGTTTTTGAACGGCCTGTCGGATGAGGGCTACGCGCAAATGATCACCCCGCCAGCGCGCAAGCGACTCACCGTGTACGAGAGCGATACCGGTGTCGTCGTCGACAGCGTCTTCGAGCCCGCCACCCACCAGCTGCCACAGTTCCACCCCGACGAATTCGTGGTCAGCACGGACACGATGTACGCGCTGTCGATGAAGGGCCCGGACTCCGCGACCGCGCTCACCGCCGCCCTCGTCGGGCAAATACTCGAGGCCGCACTCGCCGCCGCGCGCCGCCGCCCCGACGGACGGTTGGCGGTGCCGCTGCTGGCCGTGCTCGATGAGGCCGCCAACTGCGCCAGAATCAGCGAACTGCCCGAGTACTACACCTACTGCGGGGGATGCGGGATCATCCTCGTCACGATCGTGCAGGTCCTCGAGCAAGCCGAGGAACTGTGGGGGCCGGGCGGGGTGAAAGCCATGCGCGCACAATCGATCGAGATCTACGGCGGCAACATCGCCACGCCGGCATATCTCGAAGAATGGGTGCGCGCGATCGACGAGCACGACGTCGCCGACCACTCCCGTTCCCGCGGCCCCGGCGGTTCGACCCGCAGCGTGTCCTGGCGGGCCGAACCGATCCTCAACGTCGCCAAGCTGACCCGGCTCCCCAAGAACCGCGCTCTCCTCCGGCTGCCCGGCCACGAACCGGTACTCGTGAAAAAGATCTTCTGGTGGGAAAACCCGTCCCTCGCACCGGTGGTCAAAGCCTCCCTCGCACGATTCGCCTCACCCGCCACCCCAGACAACCCCACCGACACAGGAGTCGAACTATGACCGGGCCAAGTCCTGGTGCCCCCGGCGGCACGAGAGCGTCGGTACCACCCGCGTTCGGCGACTTCGTCGAATTCGCCGAACGATGGCTGCTTCCTTTCGTGAATGTTCGCCTGGCCGAAGCGAACCGGGAGCAGACCTACACCTGGTGCACCCAATGGTGGCGCCACCGCCCCGTCGCCGTCCGAATCGCCCACCTCCACACGGCTTTCGAAGCAGCACGACGTTCCCGCAGCGGCAGCACCGTCTCGACCTACCTGAGCAGCCACGTCGACGCCCACATGCGCACCATCCTCGACGCCGCCCAAGGCCCCCTGCACCGCTGCACCCGCGCACGCCACGTCGCCCTCCCCTCCCTCACCGCCGACACCGTACCCACCGGATGGTTCGGCCCACCCCGCAAACCCGAAAACCGCGACCCCGCAACACAAAACGACGAGAGCGAGAAACGACCCCGGTTCGCGCACTACGCCGACTGGGTCGAACAATGGCTCCTCCCCGTCACCGCGATCCGGGTCGCCGGAAACGGCCGCGAAGGCCAATACACCTGGTGCCGCCAATGGTGGGCCCACCACGGCGTCGCCGTCCGCTTCGCCGCCCTCCACGCCTGCTTCGAAGCCGCACGCCTCGCCGACGACAAAACCGCCATGTCAACACTTTTCGTTTCCCACATCGATCCCCACATGCGCACCATCCTCGACGCCGCACAAGGACCCCTCCACCGCTGCACACCCGACCGACACGTCCCCCTCGCCGGCCTTCCCACCGCCCGCGTCCCACCTCACTGGTTCGCGCCATACGGGCGGGCCACTCCTGCCGACGAACTCGGCTTCGGCCCCGACTTTCGAAGCCTCCGACTCGGCGATAGGCCGTGATGGCCCGCCAAGGAAGACTACGCCGTGTGTGAGTGCGCTTGTATCAGCGGCTGAAGTGGCGATCTGGTGATATGCGTGCCGCGGAGGCCGCAGGGCTACGGCGTCGGCCTACAGGTCGTCCTCGGTCGGCTCCAAGGGATCTGGCATCGCCTCCGCCTCGCTATCGCGTTGAGAACGTTCCGCCCCCTCCTGTCCGCTGTCAACGGAGTCCGGCCATACCCGCTTCGGCGGAAACTCCGTCCCGTCCCCCTCCGGCCCCTGTTCTCTCGGAAGCCGCAACCGCCCGGCTTGGACTGCTTTCACCAAGTCGTTGAACGACTCGATGCACCAGCACAGTTCGGTCGTGTCGCGTTCGTGGTGTGCGGAATCGTTCTGCCTGAGCGCGTAGAGGAGGTACTTCCACACCAACCATGCGACCCATTGGCCGTAGGTCGATGGGCTAAGCGGTGCGTCCGGTTGGTAGACAACAGCGTCGAGATGCCCGCCCGCTTCGCGGTCGATGAACCAGATGTTCAGGTTGAGCTGTTCGTTGAGCTTTGCCGTGGTCTTCGGGCGCTCGTGGTAAACGTGCCGCCAGACGCCGACCAACTCGCGCGTTGCACGCAGCATGACCGTGGTCGGTTCCTCGGCCCCGGCGCACACACGCAGGAACGGTGCAGCGTCCGGCAGGGGTGTCTCCGGCGTCGCCTCAACCGGCGGCATCGTGAATGCGAACGGCGTCTCGGGGGTGAAGCCAAAGATGGTGTAGACGGGGTGGTTCGATGGTGCTGATGGCTCGGTATCGGGCATAGCGCGGCATCTCCTATCGGGAGCATGAAATACGGGAAAAGGCTTGGGGGAGAGCGCCGTTCGAGATCCAAGCGACTCGAAGTGCAGGGCCCGGCGCGCCTGCCTCAGTGCCCTATCTCGTCGTTGGAAAAACGGCAGGTCGATGCCGCACTTCGGTGTCCATCGTCACCAAGCTGGCCTCTGCGATGTGCGGCGACGATGTCGGCTCGAATTCGGCCGCGTGTGCCTACATCGAGACCGCTTGCGCGAGCCCATTCCCGAATCGTTGAAGCAGGAGCCGGTTCGGTGGGTGTTTGACGCGCATGGCGCGCGATGTTGGTAACCCGGCCTGCCTTACGTGCGGCCCTGATCCAGGGTGAGAAGGCGGCCCGCAGCTCCTCAATGTTCGAAGCTGATAGATCCAGCTCGTAAGTGACGCCGTCAACCGAGAATCGCACAGTTTCTATCGCAGGTGATTTGCCGTCGTAATCGTCGATCAGCTCTACGGTGACCTTCTTCACCATTGGTTTTCCCATACCTCGTTCTTTTGGAATGTACGAATTTCGCAGCCGCGGTGTGCGTTATCCAAGGTGCTCGGCATAGAGTCGGGCCGGATCGAGTTTGTCGAGGTCCGACGGATGCGCTCGAATGGTTTTCGGATTGCGCGAAGCAACCCGCTGCGGCTGTGATGTGGGTGCGGGCGTTGCTCGCTCTTAGGGTCAATCGCACTCACAGCATGTACTTCATGGAGGGAACCAACCGACCGGTGTCGGCGAGCGCCTTGAATGCACTGCCTTTCTCCGGCAGCTCTGAGCCCGGCACGTGATGTGGTTCTGCGTCACGGTATGGGCCTGGCTAATAGAGGGAGGTACCGGGGGAGTCCGATGGGATTCCTGTGCGGACAGTGCGAGGGTCTGATGGCATGGCCAAGGGGTGCACGGCACTGTTCTCCTTTCCGAAGAGCGTGAAGATGGTTCTCGTCAATCATTCTCATCGCGAGGCGGGCACGATATCGGGAAGTTCTTTGTCCGGGTACGGTTGGAGAAGCGACCGCTGAGTGGGGAAGCTGGAATCTCGATAAGGAAAGCATGGTGATGTCACCAGAATGCTGAGCCAACCGTCTCCCCGCCGCGGATTCGAGATGGAAAAGGAGTAGCCATCCGGTGATTCCGTTGCGGCCCAGGTGTGGGTCGATCCCGTCTCGTCATGGAATTTCCAGTCTGGCCAGGATTTCCACGTATCGCGCAAGCGTGCGAAGTATTCATCCGATTGGTTCTGGGACACCCCGGTGACCCACATGGAGAGTTCCACCCTTTGGGGGCCGTGCAGCCGATAGCCGCGATAGCAGTCGTGGGTTACGTACGCACTGAATGGTCGGCCCGGGTTGTCTCCGCCCGGTGTCAACGAGAAACCGACGCCTATTTCATCGGCGGATTGCTGGAGGTAGTGGACGATCCGTCGCATCGCGAGGTCTTCGGTGAGGTCCTCGTTCGTGGGACCGTAGGGCCGGTAAGGATACGGAGCTTCGTTCAGTTCGCGCACCAACGACGCGAATACCGCAATCGCGCCTGCGACGCCGGCCGCTGTGATGACGAGGACGGCTATCTTCCACCACGCGCAGCGTCGGCCGGGACGGCCCGCGTTCTTAGGCATGCTTGTCACGGTTCCTCTCTCCGTCATTGTCTTGAGTTCGCCATCGGGCGCTGCGGATGAGCGAAGTCTCGGGAGGCTGTGGGTTGTCGGAGTGCTCGATGGGGTTCGTGCCGAAGCGGGTGATCGCGCTGAGTGGGCCGCGGTAGCTGCGACGCAGGGCGACCGCGTGCCAGTACGCCGGGGGCAGGCCCTCCTCGAGCACCGTCGCGCGCCGGTCTTCGTCGCTGGTCAGGTGGTAGAGCTGGCATTGGTCGCAGAGGTACCAGACGATCGGCTCCTCGTCGGTGGTCTCGAAACCTGCGATGAGGACGGCGGTGCCGCGGTCATCGAAGGCGCGCTTCAGGGGATGATTCGGGCACGGACGTCGACGGGGACCGCGCCGCTGGTTGGCCCGTGCCCGCTTGGCCGAGTGGTGCCGGGTGCAGTGCAGGTAGTGCGGTGCCGGGGTGAACCATCCGCACCATCGGCAGTGCGGCCTGCGCGTGGGGTCGGCGGTCTGGGCGGGACGCAAATGGTATGCGCCGCAGGCGCATCGGTGCGGGATGTGGGCGGGGTGGACACGGCTGAGCAGCTGCGCGGTGCCGTGGTACTCCACGGCATCCTCGCCCGTGGGGCAGGGCGCGGCCCATTCGTGCGCGTCCTGACGCTCCCGCTCGGACGCACGTCGATGTACAGCGCCGCAATACCACTGCCCGTCGTGTAGCCGCGATCCTTCCAGCCCGGTCCCGCACCATAGGCAATGAGGTTCGGCGGTCACGAGCGCGCCGAACACCGTGCCAGCGGCGGGTCCGAGGTCACGCGGAGAGGTCGTCGCCCCTATTCCCAGGTCAGGAGCAGGCATTCGGCACGTCCGGGAACTCGCCGTTGCGGATCCGGGTCAGCGCCGATTCGCTGGCCAGTTCGCCACGATTCTCCGGGTGGCGCCAGTAGAAGCGCAACAGGTGGCAGAGCAGGGCGGGGTCGACCCGGAACAAATGGGCGTTGATGATCATGTGGCGCAGGTACTGACGATTCAGTCGATCGACGACGAAGGAACTGCGCAAGGTCGCGAGGCCGTTGCTTCGGGCGGGATGGATGAACAGCGCCGGATGATTCGTGTTGGCGCCCGGCTCGACATCTCTGATGTCGTCCCAGGCGATGACCTGATGGACCGAACCGTTGTCCAGCTCGACGCTCGCCGGTCCGATGCGCAGCCGCGACCGCGTGCGTAACGACGCGGCGGATACTCGGACGAGCCAGCCTGCCCCGATCGCTACCAGCAGCAACGTCACGGCCGACGCGCGCCCCAGCACTGCCGCCGCCTCGGAGTCGTAATCGCGGACGACCAGGGAGACCGCGCAGGTGAGCAGGAGGAGGGTTTTGAACAGGGCCAGCACGAGGATGGATATCCCGAACGGCCGTCCCATGCGTAAGGTCAACGCGGATCCGGTCTGCGTGGTTTCGATTCCGGTTCCGGCCGGCAATTCGTTCGTTCTGATATCTCCGACGGCGAGGAAGGCCGCGGCGAAGCTGAGGGCGACGGCGGTTCCGCCCGCACAGGCGACGGTCGTGACCATCTCTCGCGCCGCGATCGCCTGAACCACTTTGACGGCGAAGAACACCGCGACGAGCGCGAAGAATGGAATGCCGAGGACGACCGCCGGGCTGCGCCCCCTGGAGCCGAAGCCATCGGCCAGCGGTGCGATCTTGTCAGTCGCCACGGTCGTCCTTTCTCCGTTGCTCGAAAAGAAGGGCATTGGTTCCTTACAGGGCGTGCGAATTAGATTGGGGCACTACTCTTTTCGTAGCGCTCATGGATCGGAGCGAGCGGCTCTCCGCCTGCGAGGGCCTATCGTGTGCGGCACACGGCGGCGAGGATGACCAGGTTCGTCGCGGGGAGGTCCCCGCCCAGCCAGCTCTGCAGAGGCACGATTCCGGGCCCGAGGACGTCGAAGCCGTCGCCGATTAGGTCTCGCACCGCCTCGGTGGACCGGTACTGCACCTGCGCGGGACTGCCCCGGGTATCGGTGGTGGTTTGCTGAAGGAAACGAGGATCGGTGTCGTCGGTGGTGGCGTGGGTGAGCGCGAGGTAGCTACCGGATGCCATCCGCTTGCGGAAGCGCACGATGATGTCGCGCGGGTGCTCGTCATCCATGACGAAATGCAGCAGACCCACCATCAGCACGGCCACCGGCCGATCGAAGTCGATCAACTCTTCGGAGCGGACATGGTCGATCACGGCTTCGGGGTCGCGAACGTCCATCAACAGCGTCTCCTCGTCCGGGAGCAGGGCTTTGCTGTGGGCGACAACGACCGGGTCGTAATCGACGCCGACGACTCGCGCTTCGGGGCAGATCCTTCGCGCGACCTCGGGCACGGAGGGGTCGGTGGGGATGCCGCAGCCGAGGTCGAGGAACTGCTGAACCCCGGCCTTGGCGGCGAGTTGTGTTGCGTGGAGCAGGAATTGGCGGCTGAACCAGGCCAGCGTTCGGGTATCCGGGTCGATCGCGAGCATGCGTTGCGCGACCACGCGGTCGGCTTCGTAGTTGTCCTTCCCGCCGAGCAGGTAGTCGTAGATCCGCGCCGAATGGGGCTGTGCCGGACTGACGCCCTGGGGGACGCGATCGAACTCGGGTGAGTGGGTCACGGGCCCTCCACGCCGCTCTGACCGACAGGCTCGGGGCCGAGTTCTGCTGGGCGCGTGGCATTTCTGCGCTCTTGTGCCCATGCGCACAGCAGCGCGTTGTATGTGGCGTGCGCGCCCTCGGTGAGGGCGTACCAGGCCGATCCGAACTCGCTGCCACTCGGCCAGGACACGCCGGGGGTGAGGTGCCTGATGGCCGCGCGCAGCGTGGGGTCGAGCGGGCGGAAGGTGTAGTCGCCGGTGTAGTCGGCGACGGCCGCGCCCACCGCGGTCGGCCCGACGCACAGCACTGCGCGCAGGTGGGTCAAAAGCGCTGCTGGTGGGTAGGTTGCCCATTCTTGCCCGTACGCCAGGCACGCCTGCGCGGCGGCGCGCAACGCGTCGAGGGGGAGAGTGGTGCCGATCATGGCGGTCGCGCTGGGCGGGAGGGCGAGCAGGCGGCCGGGGTCGGGGAACGTCCACCCGGTCATGCCGTCGCGGGAGATCTCGTCGCCGTGGGCCTGGCAGAACCGATGCCACAGGTGGTGACCACGGTCGGCGGTGTCAGCGCGCCGAAACAGGCCGCCCGCCAAGGCTTCCCACAGATTCGGTACCGATACGTGCACCACGGAGCCGACCTCCGCCAACCCGGCCAGCTCGGTGGGGACCCGCCGGGGCACCGTGAAGGTACGCAACACTACGTCGACGCCGCCGAAATCGACGTGGGCGCCCGAGCCCGTGTTCTCCGCCTCGATCGTCAGCAGCGTGGCCCGGCCGCGCGAGGTGACGGCCCGGTAGTGGGTCGTCCCGTTCTCGGCGGTCAGCCATCCGGGATGGTCGGTCAGCAGCAACATCGTCGTCGGTCGTCCTGTCGGGCTCGTCGCGAAAATGGGTGGAGGACTAGCGGTTTCGGTTGCGATGGATGGGCCGGGGCAGGTCGGTCAGGGCCGCGGTGACCATCGCCGCGTGATCGACAGTGGGGTTGAAGCTGTAGAGGCCAGTCGGCAGGGGCGCTGCGGGCGTGAAGGTCACCGGCAGCGCGGTGAGGGCGCGGTGGAACGGGCCGGGCCGCCAGTGCAGCTCGGCTAGGGGCCGGGCGAGGGTGAGGTCGGGCAGTGCGTCCAGGAGTTGGTCGATGGCGTCTTGGGCGATCTGGTAGGCCGGTTGGCGGGCGGGGCAGCGGTGGGGCCCGGCGCTCCACGCCAGGTGCGACCGGTTGCCCGTGCGCTCCCCGGCGGTGCTGGCGGGATCGTTGTTGCAGGCGGCGATGCTGATCACGACCGGCTTGTGCGCGGGAAGCCAGGTGTCGTCCAGGAGTGTGGGCTGGCGGGGGTAGGTGGTGCAGAAGTTCGCCATCGGGGGGTCGGTGAACAGCACCTCGTCGAGCGCGTCGCGGGTGCAGAGGCTCCCATCAAGGAGGTTTCCACCGAACCGTTCGTCGGTGAGCATCAGCACGATCGTGTTGGTGATCAGATTGGGAAGGGCCTCGGCGGCGGCACCGTAGATGCTCATCAGCTGCGCGAACACCTCGGCGTCGCTGAGGCGGTGTTCGTGGGAGATCAGGATCGAGGTCATGTCCGGCCCGGGCACCTTGTGCTTGTGCCGGATCAGGTCCATCAGCGCGGTGTGCAGCAGGCGCATCCCGTCCTCGGCGGCGGCCCCGGCCTCAAAGCGCGCCGCCATCCCCGCGGCGACACGCTCCCCGATCTCCGGTGGGCAGCCGACCACGTGGTTGAGGATCCGCAGGACCAGCGGGCGGGCGTACCCGCCGAGCACGTCTGCTTTCCCGGATCCGCAGAAGCCGTTGATCACGGTGACCGCGTGGTCCTCGAGGATCTGGTGCAGGGCGTGCAGGTCGATCGCGTCGATGGCGGCGCGGGAAGGCGTCCGATATCGCGCGTGGGCGAGGCCGCTGTTGTAGCGGGCGGCCGGATACCAACCCATCATCGGCAGGATCGGCGAGTCCGCGGGTACGGACTTCTGCCAGATACGCGGATCGGCCGGGAAGTGATCGGGATCGTTGAGGATCCGCAGCGCGGTGGTGTAGCCGAGCACCAGGGTCGCTTCGACACCGGGGGCCAGCTCGACCGGGGCCAAGTTCCCGTACCGACGCCGCATTTCCCGGTAGACGCGGTGAGGGTCTTGCGCGAAGCCGGGGGTGTGCAGCGGCACCAGCTCGTCGCCGACATCCACGGGCGACGCGTGCCCGGCGGGGCAAGTACCGGCTTCGGTCGACGGCGGGGTCCGATCTTCGGACTGCACCATAAGGGCGACTCCAGAAGGTAAGGGAGACAGGGTAATTGGTGACTCATGGCGGCGATCGTCCCGCCGGGGATGGTCAGGCGAGGACGGTGTCGAGGTGGGCGAGCAGCGCGTCTTGGTGGGAGATCGGGACTCGGCCCGCGAGGTAGCCGTCGGGGCGGATCAGGCACGCCACATCGGTGTCGGGCGCTCCGTACACCGAGTGCACCGTCGAAGAGAAGAACGGCCGCACAGCACTACCCGGAACAGGCGAAGCCGGGTCGAATACTTGCAGCGTCTCCCAATGGACGAGATCGCCGAAACGCCGCCCCATCCGTTCGGCCAGGGCGAGAGTGGCTGGCGCGACGCGGTCGTGGTGAAGGATGAGCAGCGTGTACCCGGGGTGCCTGGCCAGCAGGTTGTGCACGCTGGCGTGGCTGGTCAGCTCGAGCCGGGCATCCGGGGCACGGTCACCGGCTGCGAGACCAGCCAGGCCGGGAACGTCGGGAGCGGAAACGGCATCGCGATAGGTGTATCCGAGTCCGGCGATCTGCGCGGTGACCGTGTCCAGGAAGCCCGGCTTCTCGACCATGGCGATCCGCTCGACCAAGGATCGGTCGTGGTCCATCAAGATGTGGTGCAGCTTGTCCGCCACCGCCATCACCTGCCCGTCGACGGGCAATCGCTCCTGCTCATAGCTGTCCAACAGCGACGCCTTCGCCTTGCCCGTCGCTGTGAGTGCGAGTTTCCAGCCGAGGTTCACCGCGTCCTGAATGCACGCGTTGAGTCCCAAACCACCAGCGATGCTGTGGATGTGCGCGGCATCCCCCGCCAGGAAGATCCGCCCGCGCCGATAGCCCGGGCAGTCTCGCCGCCAAACGGTGAAGATGCTCAGCGAGTCTGGGTGACCGATCCTCGCCCCGGCCACGTGCCGATCGAGAACATGCTGAAAATCGTTTCGCGCGGTCGCCTCGTCGATCGCGGCGGCCCCTCCGGGCTCGCTGAGCAGAACGCGATAGGTCTCGCCGGGCAGCCGACACAGCAGCAGCATTCCCGCCTCGTCGATCAGATAATGCATCCTGTCGTCCGGGAGCGCGAGATCGGTGACCGGCGCGTTCATCATCCGCGTGCGTCCGGCGTAGGAGGGTCCTTCGAACTCCATCCCCAGCTGCTCGCGAACAGTGGAACGGAGGCCATCGCACCCCACCAGCCACTCGGTGCGCACCTCCTCGGTCGTGCCGTCCGGCCGCGACAGCACCGCGGTCACCCCGTCAGAATCCTGACGGACCTGCTGCAGGGCTGTGCCCCAGCGGACTGTGACCCCGCGCGCCGCCAGCCATCCACGCATCAGCTCCTCCGTCTGGTTCTGCGCGATGGCCATCACGTACCGGTGCCGCGTACCGGGCAACTGCTCGAAATCCAGCCGCGCGATCTTGTCGGTGCCCGCGAACCGGTAATCCATCGACCTGATTGGCTGGGCCTGCTCCAGGAAACCATCGACCAGCCCGATGGATGAGAGCCATTCGGCGGTGCGAGCATGAATCGTGAAAGCGCGAGACTGAGGGCACGACGACTCGGCGCTGTCCACGATCTCGAACGGCACACCCCAACGCGCCAACTCGATCGCCAACGCCAAACCAGCAGGACCCGCACCCACAATAAGAACTGGATTTGAAACAGTTCGAGACATAGAATCTCCTGAAATGTCAAGTCGGCCCTAAAGTATCGGCGTCGGAGACGATCGAAACCGGCTTGAGCGGCCCTCACCACGAACTGGGCACTCTTACCCGGCTCGTATGAATGTCGTCAGCCACCATCCCCGGCTCTGGTGCATGCCGCCTGCACCATGCGGTCGAGAATATGGACCGTCGGGGTCAGGCTCAATCGCTATGCACGTACCGGAATTAATTTCCGCGCCTGAATCCCTCGGCGATACCGTTCAGGAAGCAACGGGCCTCGTCGCGCCATAGTGCGTGGGAGCTGAAGAATTCGAATAGGGACAGATAATGAGATGTATCCTTCGGATCACGCAACACGAGCTGACCTGTGAAAAGCTCGATGGTCACCAGTCGTGTGCCATAGACCACGAAGGTGTGATAAGCCCCGTCCGGGATAAGTGCCGACAGAGGTATCACACCGATCTGGATGTTGGGCAGGCGGGATAGCGAGATCAGGCGGTCGATCTGCACCGCCATTATAGAGGCCGTGCTCAGTTGCCATCGCAGGGCTGATTCTGTCAGCAGAAAATCGAACCTTTTGCCCTGATCGTGCAGTACAGCTTGCCTGCGAAGCTTCAGAGAAATCGCTGATTCCGTATTTGCTGTCGCCGGCGCTATCGGCGTGTTCATTGCCGCCTGCATGTACTCTGGGGTTTGAAGAAGGCCGGTAATGAGCGTGGGAAGAAAATACCGGATGTGGGCGGTGCTGCGTTCTAGCGAGGCTAGTTCGCGCTGCCGGTGATGCAGTCCACGGCGTACCGACGCGCGTACGTCTTGATATTCGGAGTTGGCTACTTGTGTGAGTGCGAGTAGCTCGTCTCGGGTTCCCTGATCAACACCCAGGCCGGCGAGAATTTGCTCTACATCGGTCACGGAGGGAAGTAGGCGGCCAGTTTCTATTCTAGATATTTTGCTCTGGCTCAAACCGCAGCGCCGGGCCAGACGGTCGCCGGAAAGGCCCGATGCGGCGCGCAGGTTTCGCAGAGCGGACGCCAAACTTTGGCGGTCCCGCCCGGCCTCTGCTGGGTCGAATTTCACATTTGCAGTCGCGAGCAGTAACTGGTGAACGGCTCTGCATGCTGCAATGCCGTCTGCTTCCACTTGATGTAGGGTGTCGGATTTGCATCTCCGAGCAGCTCTCGTCCGAGCTGGCCGCCGTCGGCATCGTAATCCATCCGCACAACAGCGGTGTTGTCAAAGAGCCAGAAATCTTGCTCCGGAAGTCCTGGGTTCGTCGTGCCGGTCAGATCAAGAATTCGCACGTCCTCCCCGGCCGCAACGGTGTGCCGATAAACTGCGAACTCGTACTGCAGGTAATCTGTCAAGGGCCTGGTGATTACATGGACACGACTCACTTTCCGCCCGGTTTCCCGGAAGCGACGGATCCGCACTAGCCACGGGTCGTCGTCCGGAATATCCAAACGGCCTGTCCGCTGGAAGTCTTCGAACTCGTCCTTCTCGCTATCCACCTTGTAGCTGGGAAGGGTTTCGAGTCGAAAGGCTTCCTGTGTGAATGAATTGAAGAAGTTCCGCCAGGCTTCACCATCCAAGCGCACGGAATGCCTCCCGCAGCACATCCATTGGTATTTCGACGACGGCTTCCCCCGACGGTGTCTCTTTGTCCACGACGTCGCCCTGGACTGCAATTTTTCCTGTCTCAGTTGTGAAAATTGTCGGACAGTCGTCTCGACCGCAATTGCCGCCAGCGATCTTTGTGAACTCCATAACCAACTCCTGATTATGCGGATACGTGACTCGAACGATTGCATATGTCCGGCGAAGCCGTCAAGCGTCATGCACGAAACCGCATAAACGGTACATGGTTGGGTTCGCGGGGCCAGCCTGGGGGCAAGCCGACCGCCTTCCTGTGTGGACGCTGCGATCGACAAGCTGCTCACCAGTGAATGGTCGATCACGGGATGGCGTGGCTGCTTCGGCAACCTCGATGCACCCGAAGGATTTACGGCAGGGCGGTCAGGGTGCTGGGGCTGGAACCTCATACCCGGACGAGAGCAGGGCGTTCCGCAACTGGCGGCCCTCGTCTCGAATGGGCGTGGCTGGTTCGACGGTGTCGAGGTAGTCGACTGCTTCTGCAAGGGCGGCGGCGGTCCGGGTGGAACGTATCTCATCGACGAGGGGCAGTATCCGACAGATGGTATCGGCGGCGTCCCGCCATGCCTGCGCGCGAATCTGCGCGTTGAGGAGTGACGCGAGATGGATGTAACGAGAACGGGTTTGGTCGATCGGGATCGCTTCAACGGAGGCGCGGAAGACGTCAGCGGATTTGGTCCAATCGCCGCGGTCAGCCAGTATGGTTGCCTCGTGCCAGCCCAGTTCATGGTCGCTGATCCACCACACCCACGGGGGATCGTTGTCCTGAATACCGTCGAGGTATAGCGATCGGGCCTTCGCAAGTGCGCGCGCGGAGGACGTTTCGTCGCCGAGGGATGCCAGCGCGCGAGCCTCACGGACGCGAAACATCGCCTCCAGTCGAGGTGACGGGGGCTGTTGCTCTAGGACCATCTGCGCGATCCGCAGCGCTTCAACCGGGCGCCCGAGGTACACCGCGTGCATAGACACGTTCTGCAGGGTGAGCAACTCCATGGTGCGATCGCCTGCCAGCTTGCTCAAATGTAGGGCCTCGTTGTTCACCCGGCGTACCAGCTCGTGCTCGCCCGCGTCGTAGAGCAGCCATCCGGTGACTTCGCCCAGCTCGCCTGCAGCAGCGTAGAGATCGCGCTCGTTCGCCGCATCACATCGCGCCACTCCAAGCTTTTGATGGACGGATCGGAAATATTGCAGCGCCAACCCTGAGGATTGGTCACCGCCAAACGACAGGTCCAGCTGCACCAGCTGTCGGATACGACCGTGGAGGGTCTCGACGTAGTCGCTGCCGAGTTCGACCGGGAAGGCAGGCGGCGGCGCGGTGAACTGTAGACGTCCCGAGATGGATGTGATCTCGCTGGGTGGATGTTTCTTCGCCGTGGAAGGTCGGCTGCCACGGTCGCGCCATCCCGTCTCGCCAGCGGCCACGATCTGTTCGAAGCGTTCCCGGTCCTCCGGCGAAGTGTGCAATTTCAGCGTGGTGTCGAGGATGGCCTGCGTGCTGAATCGGGGTTTCACCGCGCTGAGGCCGTTGCGCCAGTTGGTGATGGTTGTGGTCTCGACACCGAGTAGGGAGGCGAATTCGCGCACGGATTTGCGCATGGCCTCTTGTAGCGCCACGGCTTCGAATCCTGTCCACTGCCTCCCGCGGAGCATCGCCTTCCCCTGGTAACTCGAACGCCCGACCCAGCTAGTACGCGCTTACGCCCACATTACGCCCACATCTCGCGGTTACGCCCGAAACCGCCTGTGCGCCAAGCTCGAAAGCGGTATCCGGCACTGGGGTGACGCCGTACTTCTCGCGGTGCACCGACCTGCCCAGTGGAACGGCATAGCCGGTGGTTCTGGACTTTCTGGAGCCCCCGGTGCCGGGACCTCTGCCCTGATCGACGCACCGTCCAACCCGGAGGTACCAATGGTTCACAGCCTTGCTATGCACCAGACCCTTGCTCTGAACGTACCGCAAACCCATACCGAGCCCGAGATACCGTTGGGCGTGGACGAGGCTCACCTGGAGATGCAGGTGCACATCGAATGCGATGCGAGCAGCTGCCCGCGGAAGGCCGCCGCGGTGCGGACCTTGACCGAGGCAGGGCGCATGGTTCCGTCGACGACCCACCTTCAGTGGTCGCGATGACCGTATTCGCGGACGACGACGACAATCCCCGCCGCGAACAATCGGATTGCTCGCTCGGTCGCCATGATTTGGCCGAGACCTTGGAATGGGCCCCGCACGAACCACTTCCGTCCAGCCAGTTGTTCCTGACGGCCTTCGCAGGGACCGCGCCGCTCACCGCATCAGATATCCTTGATCCCGCAGCCGACCTGGTGGCTTGTCATCGGCAGAGGCGGCTGGCGTTGGAAGTGCTCTCCAGCCGCACCGCGTCGCTCGAACAGCTACGTCACGCTGGCGGCGAACTCGTTGTGGCACAAGAAGATATCCAGATACTTGTCACCGTCATCGACGGTGCGGTGGCCAACCGTCTCACGCCGCTCAGCAGCCATACCGAGCAGATCGAGTCTGTGCTGGATACACAGCCTCTCATCAGAGGGCGAATTCCGGTCCATACCGAATCGATCGGTGAGATCGCTGCTCGGATGGCGCGTTGGTGGGAGGCAATCTTCGACAAGGCCCAGCATGGCCTGACCGAGGATTGTCCCGAAGTGGCGCAGTTGTACGAACTGTGTCAGGGATACGACTGCCTGGCGGCAGAAATCGAATGCGGTCGCCGCTTGCCCACCGGTATGTGATCCGTCATGCGGCCCCCACGGCAGCCTCGGAGGATCCGGCACATCCACATCGAATCTGGTCCCCTGAAGGTGGACTACCAAGCCCCGGCTGAGCAAGCTGAAGAGGTGGCCGATGAACTGGCGGGTCCGTTCGCCGACTTCGAAGTGGTGGTCACGGTCGACGACGAAGTCCGGCCAGACCTACCAACGCTTCCTTGTGGAGAGCTGTGGGACTGACTCCCACACACTGGGGTTGGCCCGGATTGTCGGCCGTCTCGACGGAGGCGTGGTCTGGTGGACGGGACGTCGCGCCAATGAATTGCGGACGCGATGGTTCGCAGGCCCGCGATGTTCACGCCGAGGCCGTCTAGGTACTCGTGGCCCTGTTCCACGGTGTCCAGGGCGCGAGTGTGGGAGCGGCTCGACCTCCGCGCGTGTCGGACCGGATGTGGGTCAGCGTGGCACCTTCGCTACGGCGTCTTCGGGGCTTGAGGCGGTGATCGCCGCGTCGAGGGGGTTGCCGTCCGCGTCGTGGATTCGCCATCCGCCGAGGGAGATGATCGGGACGTTGCCGCGTCGGTTCGCCAGTGCCAGTTCTGACAGGGTTCCCCAGGATCCGCCGATCACGATGACGGCGTCCGCGGACTCGACCAGGATGGCGTTGCGGGCTTCGCCCATGTTGGTGTAGAGGACGGCGGAGAGTCCGTCGCAGATCTTGTTGGGGTCGGTGTCGGGTCGTACGCCGATGACCAGCCCGCCGGCGCGGGAGGCTCCGTCGGCGACGGCGGCCATGACGCCGGTGCCGCCGCCACACAAGACGGTGGCGCCTGCTTCGGCGAGAAGGCGGCCCACCTCGCGCGCGCGGGCGGCGTCGGTGTCGGTGCAGTGGCGGGGGCCGCAGACGGCGACCTGCGTGGGGGGCACGCCTTACTCCTTTGGCGGTCGTGCGGTGTAGGCGCTGAAGAGGCTAATGCGCTCGGACAGCTCGCGCGCGGCGCGGGTGGTGGGCGCGATCGCGGTCAGTTCGGCTGCTGTCTTGGTGACGCGTTCGATGATGGGTGTTGTGCGTCGTTCGACTGGCAGCTGTAGCACCGTGGTGATGCGGTCGGTGGCCGCGTCGAGGTCGCCGAGACCCAGATGTGCTCGGGCAGCGTCGAGTTGGGCTGCGGCCACGAATTCCGCGGGGCTGTCGGTATCGAATTCCTGGAGCGCGTTGTCGGCGTGTTCGAGGGCTAGGCGGTGGTGGTCGCGGCCGCCGAGCGCGAGGTGGACTTCCGCGGCGTAGTAGCGGGCCTTGCCGGGGTGGAACCACATGACGCCCGGTTCCTCGTCGACGGGGCCGACGCGTTCGACGGCGTCGAGCGCGATGTCGAGGGCGGCGAGTGCGGCGTGTGGTTCGAGTTGCGCGGCGCGAGCGCGGGCGAGTTGGCTGGCCAGTCGTAGCCGTGTGGACGGGTCGGTCATGTCGGCGAGGCCGAGGTCGGCGTAGCGGGCTGCTTCGCGGTGGTCGCCTTGCCAGTAGGCGATGAAGCTCTGGAGCCAGCGTACGTAGGCCGCGAGATGCTGGTCGTGGGCGTAGTCGGCGGCGAGCCAGGCTGAGCGGGCGTGGATTTCGGCGTCGTGGGGCCGTCCGAGGTCGGCGCAGGCGTGGGCGAGCAGGGCACAGAGTTGTCCGGCGACCAGATATAGTTCGCCGAGGTATTCCGGACGTTGGCGGCTGTCGATCATCTCGAAGACGTCGCGACGCAAAACAGACAGGGCGGGGATCAGTTCCAGCGGCGCTCGGGTCAGGTAGTCGGCGGCGAAGCGCCGCACGTCGGAGTGGAGCTGGTCGAGGACGGTGCGGTCGACCGCACCGGCGCCGCGCCGAATCCAGCGTGCGGAGTCGTCAGTGGCCATTCTCAGCTCCTGGTCGAGCAAATCGGGTCGGGTCGAGAGCCCTTGTGGGCGAGTGGCTTCGGCCCCGGCGGGTGAGACCAGGACGTCATAGTCCAGTTTCCAGACTTGCTGCGCGACGCGCTTGGCGGCGGGGTGGGGGTGGATCACGGTTCCCGCCATCCAGCGGTGCAGCTGGCGGGGCGACAGCGTCACCGAGGTGCCGCTCTGCGCGGCAAGGGTGTTGAACATGCCGCACCACTCGTCGATGGTCCGGTTTCCGGCGTGGACGAGTCCTTCCAGCACGGTGCGGGGTGTGGCTGCTCTCATCGGCGAATTCACCTCGGTGATGTGCGGTGAAGCCACCGTATCCGCCGAGTGCCAAGTCGCGGGTGTCCTTCGAGCGGAATGTCAGATGGAGGTCAGACAAACGGCGCGACGGCGACATTGTGCCGTCAGAGCCATCCGCGCGATGGTTGTCCCAGCGCTCGCCGCCGTCGAATCCGTCGGAGCTTGTGGCTGGGTACCTGGCAAGAGTGACGCCGCCGACCAGCCGCTGAGCCGAACGTCGCGGCGGCGAGCGCCTTCCACGCTCTTGGGGCCTCCGCGTCTTTGAGGGCCTCGGCGTGGGGAAAGAGCTCGGACGACAGGGGAAGTGCCGGAAATGACACATCGGTATGACTGCATCGTCATCGGTGGCGGAGTCGCGGGATTGATGACGGCGGCGCGGCTGGCCGCTCGAGGTATCGCTGTGGCACTGCTCGAAGGTGACCGTCTCGGCGCGGGCGCGACGACCCGCAATCACGGGATGGTGCATTCCGGGGCGATGTACGCGCGCTGGCATCCCGAGATCGTGGCGGCATGTCGGCGAGCCCAGAGCGCCTACCGGGCCTCGTTTCCCGAGTGCGTGTCCGGCATCGAAACCTGTTGGTACATTGGGAAACCCGACACGATGGCCGAGTACGAGGCGAGGTGGCGGCACCACGACATCGCGGCCCACGGACTCGACGCCGGGCAGCTGCGGGAAGTGCTTTCCGCCGCTCCTGCTGCGGAGGTGCATGGTCGGGCTGTGCGCGAGGTGTTCATCGACACCCACCGGTTGATCATCGACTTGGCCGCGCGTTGCGTCGCGAGCAACGTCGCTGTTCTGGTCGGCGTGTCGGGCTTGCGGGTGGAGGCGGGTCCCGACGGTGTCCGCGGCGTCGAGACGGCCGCCGGTTTCCTTTCGTCGCCGAACGTGGTGTCCTGCAACGGGATGGGCGCACACGAACTGCTCGCTCGGTCGGAGTCGGTGGTGTCGGTCGAGTTGTCGTCCCGGCTCGAGATGATGATGGCTTTTCCCGGCGAATTGCCCTGCGCCATCACCGGTTTGGAATTCGGATGGCCTGCGGTGGCGCCTTCGGCCGCGGGAGGGGCGGTGCTGGCGTCCTGGTACGGCGCGCCGCAGCGGTTCGTGCACGCCCGGGCGCGCTGGCCGGTCCCAGCCGCCGACACCGCCGAGCTGGCCGCGGTCCTGCGGCAGTGGTTGCGGCCGGGCCTGATCGACACCTCGGCCGGGGTGGGGTGGATGTGCAGCAAAACCGAACACACCCGCGGGCGGGGCGATCAGTGGGGCACCGAGCCCGACTTCGCGGTCATCGATCATGGTGCGCGCGATGGGATCGCGGGGTGGTGGACGGTGCTGCCCGGAAAGATGACCCTCGCGTTGCACGCCTCCCAGGCCGTCGTCACCGCGATCGCCAGGGACGAGGAGCCGTTGCCGCTCCCGGGAGAGCATGACGGGTGCGGTGAAGACGTCGCCGAGCTGGTCGAGATCTCGCCGTGGCGTGCCCATTGCGAGGCGGTCGCGCGATGATCGAACCGTTCACCGCCGCGGTGCCCGAGGACGAGATCGCCACCGTCCTCGCCGCGAGCGAGCAGATCCTGCGATCGGGGCAGTTGGTGCTCGGCCCGCACACCCGGGCTCTCGAGGCCGCCGTCGCGGCGATGGCCGGAACAGGATACGCGGTCGCGGTGAACTCCGGGGCCAGCGCGCTGGAGATCATCTTCCGGGCCGTCGACGCGCGCCGGGGCACGGTCCTGATTCCGACGAACACCAATTTCGCCACCGCCGCCGCCGCGGTCAACGCCGGAGCCCGAATACGGTTCTACGACAGCGGCCTATATCCGGACGTGGCCGGGATCGAATGTGCCCTCGACGAGCAGGTCGTCGCGGTCGTCGTCGTGCATATCGGCGGATACCTCAGTCCGGATCTGCCGCGACTGACCCGGTTGTGCCATCAGGCGGGTGTGCGGCTGATCGAAGACGCCGCGCACGCCCACGGGTCGGCCCTCGACCAGCAGCCCGCTGGCGGTTTCGGATACGCGGGGGCGTGGTCGCTGTTCGCGACCAAGGTCGTCAGCACCGGGGAAGGGGGTGTCATCACCACCAACGATCCGGACCTCGATCGGCTCGCTCGCCAGTACCGCGATCAAGGCAAGGACGACCGGGGCCGACATGTGGTCTGGGGCGGAAGCTGGCGCATGACCGAACTCGGCGCCGCGCTCGGTGCCACCCAGCTCGATCATCTCACCCGAGACCGGGACCAGCGGCGCGCCGTGATCGACCGCTACAGCAGCGCGCTCGCCGACACCGGACTCCATTTCCCGACCCCACACGGCCCGGTCAGCGGCCACAAATGCATCGCGCTGCTCGCCGACGGTTCCGCCCCGGAACGGTTTCGTGCCGCGCTGGCGGCGCGCGGTGTGCGGCTCGCGCGTGGAGTCTACGAGCGGCCTCTGCACCGCCAGCCGATCTTCGACACCGTGAGCGTCGCGGAACGGTTCCCCGCCGCTGACGAGTTCGCCGCCCGCCATGTCTGCCTGCCCCTGTGGCGCGGCATGCCCGACGAAACGGTAACGCAGGTCATCGCCGCCGCCCGCACCGTCTTGGAGGAGTGAATTACGTTGCCCAACATTGTCATTCCCGGCGCCGCCGGTTTCGTCGGCACCCACCTACTGGCCCGAATTCTCTCCGATTCGCGGCTGGCCCACTACGAGCGCCTGGTGCTTATCGACCCGCTGCGCCACGGCATACAAACGATTCCGCCTGCGGTGGTGCGCGATCCGCGGGTGCGGTTTGAGGCACAGTCCATCTACGCTCCCGGAGTCGCCGAAAACCTGGTCGGCGCAGGTGATCTGGTGATCCACGTGGCTGCGGAGGCGAACACCGCCGACCACCCCCAGGAGTCCGTCGCCGACGAACCGCTGTCGTATCTGCGGGCGCTCGTCGACGCGGGCATCGGTCGGCTGCTGTTCCTGTCCAGCGCGGATGTCTACGGACACAACGACTCCGACGATCTGACCGAAACCGACCCCGTGCGGCCGACCACCATCTACGCGGCGGCCAAGGCGGCGTTCGAGGCGTACCTGTCGGCCTTCCACGCCCAGCACCGCCTGCCGGCAACGATATTCCGGCCGGTCACCATCTACGGGCCCGGCCAATTTCCCGGCTGGCTGATACCGGTCGTGATCACCCGAGCCTTGGCCGGGCAGCGGGTCACCCTCTTCGGAGACGGCAACGCCCGCCGGGACTGGATCCACGTCCACGACGTCTGCGACCTGCTCCTCGCCGCCGCCCGCACCGACCACGCCGACATCCACGGCCAGATCTACAACATCGGCACCGGCCACGAGTACACCGCCCTCACCGTGACCCGCCGCATCCTCGACATCATCGCCCACCCCGGCACCGGCATCGATTTCGCACCCGCCCGCCCCGGCGATCCGCCCCGTCAGATCACCACCGCGGCGAAGGCGCGCGCCACGTTCGCCTGGACCCCGCGCATCGATCTCGCCGCCGGACTGGACACCACCATCGCCGCCTACCGGGACCACACCGACACTCAGGGGTGACACCGCATGTACGTGTTGGGAATCCACGGCACCTTCGGTCGCGCCGACCACGACGCCGCCGCGGTCCTGATCCACGACGACCGCATCGTCGCCGCCGCCGAGGAAGAACGGTTCGTGCGCTACAAGCACGCCGTGGGCCTCATGCCCGATCACGCGATCCGGTACGTCCTCGGTCAAGCCGCGATCAGCATGCGAGAGGTGGACGTGATCGCCTTCCCGCGCGCCACCTGGCGCGACTTCGCGCCGCGCCTGGAGGCGTACCTGTGGTACCAATTCGGGCATACGCCCCAGATCGAATACGTAGACCACCACCTCGCCCACGCCGCCTCGACCTACCTGATCTCCGGCTTCGACGAAGCCCTCGTGGTGACCGCCGATCAAGCGGGCGACGGCATTTCAGCGGCCGTATTCCGCGCCGCCGCAGGCGAACTCACCGCAATCGAAACCATCGCGTTCCCCGACTCCATCGGCCTCTACGCCGCCGCGATGACCCAATACCTGGGATACCGCAGCAGCCACGACGAATACAAGGTGATGGGCCTGGCCGCACACGGCACCGCGTATGCCCGGCAACCTCTGATGACCGTCGACGCGGGCGTGCCGCATATGAACACCGCCCTGCTGCACCGCGAGGTCTTCCACCGCCACCCGCTGTTCCACACCGACCAACTGCCCATGATCGGCGTCGACGCGCTGCCCGGCTTCCCGCCCCGCCGCCTGCCCAGCGCCCCGCTGACCACCGAGCACGCCAACGTAGCCGCGACGACCCAAGCGGTCATCGAAACCGCCGTGCGCGCGCTGGTCGACCGTCATCGCCGACCGCGCGATAGGCACCTGTGCGTCGCGGGAGGCGTCATGGAGAACTCCGTCGCAGTCGGTGACCTTCTCACCCGCGCCGAATTCGCCGACATCTACGCCGCGCCCGCGTGCGGAGACGCAGGCACAGCCCTCGGCGCAGCCCTGGTGATCGCCGCCGCCAACGGCCATCGTCCCCACAGACTCGACCACACCCACCTCGGGCCCTCCTACACCGACAGCGATATCGCCGCTGTCCTGCGCGACTGCGCCGTTCCCGCCACCACGACCTCCGATCCCGCCGACGCCGCCGCCGAACTCCTCGTCCAAGGCCGGATCGTCGCGTGGTTTCAGGAGCGAATGGAGTACGGACCACGGGCTCTGGGCGCGCGATCTCTGCTGGCCGACCCGTCCAGCCCGGCGACGCGCGACCGGGTCAACCGCATCAAGCGCCGCGAAGAGTTCCGCCCCTTCGGGCCCTCGGTACTCGCCGAACACGTTCCGGAGCTGTTCGGCCGCAGCGACATTCACGCCCCGTTCATGTCGTTCACCCTGCCCACCACCGATCTCTCGCCGATTATCGCGGCGACCCACATCGACGGCAGCAGCCGACCACACACCGTACCAGCAGGCCCGGGCCTGTACCGGCGACTGATCGAACGGTTCCACGCCCGCACCGGGATTCCCGCGGTGCTCAACACCAGCCTCAACTCCGGATGGGAACCGATCATCGCCGACCCCCGACAGGCCCTCGCGTTCTTCTACTCCAGCCCGACCGACGCCCTGGTGATGGGCTCGCACGTCCTCACCAAACCCTCTCCCCGTCGGTGACGGCCGTGTCCGATCCATTGGCGCTGCTCGCCGCGCAGATCGCCACCCACACCCAGTACTCAGAGCACGACCTCGGCAGCGAGGTCCGTACGGCACTGGCACTCAACGGCACCGAAAGAATACTCGACATCGGCTGTGGCACAGGGCGATTCCTGCACACCCTGCGCGACGGCGGACATCATGGCGTGTTGGTCGGAACCGATATCCGCACCGCCGCCGTTGCCGCGGTTACCGCCCTGAACGCTGTCATCGGCGTCCAAGCGGACGCCGTGCGTCTGCCGTTTCGCGACGGAGTGTTCGACCGCGTGGCCGCGATGCACGTGCTGTACTACCTGTCGGATCCCGTGGCGGGGCTGGCGGAACTGCGTCGAGTGACCCGGCCAGGCGGCCGAATCGCGGTTACCCTCAACCACACTCCCACCGCGCCCCGACTACGCGCTCTCGTGACCGAACACGCTGCCCGCCGCGGATTCACACCGCTCTCCGCAACGGGGATATGGGCCGCCAGCACGACCACGGCGGCGTCGTTGGAAGTCGACACCGCTGCGGAGTTGATGCACATCGAGTTCGGGCATGTCACCGTGGACAGGCGAGACGACGCGCTGATCTTTCCCACCCCCGACACGGTACTGGCGTACGCAGACGTGCTGGCCCGCTTCGCCTGCGGCGTCCCAGAGGACTCGCCCCACCGGTCCCAGATCGCCCACAGCGTGGGCCTCGAAGTGCGAGAGTGGTTCCATCGACACGGCGGACCATGGCGCGACCCCAAGGGCTACACCGTGCTGACGGCCGCGCTCTAAACCCTCATCGTCTGCCGACTTCGATCCCAACCTGGCTCAACGGATCCCGAGAGGCACTCCGCTCGCACGGTGCCGAGCACCTGCCTCGCCCAGAGAGGTGGATACTCGGCCCGCCGCCGACCTCGCGCGCCAAACACTCGTCAGCGTGCCGCCGCCGCGTCGCCTGCCCTGCTCCAGTCGATGCCCAGTTCGCCTTTGTCGGCGAGGATCTGCTCCCACCACTCTCGGTGGTCGGCATACCACTTCACCGTCTCGGACAATCCGGCCTCGAACTCGTGCTGGGGCCGCCACCCCAATCCTTCGAGCTTCGCTGAGTCGATCACATACCGCCGATCATGGTTTGGGCGGTCCGTCGTATGCTCGATCACCTTCTCGGGATCGAACCCCAACTCGACGGCCACCCGGCGCGCGATCTCGAGATTGGTGACCTCACAGCGCGCGGAGATGTCGAAGATCGGCAACAGCCCTGGATCGGTCGCCGCCTCAGCCGGAATCGGATCGAGCTCGGCGTGCAACACCCGATGCACCGCGGCACAGTGATCCGCTACATGCAGCCAATCCCGGGTCTGCAGCCCGTCCCCGTAGACCGGGATCTTCCGGCCCCGCAAAAGGTTCGTCACCGCGAGGGGAATCAACTTCTCCGGCAGCTGATACGGGCCGTAGTTATTGGCGCAGTGCGTCATCCGGATATCGAGCTCCGGGTAGGTCTGCATGTAGGCGCGCACCATCTGATCCCCCGCCGCTTTCGCCGCCGAATACGGCGTCTTCGCGTTCAGCGGTGACCGCTCGGTGAACCACTTCTCGTCCGTCCCCAACTCGCCGTACACCTCGATCGTGCTCACATGCACATGTGCCCGCACGCCCACCAGACGGCTGCACTCGGCCATCACCTGCGCCCCCAACGCGTTGCTCCGCATGAACACCGACGGCGCCAGAATCGCCCGATCGTTGTGCGACTCCGCCGCGAAATTGACCACGAACTCCGGGCTGTACCGCCGGTAGACCGCCATCATCGCGTCCAAATCGGCGATATCGGTCCGCTCGAACCGAATACGATCGCGCACCGGCGCGAGGTTCGACAAATGCCCGGCATGACCGATGTAGTCGACAACGACCACCTCCGCGTCCGGCTCCCACTCTGCCAGCAGATGCACATAGTTCGCGCCGATGAACCCGGCAGCTCCGGTCACGAGGTAGGTCATGGTGAACGACTCTAGCCTCCAGCCAGCGGTCCAGTTGGTCACTCTCATTGCCGGGTACCTCAGCGGGACCCGCCCGTGATCGGTGATCACCGGTGTGGCCCTACCACGGTGTGAGCGGGTCTGCGCGCTGTTCGATGGATGCGACAGCGGCTCCCACGAACCTCGGGCGAATGGGGCGTGCCGGAATGGAATTCGTGCTGGCGGCCCCGCCCGAACCCGTCCGCGGGCGGGGAAACGGAGGCGAACGTGTCTATGGTCGCGGGCGTGACCGTCGATAAGGACCTTGCGTCCTGGAAAGTTGCCCACCACAACGCTATTCGAATCCTGTCTGCGATCCCGCCGCGTGACCGCGACATCCTGATCCTGGCCATGACCGGCGACTCCGTCAGCGACATCGCAGCCATGTCGGGCGTGGCGCCGATGAGCGTTTACCGGAGTCTGCTGAAAGCTCGGCGCGCGTGGGTGCGGTGTCTGGTGGCGCGCTGAGCAGGTCGTGCTACCGCCCGCTAGTCCGCACGTGCTGTCGGGAGCGAAACCCCTTGTGGCGAAGAAGTACGAGAATACTCCTGCCGGTCAAGGTTCTTCGCGTTCGTTACACAGGGTGTCGAGACTGTTCATCGTGCAGGTGTGTCCGCTGTCCGCGGCCTTGCGCAGCCAGATCTCTGCCTGGGTCCGGTCGCCGTCCTCGGCGAGCAGATGACCGAGGCTGGTCATCGCGTAGGTGTTTCCGGCGTCGGCGGCCTTGCGCAGCCAGATCTTTGCGTGGGTCCGGTCGCCGTCCTCGGCGAGCAGATGACCGAGGGTGAACATCGCAAAGGTGTCCCCGGCCTCGGCGGCTTTGCGATACCAGGTCTTGGCCTCGGCCCTGCCACCGCTTTCCTCCCACAGACGGCCGAGGCTGAACATTGCAAAGGTGTCTCCAGCAGCGGCGGCCGCGCGCAACCAGATCTCGGCCCGAGCGGGATCGCCGTCCTCGGCGAACAAGCGGCCGAGGCTGAACATTGCGAAGGTGTCCCCAGCAGCGGCGGCCTTGCGCAGCCAGATTTCGGCGTGGGCCCGATCACCGTCCTCGGCGAGCAGACATCCGAAGTTGGTCATTGCGTAGGTGTCCCCGGCCTCGGCGGCTTTGCGATGCCAGGTCTCGGCCTCGGCCCTGTCACCGCTTTCCTCCATCAGACGACCGAGGCTGAACATTGCGAAGGTGTCCCCAGCGTCCGATGCCTTGCGCAACCAGATCTCGGCTTGGGCCCGGTCACCGTCTTCGGTGAACAGACGCCCGAGGTTGAACATGGCGAAGGTATCTCCGGCGTCGGCTGCCTTGCGCAATAGGGTAAACGCCGCCGGGCGGTTGACACGGTCGTAAGCGACCAAGCCGACTGCTATCAGGGTGTGTGCGTCAGTGTCACGGGTCGCGTTGTGCCAGAAACTGTTTGGGATGGGGCGGGGTGCGCGGTGGGCTTGGCCGTCGTCTGCGGCGATGAGGTAGTCGAACGCAGTGTAGCCGCGGGTGCCGTCGTCGATATAGGTGGTCCGCAATGCCGCCGCGCGTCCTCCACCCGGGGGTGGTGTGCGTGCCACGCGAATGGCGTCGCGCACCCCCGTGGCGGTGGCATCGATGTGGGGGTGCGTGGTTCGCAGCTGTCGGAGAGCGAGGTCGATGAGGATGGGTTCTGGGATCGGGTCGGTACGCCCGATTCGAGCCCAGTCCACCGCGACCGCGATCACCGCATACAGCAGCGGGTCGGCGGCGCGGGCATCGTCGTAGCGGGCCAGCAGCTCCGGTGCTCCTGCCAGGACCTCTCCCAGCCCATGGTCACCACCGGCGCGCCCCCCGTAGGCGCGCGCCGCTGCGGCACGCTCGGCAGAGTCCTCGCTCGTGGAAGCCAGGTCGATGATGAGCGCTTGCTCCAGCAGCATTCGGGTCTCCAGCCGCAACTCACCCTCCGCGCGCAACCGTGCGCGCATCTCCGAACGCAACGTCGCCACCAGGATCGTGCGCCCTCGCCGCGCGCGCCATCGGGCGAGCACCGCAGGACTCAGTGGAACACCGCTGGTGAGGTAGATATGCAGGTCATCGAGCCACACCACCAGGGTGTCGCCGGTGTCGGTAACTCCCGGATGGGATGCGAGCTCGGCCATACCTTCTGCCACGGGCCACACCACCCGCGCCTCGCGGTCGAAGGCGCGAATCGCTTCAAACAGGGTGCGGGTCTTGCCCGCTTTCGACGGGCCCACCACGACCACGAGCCGGTTACCGGTCAACGCCTCCGCTAGCCGCTCGTCGACCTGGTTGGCGGTGCGCGGCACGTAGCCGTCGCGGTGGCCGTACTCCCCGGCACGGCCGAACGCCGAACTCGTCGCCCCCAACCGGTACGGATCTAGTTCACCGACCCTGAACAAATCCGAGGTCCCGAACACCTGCACCAAATCACGCAACGACCGCGACGACACCCCCGACACAGGAGTTCCGACGGTCACCGGCCCGTAGAACCGACTCCCGGTTGTGCTGAAACTCGTCCCGCCTCCAAGCGTGACCGGGGCGATCGGCGCGGGAGGTCCGGGTGTCAGTCCCGCGCCGTGGAAGGGCCCGGCGACTGCGCCGCTCCACCCGCCCGTACCCCGTAGATCTCGGTGGCACCCTGGATCCGGGAATCGCGCACCCGCACCCCGTCACCGGTGGAATCGACATCGGCAATCGTCAACGCCGCCGACACCAACCCCGCCACATCCACCCCGACCACCGCCTGGGGGGCGTGCTGCTGCACCGCCTCCAACACCGCGGCCGCTGCGGTCCCCAACTCGACATCACCCGCCGCACCGGCGTCCTCGAGGTCCTCGGCCAAAGAGTCCTTCTTCGACTGCGACTGCGGCTTGCGCTCAAGCGCCATCACGTCCACGTCGCGGTATTTGCGGGAAATCAGGGTTTTCAACCCCGCGTAGGCGTCCTTGATCGCCTGCGCCGCAGTGTCGCCCACCCCCGCGACCGCGCCTGCCGCGATCGCCGAAACCACCACTGCCGTCACCGGATCCATAGCGCTATCCTCCCACGGCACCGGCAAACTCCCCCCGGTTCGCGGACCTACCCCGATTGCGGAGATGTCAGGCCACCACTCGCCGTCCCTTCAGATCCGGGTGAAGTTCGCCCTGTTGGAGCGGGGTGCGCTCGAACCGCGAGCGGACCGACACCTTCAGCGCATCGCCTGAGCTGGGTGTTCTGCGGTTTGGCTACCGTGCCGCAAAGGTGCGCCGCTTCCGACCCTGCCCTCGTACAGGAGGTAAAGTAACCGCGGAAAGTTGAGACACGATTCCACGACGAATCGTATGCGAGATTTTCCGTGAAACTTCCGGGAGAGATCCCACACCGCGCGCTGGCGGCTCCTGGCCGGGGCCGAAGCGCTCGGCACCGAGATCACCGACCCGCTGCCGCCCCTGGTCCCCCTCAGCGTGACCCGAGCCCTGACCGGTAGCGCCGCAGCATTCGGCGCCGCCGAGCCGCGCTACACCTGGCTTCTGGCCACCCTGTGCGCGGCCTGGCACCTGATGCAGCAACCCACCCTCGCCGAGACATCCACCACCAGCGCCGACAAACGCACCGCCCGGGCGCTGGCCCGCGCCGCACGGCCCGCCCCCGCGGTGACCGTGGTCGAGTTGCGCAAGCGCTACCGTCCCACCCGAGCCCAAGGTCGGTCGCACCTACCACCACCGCTGGGTCGTCACCGGGCACTGGCGCAACCAACCCCACGGCACCGGCCGTGCCCTGCCCAAACGCATCTGGATTCCCGACCACCCCAAAGGACCTGACGACGCACCCCTGCTCGTCCACGAACGCGTCAACGTCTGGCGCCGCTGAACCAGCTGGCCACGACGCCCGGCAGCATCCGGAAAGCGACGCCCAGGCGATTCGGGCGCGCCGGGATGTGTCACATGGCAGGCTGTTTCGCGTGTCAGGGGTGGAAACTGCTGCGGTGCGAGGCGTGTCGTCGCTGCTGAAACCGGCAGCGAGGTGGGTGTGGAAGCGATGGCGGCCGGACACCAGCAGGGCAGCTCGCGCGGTACTGGCCGATAACCTGGCGGACCGGGTGCGGCGACAGGAGGAGCGGCTGCGAGATCAGCTGGGGGCGGGTCCTGGCGAATTCATGCACGTCGAGTTCACCGCCGTCGTGGCCCGCCCGCACCGCGACGGAACGATCGAGTCGGCCGAGGTATCGGAGATCGCTACCTACTTCGACCTGATGGCGGCACCGCGGCGGATGGTAATACTCGGCGAGCCGGGAGCCGGAAAGACCGTAGCGGCAACGCATTTGATGCTCGGGCTGCTCGACGCCCGCCGTGGGCTACCCGACGCGCGCCGCGCCGAGGAACCAGTTCCGGTCAAGGTCAACGCGGTGGGCTGGGATGGCACCGAAGCCTTCTCACGATGGTTGGCCACACGCCTGGGATTGGATTACCGGCTCCGTGCGCCGATCGCGCGGGCACTGATCGACGCGGGGTTGGTCCTGCCCGTACTCGATGGCCTCGACGAGATGGACCCCGACCACAGCGACGACCCCAAGGCCCGGGTGATGCTGGACCGGCTCAACGAGACACCGTGGAAGAACCGCCCGGTCGTGGTCGCGTGCCGCAGTGCCGAATTCGATGCACTGGCCCGCCGCGGTCACGACAACGGGCTGCACGGGGCCACCAGCATCACCTTGAAGCCCTTCTCGCAGGATCAGGTCCGAGCCCACCTGGCTGCGTACCGGCGGTCGATCGGCGCCACAGCCCCGGGCTGGGACGCGGTCGACGCCCGCCTCCGCGACCAGCCCGACGGGCCCCTGGCGGCCGCGTTGCGCACCCCGTGGATGCTCGCTCTCGCCGCGAGCACTCTGCGACACGACCCCGATACCGCCACTCGGCTCCTCGATCGCACCGACCTCGACGCTGTTCGCGATCTCTTGTTCACCGCGCAGATCCCCGCCGCGATCGCCGGTACCGAGCGGACCGGTCCGTACCGCGACTACACCGACGACAACGTCCGGGCCTGGCTGCTGGCACTGGCCGGATGTCTCGACCACCGTCGCGATACCGGCCTCGACGGCACCACCATCCGGCTCGACCAAATCTGGGAGATCGCAGGATCTACCCGCATCAGGGTCTTACACGGTGTTGCCGTCGGGCTCGTGTCAGGGCTCGTGTGCGGGCTCGTGCTCGGGGTCGAGCACGGTTTCGGGCGCATACTCGGGCTCACCACGGGAATCGGGTACGGACTCACAGCGGGGCTGATCAACGGCAGCGTTCGTGAGCTACCAGCACAGCGCATTGTGTTGCCAGCCCCGGATCTACCGTGGTGGCGCCGCGGGCCGGCAGTCGGCTCCGCGGCCGGGCTCGTGTTCGGGCTCGTCGTCGGGCTCGCGGCCGGGCCCGCGAACGGGCTGTCGGCCGGGCTCGTGTCCGGGCTTCTAGTCGGGCTCGTGGCCGAGCGCTCCCCCGAGCCCACGGACGGGCGTTTTGCGGATGAGAAGGGTGAGTTGCGTAACCCCGTTCCTGTCGACGAAACACGGCTGATCAAAGACGATATTCGGGCTGCGGCGACCGTAGTTGGATGGACGGTGGTCACATTCGCGCTCTTGGGCTCGCCCATGACCAGCCTTAAGTTCGGTCCCACTGCCTGGCTCGATAAACTGATTGCCTTCCTCGCAAACGGGCTCGCGATCGGGTTCGTTTTCGGGCTCACATTCTTCGGCGCCTCCGTGCGGTATTTCATCGCGACGCTGGTTTTTCGGTTCACGTCCGCCTTTCCTTCTCGACCTCGCCTGTTTCTCGACTGGGCTCGCCGCAGTGGCCTTCTGAGAGTCACCGGCGCCGCGTACCAGTTCAGGCACGAGACCTATCGGCTGTGGCTGCGTCGACATTCAGACCCGGGGACAAAGAACGCGAACCCCGAAGAACAACCGGACGCTACCGTCCTGTAGCTCGACGCCGATCAACAGATCGATGCGCGACCGCGCCATTTGAATGGCCCAGGCTACGTCACGGACTGCGACCCATCACGAAATGTCGGTAGCGTCTCGTCGCGAAATTTCCGCCGACGCCGCGCGGATCGTGTGGACCCATGCCTGCCAGTCGGCGACCGCTCGACCTGCCGCGCCCACACCGGATCGCAGACCAACTCGCCGTCGTACACCTCGCCCAGCGGTGACCCGCGCTCCGGTCCGCCGCGGGTGAGGGCGAGCAGCCAGCCGGGCTCGATTCCGGCCATTCCAAAGGACCCGACGACGCACCCCTGCTAGTTCACGAACGCGTCAACGTCTGGCGCTGAATCTGCCTGTTCCGCCCGGCGAGCGCGTCGCACAGCCCCTGCCGACCACGACCGGAGTGACAGTTCCCCCGAGATGGGGGTGGTGGTTTGTTTACGATACGGGTGCTAACGCACGAGGGGAAAGGGGTGGGGGCCGTGTCGCGTGTGTTCATCAGTCATTCCGGTCGTGACAGCGCGTGGGCGCTGGCTGTGGCGCGGTGGCTTGTCGCGGAACAGCCGGACTTGGCGGGGGAGATCTTCCTCGACATCGATCCCGAGACCGGGATCCGTTCAGGGCAACGCTGGAAGGATGCGCTGCGTACGGCCAGCCAACGCTGCGAGGCTGTAGTGTGCCTGGTGTCGCGGAACTGGTTGGAATCTCGGGAATGCGAAGCGGAGTATCGGGCGGCCGAGTATTTCGGAAAACGGATTTTCTGCGCGCGGATCGAACGTCCCGAGGGCGGGGAAGACATCACCCGCGAGTGGCAGCACTGTGATCTGTTCGGTGAAGGCCCCTACGTCGAGATAGACGTCGGACCGAGCCGTGAGCCGGTACAGGTGCGTACCGCCGGGCTGCAGCAGTTGCTGGCCGGGTTGCGAGCCGCTGGAATCGGCTCCGAGCATTTCTCGTGGCCCCCGCTCGATGAGCCGGATCGCGCGCCGTATCGAGGGTGGGTACCGTTCGCGCCGCAGGACGCGGCGGTGTTCTTCGGACGTGACGGCCAGATCCTGCGCGCGATGGACATGCTGCGGGTAATGCGAAATGACGGGACCCGGCCATTGTTCGTCGTCGTCGGCGCGTCGGGCACCGGCAAGTCATCGTTCCTGCGGGCCGGGCTTATTCCCCGACTGCGGCGCGACGACCGGCATTTTCTCGTGCTGGAAATGATGCGCCCAGGTCGTGACGCGCTCACCGGCACCCACGGACTGGCCGCGTCCCTCCACGCCACCCGTCGGCAATTGGGATTGCACACTCCGGATCTGGGTGTCATCAAAACAGCGCTTGCCCACCACGACACCGCGAGTACGCGGCGGTGGTTGCTCGACATCCAGCAGGCCGCCCACCAGCAACTCGTCGATACCGGTGCGGAGACGGCGACGCTGGTGTTGCCGATCGATCAGGCCGAGGAACTGGTGTCGGCCGACGCTGGAGCCGAGGGTCGCGTGTTACTGGCGTTGCTGGCGGATCTGCTGCGCGTTCCCGTGGATCAACGGCTGCCGCTGATCGTCGCGGTCACCATCCGGACCGACCGCTACCAGCACTTGCAGACTCACCCGGCTCTGACTGGCATCGACTCGGTGCTGTTCGATGACCTGAAACCGATGCCCCGCGACCGGTTTCGCGAGATCATCACCGGTCCCGTTCGCCGCAGTCCCCGTCATCTCGAACTCGCCGCGGATCTGGTCGACCGGCTGATCGACGACTGCGGTGAGGGGACCGACACCCTGCCGCTGCTGTCGCTGACCCTGGCTACTCTCTACCGCGACTACGGCACCGGCGGCGCGCTCACGGTGTCCCACTACACCCGCCTCGGTGGAATCGACACTATCGTCGCGACTGAAGTCGCTGGCGTGCTGTCCCGCGACCCCGCTGTCCGCCAGGAGGAGCTCGCGCTGCTCCGGTCGGCGTTCATTCCGTTTCTGGTCACGATCGCCCCGAATGGTGATCAGCCGCTACGGCGAACCGCGCGCTGGGACGATCTGCCCGCCGACGCCCGCCCGCTGATCGACCGCTTCGTCGACCGGCGCCTGCTCGTCAAGGATCACCGCACCCACGGCGGCCGTATCGAGACCGTGGTCGAGGTCGCGGTTGAGAGCCTGCTGCGGCAGTGGGACGACTTGGCCGCATGGCTGCGGGAAGAAGCCGACGACCTGCGAACCGCCGAGAACATCGAACGCGCCGCCGAGGACTGGCACCGCAACGCCCGCGCCGACGCCTGGCTGGCAACCGGCGCCCGCTTGATCGCCGCCGAAGCCCTGGCGGGCCGACCCGGCTACCGTGAGCGACTCGCCACCACCATCGACTATCTGGTCGCCGCACGGCAGCACGAAGACGCCCGCCGTGCCGACATCTTGCGCGAGGCCATCCGCCACGCCACCGCGTTACGCACCCGTGTCCGGATCGCGATCGCGTTCGCCACCGTCGCGGTACTGGTCGCTGTTACCGCGGGCTTCTACTATTTCCGCGCCGACGCTGCCGAACGCCACGCCACCAGCCTCGCCAACGCAGCCCTCGCCGCGCGCCTGCTGCAAGACGCCCAGCTACGCTTCACCGCCGGTCACCGCGACGACCGCCGCGCTGTCGTGGAAGCCCTCGCCGCGCACGCTCTGTCCCCCGATACCGCCGAGACCGGGCTGATCACCGCGCAATACCAGACCCGCAATGTTGCCAAGATCACTGGTAAGCTGCACATTTCCGCTTTGGCGGTGAGTGAGGAGACCCGCCGGATCGTCAGCGATGACGCTGAGGTGTGGGATCTCACGTCGGATGCTGGTCCGCGCGCGCTGCTCGGTACTAAGGACAGCCATGCCCTCGACGCCACGGCGATGAGCCCAGACGGCCGCTGGCTGGCCAGCGCGAGTAGCGACGTTGGAGTACGGGTGTGGGACCTTGCAACGGAGGCCGAGGCCCGTGTCCTGCCCGACTCAGCGACTCGCGTCGTCAGGGCTGTCGCAGTGAGCACAGATGGCCGCTGGATCGTCGCCGACGACAGCACGGGTGACAACGGGTCGATGCTGGTGTGGGATCTGGCGACGGGCGTCGGGCCCCGTGTCCTGCCCGGTCCCGGGAAGATCGGCACCGCCGCCTCCCTGGCGATCAGCCCGGATGGTCGTTGGATCGTCGCCGCTGGCTATTCGGCGGCAGATGAGTCGGTGCGGATTTGGGATCTTGCCACAGACGCCGGGCCCCGCGCCCTGCCTGATATCAAGCACCACAGCGTCGAGGCTGCGGCCGTGAGTCCGGACGGGCGCTGGGTGGTCACCGCGTACTACGGGGATGCGGTGCGGGTGTGGGATCTCGCAACGGGCGCGGCGCCTCGTGCCCTCCCCGAAACCGCGGCTGGCAACACCTATTCCGTGGCGGTAAGTCCAAATGGTCGCTGGATCGTCGGTGCCGACCGCGCGGGCACAGTGAGGGTGTGGGATCTCACGTCTGACGCTAGCCCTCGCGTCCTGCCCGATACCCGCAGTGGCACGGCCCGCTCCGTGGCGGTGAGTCCGGACGGGCGCTGGGTCATGGACATCGACTCGGAGGGGGTTGTGCGGGTGTGGGATCTCGCGACAAATGCCAGACCTCGCCCCTTGCCCGATCGTAAGACCTCCCCTCCTGAAGCTCTGGCGGTGAGTCCAGATGGTCGCTGGATCGTCGAGGCTGGGTCGATCAGCCCGGATGGTCGCTGGATTGTCGAGTCTGAGACAAGTTTCCAGGGTCGCTCGATCGTCCGCGGCAATGGCTCGGCGCGGGTGTGGGATATGGCGACGAACGCCGAGCCCCGCGTCCTGCACGGTGCAGGAGACGACTGGGGCGAGATTGTGGCGGTGAGTCCGGATGGTCGCTGGGTCGTCAGCGACACCAACGGGGTGGTACGCGTGTGGGATATGGCGACGAACGCCGAGCCCCGCGTCCTGCACGGTGCCGCAGACCACTGGGCCGGGACTGTGGCGGTGAGTCCGGATGGTCGCTGGATCGTCGACAGCGACTTCGTGTATGGGATAGTGCGGGTGTGGGGGGATCTCACGTCGAACGCCGAACCTCGTGTTCTCGACGAGCTGCGCTACACCCAATACCGGCTGACCGCTGTGGCGGTGAGTTCGGACGGGCGCTGGCTGGCCGGAGTCGACCAGGAGGGTGCGGTGCTGATGTGGGACCTCACCTCTCGCAATCGATTCCGTATTTTGCCCGGTCTCGGTTCCAAGGAGACCACGGTTGTGGCGGTGAGTCCAGACGGCCATCTGGTGGCAACCGGCGACGATACAGGTGGGGTGCACATCTGGAGTACTACTGCGAGCCAGGCCGAGACTGCGTCGATCCCGAGCGGCTTGGACGAAATTGGCGGCCTGGCGTTCGATACCGAGAACCGGTCGATCAACGTCGCATCGAGTGGTCGGGTGTCGCGGATCGTCAGTTTCGCCGATCTCCCCTTCGCGGTTCCGAACCCGAAGTCGTTGTGCGCCAAGCTGGCGACACCGATGACCGAGGGCGAATGGGACGCATGGGTGACACCGAGCCTGCCCCCCGCCCGGCTGTGCGACCCCCCGGCCTCACAGCCCCACCGGGGAAACTGACAACGGTCACGTCCGTAGCCGCCAAATCGCAAGCAAGCCGGTTCATCCCGATCGCGTCCAGCACCTTCTTACCTCGCGGCCACGGCCGTCTTTTCGAGTCAGAGCCGCTTCGATTGTCGGTCAGGCGGATGCGAACGGGCCATTGCTACGGCAATGCTCTACACCTCGCGGGGCGGGCGACGGGTTGAGTTATTCGGAGGGATTCGCGTTGCTCAGCGCGATGGTTGGCGTGCCGATTCCTCATGCGTGGTGCGTGGATGGGGAGGGGGCGGTGGTGGATCCGACCTGGGATGGGGCTGGCGCAGCCTACTTCGGGGTGGCGTTTTCCCAGCCAGCGCTCTCGCTGGTGGGCGGTAACGGATTGTTCGAGGACGTCGACATCGTTCTGCGGTTGTTGGAGTTCGGGCTCGGGCCGGCGCTGCGGAGCCGGGTTGGGCGTCGTCCCGAAGCTGGTTGCAGCCAGCGGATTTCGCGCCTTCTGGGCAGGGGAGGCTTCACCTGGGCCGGATGTGCCTGTGTGACTCGCCGCGGGTTCGGTCGGGCTTAGAGTCCGTGGTCGTTATCTTCAGCTACTTCCGGTGCAGCGGGGGCGCGGTATCCCCGGTGGTCGTCGGTGTCGGGTGAATGATGTTGGCGGAGACGATGTTCTGTCGCTTCTTGCTCGGGGGTGAGTTCGGTGCGGCGGTGCTGTTCTGCGCGTAGGTCCGCGAGTTCGCTGCGTAGCCAGCCGCGGGTGATCGTGGGGCGTTCTGTCTCGGTGTTGCGGTGTTGTGGTGCGGGGCCGAAGAGGGTGGCCTCCGTGTCCTGGAGGTCGATGCGTCGTTGGGTGTCGTTGATGTGTTGGCTGAGTTGCTGGTCGGTGAGGGCCTGGATGGGGTCGTTCGGGTCGAAGGTGAGTGTTGTGTCGGGGGTGGTGGTGTGAGGGAAGGGGTGGTTGCGGACCCAGTCGGCGATGGTGTGGCGGGCGCGGCGGGTGGGGGCGCGGCGCCAGTCGTTGCGGAGTTTGGCGTGTGCTGAGGGGACGGGGTAGGTGGTGGTGATGTGGTGGCAGCGGGCGGTTATGTGTTCGGCGGGGTCGTGGTCGGGGATGGGTGGGTGGCCGGTGTCGCGGCATTCTCCGCAGAGGCCGTCGTCGCTGCGGCGTCCATTGGTGGGTGTGGTGTCGTAAGCGGTGCGTTCGATTCCGCAGTGCAGGCACCCGAATCCGTGGTTGTTTCCGATGGCGGCTCGGTCGTAGTCGACGCGGTAGCCGTCGAGGTCTTCGCTGCGGGGTTTGGTCTTGGTGTAGTGGTGGTCGATGCCTTCGGGTATCGGGAGGTGGTGGGGGTCGTCGTCGATGGGGGCGCGGTCGGCGAGGTAGGTGTCGGTGAAGTCGCGACCCCGGTCCGGGGTGGGTGCGTTGTTGCGGCGGGTGGGGTCGGTGTGTTGGCGGTGGTCGTGGGCGGCTTCGTGGCGGCGGTCGCGCTGGTAGGTGGGTGCGCGACCGTTCGAGTCGGGTCGGTAGACGCGCGGGTCTTCGTCGGGTGTGCAGGCGTGGATGAGGTCGCGGTGGTGGGGGTTGCGGTCGGCGAGCCAGCGCAGTCGTGCGCGCGCGACGGGGAACGCGCGACTGTAGAGGATGGTGGCGACCTGTTCGAGAATGTCGCGTTCGGTGTCGTCGAGTTCGCGTGTGAAGCGGCGGAATTCGGTGACCGCGCGGTCGATGTGGCCGCTGGTGAAGAGGGCGGCGATACCGCGGATGTGTTGCGATGGTTCGGGTTTCGGGATCGGGACGTCGTTGTGTGGGGTGGGTGGTTCGGGGTGTGGGTGTGGTGTGGTGTTCATGGTGGTGGGGCTTTCGGGTTGGTGGGTGGGGTTGAGCAGGGCGGCGATTCGCCAGGCGAGGGCGGTGGCGAGCTGGTCGGGGGGTGGTGCGGTGGTGGGGTCGGGGTGCGCGGTGGCGAGTAGTTCGTGGGCGGTGGCGAGGATGTCGTGGGGGGTCCAGCCGACGGTGGTGGCGTGGTCGACGGCGGCGACGAGCCGGGGCCAGGCGGGGTCGGCGAGGATGTGGGTAAGGGCGTCGTCGCCGACGAGTGCTCCCAGGTGCGGGCTCCAATCGGGGGTCAGGTCGCGGCGGGTGGGGGTGGTGAGGGTGGAGAAGTCGAGGTTGAGGCGGAACCACAGGGCCGCAGCGGGCATGTCGTCGGGCAGCGGCCGGACGCCGGCGGCGTCGGGGAGGAGGGTGTCGATGTCGATTCCCGCGCGGGTGGCGGTGTCGAGGTGCTCGGCGAGGACGGGCCACCAGGGGTCGGTGAGGAGGCGGGAATTGATGTGTTCGGCCAGCGCCGACCAGGTGTGGACCGCGGCGTGCGGATCGCCGAGGGTGTCGGCGATCCGGGTGTCGAGCAGCTGCTGGTGGCAGCGTTCGAGGACGGGGTAGCGGGTGGGTCCGGTGGGGCGTGGGTCGGTGTCGGGGACGTGGTGGGCGGCGCGCCACACCGCCAGCTCGGCCACCAACTCGCCCGTATCGAGCAGCGGGCGTGCCCAGGGGGGCGCGGTGGCGGCGGTCCAGCCGCTGGCCTCGGCGCTGATCTGCTCGGCGAGGGTGGCGATGATGCGGGCGCGGGCGCGCAGCTGTTCGGTGACGAGCGTGTCGGGAAGCTGGTCGGGCAGGCCGCGTATCCAGGGCAGCGGCCCGCGGCCGGTGGAGTGCGCGCCGGTGGGATCCAAGCGCCAGTCCAGCACGGCGGCGGGATCTTTCGCGGTGTCGAGTTCGCGTTCGGCGATCGCGGCCGCCAGGTCGGTGATCGGGTCGCCGCCGGAGAGGGCGATGGTGGCCAGGTGCTGGCGCAGCACGGGCCACGCGGGGGCGTCGGTGAGGCCGGGGTGCAGGTGTTCGGCGGTGTGGTCGAGGTGGGTGAGGGTGTCGGCGCCGAGGGCGTCTTCGGCGGCGACGCCGATCGCGTCGAGGTGGATGTCGACCGCGCGGCCGAGGCGGTGGTGTGGGTCGAGCGCGTCGCGCAGTTCGGTGTGCGCGGAGATCTGGCTGGCGTCGCGGGCGAGGACATGTTGGAGGACTTCGACGGCGGTGCGGGGCATGAGGCCAGGTTCGGTCCAGAAGCTGGCCTCGCTGCCGTCGAGCGCGGTCGGGACGTAGAGATGGTTTGCGGTGATGCCGCGGGTGATGGCGACGTAGAGCTGGTTGCGGGATTCGTGCCCGGTGAGCACGATGTGGCAGGTGTCGGTGGTCACGCCTTGGGCGGAGTCGATGGTCATGGCGTAGCCCAGACGCACGTGCTCGCCCACATACGCCGCGGGCAGCACGACTCGGTCGCCGAGGCGGCGGCCCGGATGCAGGTGGGTGGCGGTGATACTGCCGTCGGCGTGCACGGATTCGACGACCCACCGGTACCCGTTGCGGACCCAATCCCGTTCGCCTACGCGCAGGCGGGGGTCGTTGCGGCGGGTGACGATGATGTCGCCCGCGGAGGCGGAAAGCTCGTCCGCCAGCTCGGTTTCGGGCCCGGTCGCGGTGCGGGCGAGGCGGTCGGCGCGGGCGCGGTCGTTGAGTTCGGTGACGAGGTCGTGGGTGGGGGCGAGCAGGATGGTGTCGCGGCCGTCGGTGTGGTCGGCGATCCAGCCGGTGTAGGCGTCGTCGTGGACGGCGGCGTGGGCTCCGGCGTGGACGCGGTGGTGGTCGAGGTAGTAGCCAAGACCGGCGGGGTCGCCGGTGCGCAGCAGCAGGCTGGCGGAGGCTTCGGCGCGGTCGGCGAAGCGCACCACGTGGCCCAACGTGAAGGCGCGGTCGGCGTCGGCGGTGTCGGCGGCCGTGCCGCCCGCCTCGATCGAGGGCAGCTGTTTGTCGTCGCCGACGCAGCGGATCGTCGCGCCGCGGGCGGCGAGGAACGCGAACAGACGCAGCCGTTTGTCGTCGCCGAGGCGCACGTGTTCGTCGACGATCACCACCGTGTCGGCACCGATCTGCAACACCCATTGCGGCAGCGACGGCTCCCGATCGGGGTCGCTGGACGGTCGGGGACGCGCCGGTCGGGGGCTGTGGTCGTCGATGAGGGTGAGGAGTTTGTCGACCGTTTCCGCGCGGGCGCCGGTGGCTTCGGTGAGGACGGCGGCGGCCGCGGCGGTCGGCGCCAGGCCGAGGACGGTGCCGCCGGAGGCGCGCCAGGCGTCGACGAGCACGCGCATCGCGGTCGTTTTCCCCGATCCGGCGGGCGCGTTGGCGGTCTCGATCCGCCACGGCGAGGTCGCGAAACCGCGCACGACCGCGACCTGTCCCGCGTTCAACTGCCGCTGCGCGTGAGCGGGATCGCTGTTGTAGCGGGCGATCGCGGCGTCGACGACATGGTCGGCGAGCACGCGGGCACCGTGTTCGAGGGACAGCTCGATCAACCGGGACGCGACCTCGAGCCGGTGCGCCGAGGTGTAGGACTGGTCCCCGGCACCGCTGTACACGCTGGTCCCGTCCGCGCGGGCGAACAGCGGCGCGACCTGTGCCAACGCGGGCTCGGCCGCCACATCGGGATCACCGCGCGCGATCGAATACGCTGGCGACAACGCCTCGGCGACAACGGCTTCGGTGACCTCCGACCACCGCTCCGGCGGTAGCAGACCCCGCACCTGTCGTTCGGTTTCGGCGCGAATGTGGTGTGTGCGCCACGTCGCCCGCTCCCCGGACACCGTCGCCACCACCCGCTCGGCCATCCCAGCGATCCACGCGGAGTCGGTGTCCGGCCACACCGGTGCGGGCTGCCCGAACACCTGAACCAGCATGTGTTTCACCGCTTTTCGGCTGCCGAGCACGGTCTCGGCGGCGGTGCGCCAGGCCGCGCGTTGCTCGGCCAGCGACCGCAGTAGGTGTTTGACCGGGCGGGTGTCGAGGGTGGCGCGTTCGCGCAGCTCCCACATTTCCTTCGGCGTCGGCTCGCGCCCGCACCGGCGCTGGAACGTGGCCGCGAGGTCGCCGAGGCGGGCGGTGATCGCGGCGTCACGGCGCGACCAATGCTCGATCAACGCGACTGGTACACCGACGATCTCGCGGATCGGGCGCTTGGTCGGGTCGGTGCCCGGCCGCGGCGCGAACGCCACGCCCACCTCGGCGCTCAGATGGTGTTCCAGGCGGGTGTTGTAGATCTCCGACACCGCCACCACCAGCCGGTAGATCACGCTCGCGTCCAGGGTCCGCCACCGCCCGTCCGCCGCGCGGACCCGGTTGGCGATCAGCATGTGCGTGTGCAAATCCGGGTCCCCGCAACGGCTTTCGCGATGAAAGAACCGCGCCGCGACGACCCCGTCCACATCGACTTGGCGCACCCCGTTACGCCCCAAACGGGTGTAGATGCCGTGGGTCTCGAGCCAGCCGATCGCGTCGTCGACGGCGGCCTCGTGCGCGGCCGCGATCCGGTCGGCGACCGCCTTCGGCGCCACCGCCCACAGCGCGCTCACCGACTTCACCGGACTCATCGTGATGTCGAAACCGGCCACCGCCGCCGAGACCGGACGCGAAATCTGCGCCACCCACCCCGACAATTCACGAACATCCAACGGCCCACGCTTGTAGTTTTCGGTGAACATTTCCCGCGCCACCTCGGTACGGATCCGCGCACGAACGTCCTCGCCGATCGCCGCTCCCGCCTCGAATCCCAGCTCGGAATTGTGTGCGCGAAACGCCTCAGCACACCGAATTCTGAACTCGTTGTCCCCGGAATAGACGCGAAAAGGATTCCCCAACCGCGTCGCCTGATCCGCGGCGCGGCGCGCGTCCTTGGGTTTGGCGCCGGCCGCGATCTCCGCGTCCAGGACGCGGGACTGTATCGCGTCCGCGTCGGGGTGGCGTCCTTCCCCGAACAACGCTCTCATCTGCGCTTCGGTCACCTGATCGCCCGGATCGAGCTCCAGCGCGGCCAGCCCGGCGCCGTGCCAGCGGCCCGGCGCCTCCCCGTGCGCGGAGTAGTAGTCGGCCAGCGCGTCGGTGCCCAGATCGGTGGAATCCGCGGCGGCGACCTGCCGCAGGTAATACAGATAGCCGTTTCCGGCCAACACTTTGTGCAGCGTTGCTGTCACCATTCCAGCCAACGCCCGAAAACGCGTTTTATCGAGAGTTCGAGGAGGTCATCTTTGTGTACATCTCCAGCATTTCCGCTGGTCGTTATCATATCGTTACCTGGGATGCAAGAGGTCTGCTAGTTCTATAAGGGCGTAAGAGGGATGGGGGTAATGAGGCGGGGATGTAATGGGTGGGTTCGATGCGTGAGATGGAGGTGTGGCGCGAGGACGGGAGGTAGGTGGGGAAGAAGGCCCGTGAGGCGGACGGGCGGTCGCCGCGCACGGTGGTGCGGCGGTCGGCGTAGGCGAGGGCGTTGTCCTCCGACAGGGGCCGCTCCCCGGCCAGAGCGAGCGCGTGGTGGTGCTGCTCGGCGACGTAGCCGACGAATTCGTGATCCCAGATCGACCGGGCTTCCTGGCTGTCGACCCGGCGCTGCTCGCCCCGGACGGGCGGTGTCGGCTCGCCGGGCTGGATCAATCCGCGCTCGAGCATACGGTCCTCGGCGGCCTGGCCGTCGGCGAGTTCGCGGGCCATGGTGTCCACGTACAAGGAGTCGGCGACATAGGCGGTGACCACGCGTGGCTCCGGGGACACGGGGCGGCGCTTGGCGCGGGCACGGACGCGGCGGGCGATCTGCTCGGGCTGCAACCGGGACTTGTCGGTCTCGCGCGAGGGCGGGGCGTAGAGCCGCGCCGGGGGAGTCCGCCATTGGCGCATCGGCACCCGCGGGGACTCGGTGACCGCCAGTGACACGTGTTCGGCGAAGGCTTCGTCCTCGACGCTGGTGTTGTTGCGGCGGGCGCGGTCCTCCAGCACGGCGACGCGATCGGCCCGGTCGGCGACATACAGGCCGGGGTCGGTGTCGGCGACCAGATTCACCAGCAGGTGGCTGTGGGCGGGGTCGCCTGCGAAGGCGGCCTCCAGGCGTCGCAGCGCCGACCGGAACGGGTAGAGCGTGAAGGTCTCCACCACGGTGTCGAGGAACGCGTGATCGTCGGGAGTGGCCAGGGCCAGGGCGGCGCGGAACGCGTCGCGGGCGGTGCGGGGGTCACGCGGGAAATCCAGGTGCAGATCGAGAACAGCGTCGTAGAAGGCGTTGGTGTCAGCCATGTCTGAGTTCCTGTTCTGGTTCGGATTCGTCGACCGGGCCCCTCGCTGGGCGCGCTGCGGCACCCGACACGGGGATGTCGGGCTGGTCCGGACGACCAGCCGAGGGCGGCCCGACCAGCTCCGGGCGCGACGCGCGGAGCGGGAACGCGCCGAAGCGTGCGGACCCGAATTCCCTGCGCAGACAACGACTTCTGGGCGAGCGTGACTGACGGCGCGCGGAGGGAATTCGGGTGCGCCGGGCGCGGGCCCGATCGGCGCGTCGCGCCCGGAGCTGGTAGCCCTCGGTGGGCTGGTCGTGCGGACCAGCACGACATCCCTCCCCCACCACCCCCTGTCTCGCGCCGGGCGCGTGAGCGCCCGGCACGACACCAGAGCGAACAGGGCGGTGGATCAGAATCCGGGCTCGTCGCCCGGACTGCCGAACCCGCCGCTGCCCGCCCCGACCAGCACCGGCGCGACGCGCGGATCGTCCTCGGCTCTCGCGGCGGCGAGGTCACCACTGGCGGGCGTGGCGCTGTGGTCGGCTCGGCCGAACCCGTTGCCGTCACCGGTGGCGGTGCTGCGCCGGGTGGTGGCCGCGCCGTTGAAGCCGGTGGTGGGGTTGCGTGTGACCGTGGCGGTCGCGTACCGCAGCGACGGCCCGACGTCGTCGACGTCGAGTTCGGTCACGGTGCGGTTCTCGCCCTCGGGCGTGGTGTAGCGGCGCTGCTTGAGCCGACCCGACACGATCACCCGCGCCCCTTTCGACAGCGACTCGGCCAGGTTCTCCGCAGGCTGCCGCCACAAGCTGCACCGCAGAAACAACGGTTCGCCGTCGCGCCACTCACTGCGGGCGCGATCGAACACGCGTGGGGTCTGCGCGATGGTGAAATTGACGACCGCGTCACCCGCGGGAGTGAACTTCAACTCCGGGTCCGCGGTCAGGTTCCCGATGATCGTCAAGACGGTGTTACCACTCATATCGCGGCCTCCTACAAGGGAAAGGGGTTGTCGCACAGCGGTTTCGCGGGGCGCAGCACGAGGCCGCCGCCTCGGCGGTGAGCGGAGGCGGCGGCGCGAGAAGGTGGGTGGTTGGTCAGGCGGCGGAATCGAGCTCGATGTCGTGGTAATCGATCAGGCCCGCCCCCGCGCGCTCGACCTCGGCGGGGAAGTACTTGTCTTCGTCCTCCCCGTCGACCTGCGCGCCGACCTCGGCCACGAATGTCAGGTACCGGACCTGCGCCCTGTCCGGTGTGCGCCACAGGCTCTTGTCGATCGGGTCCTCGTGGACGGCCAGCTCCATCGCCAGCACGATCATCCACGCGCGGTTGACCGAGGCCGAGGCGATCGCCTCGAGCAGCTTCTCGCGGGAACCACCGACGCCGAGCAATGTCGTCACCAGCTGCAACTGCCTCATGTCGAGACGATGCGCCAGGGACTCGGCCACGAACGCGGCGGCCCGCGCGGGCGGGGTCCGACCACGCAGGAACCGCACCAGGAACTCCACCCGGCGCTCGTTGGCGTCCACGCCCAGCTTGTTCAGCTCCCGCACCCGCCGCCGTTCCAGCCGCTCGCGCTCCCGCCGCACCGCGGCCTCCGCGGCCTCGGCGCGGGCGTCCTCGCTCGTCGACACGTCGCCGTCGCCGATGCCGGTGCGTCGCCGCAGTCCCGACCCCGGCAGATGCTCGGCGAGCAGGTAGTAGGACGGGGTCCACCGGTCGCGCCATTCGACGGCGTCAGCGGGCAGCAGCCCATCGGAGGCAGGCGAGTCGGAATCGGTGTCGGCGTCCCAATCGACGGTGTCGGGGTCGACCAGCGCCCCGGTTTCGCGATGCACCAGATCGGCGTCCTCGTCGACCTCGACCCACACCGCCCACCGGGCCGCCTCAGCGCGGACGGCGTCCTCGTTCACCGGCTCCCCGGCCTCGGTGACGACCTCGTCCCACGGCACGAACCGGTCCGCGTCGCCGAGTTCGGGTTCGCGGGTGAGCACCCCGAAACCGAGCGCGGCGTACGGCAGCGACGCGTGCAGCCTGGCGCGGTCCTCGCGCCGCGTGCGCGCGATCGCCTTCTCCCGCAACCCGAAACTGTAGGCCGAACCGGCCGACTCCAGATCCTCGACCGCCTCCTGGTCGCCCAAGCGCTCGTACTCGGCGATCACCGCCAGCTGATCCAGCGACAACCGACTGGAGTCCAGCAGCCGTGTCGCGGTGGGCGAGGATCCGACCGCGGCCTGCTTCTGCACCTGCGACCGTTTGCGCTGCAACCCCTTCGCGACGCGGGTGGCCGACGCGCCGAGATCGAGCATCAACGCCACCGCCGCGGCGTCATCGCCTCGCGTCATCTCCACGCGCCGATGGTTTTCCCGCAACTGCATCAACGCGGTACGGATCCGACGCTCGTTCTCCGGGACGGTCGCATCAGCATCGGTCACCCACACCGGGATCTCCTCCGTCCCGACCTCGGTGGCCAGCAGGGTGCGCAACTGACCCGCCACCACATGCAACCCGCCGTCGGGGTGCCGCTCGACCAACACCGGAACATCCACACCGAACTGGGCGATCGACTCGCGCATATCGGCGAACTCGGGCAGGGACAGGTCGAAGGTCTTGCGGACGTTGTCGGCGATCACCAGATCCCCGGGCGGCACCATCATCGCCTGCACCCGGGGCGATCCTGGACCCGCGGTGTCCGGGCCGCCGCTGTCCGCGGTGTCGCCCCGCACGGGACCGTCGAGGTGGTCGTCGCGGTCGGTGAGCGTGGTGTCAGGTTCGGATGGCGGGTCGATGACCGCGGTGGCGGTGGATGTTTCGGTCGATGACACAGAATGCCTCCTCGAAGAATGGACAACCGCGGGGCCGCCGACGATCCGGCACGCGAGCCGATCCGGCGGCCCCGCCGTTGCGGGACAACAAATGCGACACGGGACGCGGTCGGAGGACCGCGACGCTCAGGCGGCGTCGGGGCGCGGCCGCGCGGTGCGGGTGAGGTTGAGCGGGGCCAGCCGCAGCACACCGGACTCGTCCTCGGTGTAGGTCCAGTGACGGCCACGCCAGTCCGGCTGCTCGGCCCGCCAATCGTCCAGGGCGGGTGAGGATTCCAGGTCGGTGGCGTCTCCGGCCCGGCCGCGATGGGCCAGCTGCTCGAACTCCGAACGCGATACCGACGCAACGAGGGATACAGACATCAACGAACCTCCAATCAAAGGGGGGAATCTTCGGGATGGCGCGGATCGCCACCGAACGCTCACCTGGCCAGTGCGACCGCGGCGGCTGGGATCCCCGCGGGCGCACCGCGACCTGTGCAGCGCGAGGAGCGTTCGGTCATCGACGTTTGTGCGCGACCTTGCGCCGGTGCGCGCGGTCGGCGTCGCGTCGCGCGCCCGACCCCTCGCCGGGTGCGGCGGTGAGGCGGTCGGCGTGCTGTCGCAGCATCTGGCGGACCTCGTGGGGGTCCAGGCCGGTTCGCAAGGCGGCATCCAGGCCCGCGGCCAGCTGGTGGCCGGGATCGGATTCCAAGGCTGCGGCGAACGCGATCACCGCGAGTACGCCGTCGCCGCCGACATAGGCCGAGCAGCCGAGCAGAAACGCCGCGTGCGCGCGATCCGGGTCCGGCAATGTCCGCGCCAGAACACCCCACAGCTGTTGCGCCGCGGCGGCGTCCTCGGTGACGGCCACGGCGAGGAAGTAGTTGCGCACCGTCTCCTCACGCAGCGCCCGTGCGCACCGCGCGAGATCCGCCGGGCCCGGGGTCCGCCCGGCCGCGACCTCCGCCATACACGCGGTCACCACCGCGGTCCCCGGCAAACGGTCGCGGCCACACTGCGGGGCGTGTTCCTCCTCCGAGACGTTCGCGTCGCGCGCTGCCTCGCCCAGCGCTCGGCGCACCGCCTCGACCGCGGCCGGGTCGTGCCGCACGAGAGCTTCGAGGTCCGCGCGGGAGCGCCGGATGGAACCACCGTGCAGCGCGTTCGTGCACGCGATCGGAGAAGCGTCGGGATCCAAGACCTGGCCGTTGCGGTCGGGATCGACCAGGTCCCACCATGTTGCGTCGGCCTCGATCGCCTTCACCGCGAGGGTGTGCTCGAGCCGAATCCCGGCGGCGGCCAACGCGTTTGCGACATGGTCCATCAGCCCGCGCTGGTCGCGCTGCCAGGGCGTGCGGTCGTCGGTGGAGGGGTCCGGGGCAGCGCTGTCGACGAGGACCATGACGACCGCGGTGACGGCGGCTGTGTCGGCCGCGCAGATCCGGCAGATCTCGGTTGCGGTGTCCGCCAGGCTCGCCCGCGCCTGTTCCAGGTCGGTGCGTGCGACAATTCCGAGTTTCAGCGCCTTCTCGCGCTGCGGGCTCGGCCCGAACGTCACCACCACCAACGAATCGGCGGGATAGAAGCCCAGTATCGCGGGCACCGCCGCGATCAGCTCACCCGGATCGTCGAGACGAAACTTCGGTTGCGCCATCAGCTCTCCTTCATCGAAAACAACCCCGGACAAACGAGCGCGCAAGGCACAGCGGCGCGCCCCCGCACAGAGGTGACAAGCTCGAATGCTTCTGTCGCAGAGGGTGTCTCGCACGACCGAGGAATTCGCAGCACCGCTGCTGTCGAGGGCCACGCCGGAGCGGGGTAACCAACCGGACCCGGCAGTGGGGCGGTGGCGCGGCAGCGAGCCTGTGAATTAGCCGACGCCCCGACGCAAGCAGCGACGCGGCCCGACCGGTGGTGAGGGCGCGGTCACGGCGGCCCCGCTGCGTCGTCGCGGCCGACGAGCAGGTCGAGGACCTCGGTGACGGTGGTGACCAGTTGGGCGCGACCTTCACGGAGGAACCGGTGGCAACCGACGGAGGCAGGCGAATAGATCGAACCCGGCACGGCGGCGACTGGTAGACCCAACCGGTGCGCGCACCGCACGATGCTGTCGGTGCCCGATCTCACCCCTGCCTCACACACCACCACGCCCACGCCCAACGCGGCGATGAGCCGGTGACGGGCACCAGACCGGCCCGGGGTCGGCGCCACACCGGGCGGATACTCCGACACCAGCAGACCCGTGTCGGCGATCCTCGCGAACAGCTCAGCGTGCTGGTACGGGAACACGCGATCCACGCCACAGGGCAGGACCGCGAACGTCGCGGTGCCCGCGCGTATCCCGGTCTGATGGGCCGCCGCGTCGATGCCGAAGCCGCCGCCAGCGACGATCGTCCACCCCCGCGCGGCCAAGCCTCCCGCGAGATCGTTGGCTACCAGCACGCCGTAGTCGCTGGCCGCGCGCGCTCCGGTCACCGCGACCCGATACTGGGTGAACAGGTCCAGCCGCGCGGTGCCGCGCACCCACAACGCCACCGGCTCGAGCGCGCCCGCGCCCGGTAACCGGCGAAGGGCCACAGGCCATTCGTCATCGTCACGGGTGACCAACCGGCCACCGCATTCGGCCATGAACGCCAGATCACGCCGAGCCTGCACCGACGAACCCGGGACGCTCGAGGTGATCACGTGGGCGGCGTCGACCGGGTCGTGGTCGGCGAGCAGCCGGTGGACGCGATGCTCGTCCTCGACCGCGGCGCGCGACAAGACCGCCCACGCCCGGCGTCGCAGAGCCGAGCCCTCCTGTGTCACAGAAACATTCATCGACTCTGCCGCTCACCGGGTCGTTGCCCATGTGCCGAAACCGAACAGGGTTATCAACGCGAGCCAGACGATGGTGTCGGCCCACGAGTTGCCGGTGCAATGGGTGGCGGTGTGCTCGGCGAGGCGCATCGGTCAGTCCTTTCGGTCGGTGATGGAGCGGATTCGGTTCTCGGATATCGCGAGGGGCGTGCGGACGAGCCTGAGAACGACAGCCCGACAGTTCCGCACCCGACGGGGCGGACCCCTGGGACGACGACTTCCGCCGAACGAGGCGCAGCCCGGTGCGCTCTGCGGCCTCGAGCGAGAGGGTCTGCGCGCGAGGGGTTTGGTGGTTCGCGGGGACGGAAGCACGGTGGTCGCACCGGAGGTGCCGGTATGGTGGTGGGTGCGAGGGACTGACCGGCCGCCAGCCGTCAGGAGAAGCCACTATGCCCGCAGATCGTTCAGGCCGTCCGCGTTCGCGGACGCGGTCACCGGAATTGGTCGAGCGGTGGGAGCGTTCCCGCCAACGCATCCTCGAACAGCGTGCCGCGCAACGAGAACGCGAGAAGGCCGCCACCGCCGCCGTACGGGCCTACTTGGCCGCCTGGCACGTGGTCAGGATGACCGAGGAGCGCCGCGACCACGAGATCGCCGAACTCCGGCAACGCATCACCGAGATCACCAGCGACGCGACCACCGAGATCCGCGGTCAGGAACACGCCCAAGGGTTGGCCGCCAAGACCATTCGCGAACAGGGCTACAGCGAGGACGAGATCGCGGAAATGCTGGAACTCACCCCGAAGCGGATCCGCCAGCTACTCGCCCTCGCTCGCGAAACCCACGCCCCACATCGAGAGCGAAAAGCCCTGGAGAACAGCGCTGAAACAGCCGAGAAGACCAGAGCATCCGGGACTGGATCTGCTCACTCCGCGACAGCGCCAACGCAAGCCGAGCCGACCAGCAAGGCAGGGGCGCAGACGGGTACATCCCGCTAGGACTCGGTGAGAAAACCGCTCTCCCGAGCGGGGGCGCACGGCGCGGAGAACGCTTCGAGAGCGGCGAGGCTGTCGGCGGCGGCCATGTCGAGATCACGCAGTTCATCCGAACTGTGGGAAGCCCACCGTTGCTCGAAATTCGGACCAAGTTTCGGTCGTGCGGCGGCGGGCGCGGCGACGTAGAACTGCTCGAGCTGCGGATAAGTTGTCTGTCCGGGTGCGCGCTGGGCGAGCCAGAGCCGCTCGTGGTGTTCGTCGCTGGAGACGGCGAGCGATAGTTCGCCTGCGAGTCGGCGCAGGAGCTGTTGCTGCTGGTCGCGGGGACCGCGCGTGACGATCTCCAGCGAGCGGACTGCGGTGGCTTTGGCATGGTAGAGCCGCCGGACGCGGTACACGGCCCAATCGCAGGAGGCCATGTGCTGTTCGGCGAGGGTGAGGACGTCGATGGCGTCGCCCGCGCGAAGCCGATCGGCCAACGTTCCGGTGCGGCCGAACAGCGTGGAGTTCCGGTTGACCGCGAGGGCGAGGTATTCGTCGACGAGGTGACCGAACGCCTCCTCGGGAGCGGCGCGGTAGCGGGCGAGCTGTTCGGGCCACGACGGCACCGACACGAAAGGGCATTGACGACAGCACGATTTCGGCCACCAGACACCGAGCAAATCGAACAGATACTGTTGGCAGCGCTGTCGGGTCCAGCCGTCGGTGTAGAGCGGGTAGACCGGCGTGCGCTGGCCGCCGAGGGTGATCGCCCGGTCACGGTCGATCCGGTGCTGCTCGTCGAGGTTGTAGCCGATCGCGTGGAAATACGGTTGCGCGGCGAGGTGACGCTCCCGCCAGGTATCGAGGGGCCAACCCTTGGCCTTCGCGGAACATGTCCGACTGGCCAGGATCGGCATGACCGCGTTGTGGCGATGCTCGGTGATCAACGCATAGAACCCGGATTCCTCCGGATCGGGATGCATCCGTTCGGGGTGGCGCGTGTCTTGCAGTATGACGATGCCGTCGCGGCGCGACGGTCCCGCCCGCGCGACCTCCACGGTTCGGATTTCGAGCGCGCGTAGGACGGGCAGAACGTGGCGGGCCACAAGGTCGCAGGTGGACCGCCACTCGTCCCCGGTCTGGGCGGTCAGGATGATCAAGTTGGAGAAGTCGGGCTCGATTTCGGAGGGGCGGCAGCCGGGCTCGAGGATGGCCCGCATGATGCCCGCGGTGCTCTCCACACCCATTCCGTACGACCAGACATAAGGCAGCACGGTTGCTGTGGGCTGCGGGCACGGGCTGCTGAATAATGCTGGCTGAGTGGCTGATTGGTTATTCAACGTCACGTCTCGAACCGTGGTCGGTACGGCCTGCCTAGCCACTGCAACCCGATCGTGCAGCAGCCTCGATCGCCTTTAAGATCGCGTTGAGGACAGCTTTGTCATCGGCTCCGGATCGAAGAGCTTCCGTTGCTTTGTATTCGATCAGGACGATTGTGCGTCGGAATTCCTCGAGGCATTCCCGTTCGCGCTCCAGCTTCCGAACGCGACCCTGCTCGTCTTCGTACCTGTCTCTCTCCCATTCATTGGGAAGAGATCCGCCAGTTTCGACAATGTGGTCCGCGAGCATATCAGCTCGATGCTGAACTTCTCGGGTTTTCTGCTCTTGATTGCGTAATTGCAAACTCAGTATTTCTGAGTTCTTCTTCCACCATTCCTTGCTCAGGTACTCGACGCCTAGCGATCGAACCATAATGCCTCCCAATCTGTTAGATGCACTGTTTGAGCTGTAGCGAGAAGTCAACGTGGCCGGTCGGCATGCCAACGGATATTCCGTACTCCAGTGATTGGCGGGCTCATCTGGTCAGGGGGAGCAAGCGCGGGTTGCGGATCGGTCCGCGTGATCGGAGGGATCCGGTGTGTCGGCGAGGGCGAGCAGTCCGGCGCGCCATTCGAGGGCGAAACGGAGACAATTGGCTTCCGTCTCATGGGTAGGCGAGCATCGGGCCACCCAGCGTCCTTTCCACGACCAGGAAAGCGAATCGCCGGAACGAATCCGGCCTGCATATCTGCGGACCCCGGTGGGTTTGAGGCCAAGGACGTGCAGGTTCAGCTCGACATGGGAGAGAACGGTGACCAGGGTGGCGATCTGGTCGGTCGCCTGGCGTTGTGCCACGCTGCCCAGCGCAACGGTGTGATAGCGCGTCAGGTCGATTCCCCCTGCGGAATACCTGTCGAGACAACGCAGATACTCGTCCGGGGTCCAGCCTTGCAGGACGGGTACGAAGGGAAGCTCGGGGGCCTGTTCGCGCAGGCGCAGGAAGTTGTCGATCGTGCGGCGCTGGTGTTCACCGACATCGAGACCGGTACGCGCCAAGGCGGCGGGGCTGCATGGCCAGTCCATCGGCACGGCCCAGTCGAGATTGCCGATCTCTTCGGCGTAGCGACCCACTGCGGCGACGTAGGTGCCGAGGTCGATATTCCAGTGTCCGAACAGGACTAGCTCGGTATATCCCCCCGAATCCAAAGCCCACCGGGTGCGAGCGCGCGGCAGGCTGCGGCGGCCGGATAGGCGCCGATGCGAACAAATAGCGGCACATCAGTTTTCGTCAACCAATGCGCCATATGCGTGCCCAGATAGTAGGTTCTCACGCTTTGTCCTCCAGCGGGTCCGGCGATGCGGGACGTGTTCGGCGGGCCCCCGTTCGTGCGGCTGCCGGACCCGAACCCACAGTCGGCCTTCGGCGACAGCGCGAGGTCGAGTAGGCATTGAGGGGCGTGCTGGCCGGTAATCCGTGGTTCGACTGGATCAGGCGGTGGCCGGGCCGCTGGGGAGGTGGGGATGGGGAGACCACAGAAGTTCGGCGGGCAACACAAGGTCGAAGTTCGGGGGATAGAAGACGGCATCGAGATCGGGACGAAGTCTGCGGATCTGCGTTCGGAGCCGATTGTGGCGGGGAAGGGGTTCCCGAGCGGCGACGATCCACAGGCAGCCGCCAGCAGGGTCAGTGCGAACGACGGTGCCGACCGGGCTGTGGTCGAGCTGATCGCGGGTCTGGATACGCGGGTGCGCGGCGACGATCGCACGGCAGGTACGACACAGCGGGAGCGGACGGCCGTGGCGCGGTCCTGCCGCAGACGAGTCGAAACTGGACACCTGGTCGGGTCGTCCGCACAACTCGCAGGACGAACTTGCTGCGCTGGTCATCATGCCGTCCCTTCTGATTGAAACGGTCTGCGGTAGGGCGGGTTCGACTTCCGGGTGAAGGTCGCTGCGGCTGGCGGGCCGTGAGCGAATGCCGCGCGATCAGGAGTTGGAGGACTCAGGCGGGTCGACGGCGCAGCTCCGCCAGCGGGAGGCGATACTTGAGCCCGCCGCGCTGCTCGGTGAGGATCGAATAGTCCCCCAGTTCGGCCCGCAGCCGGTTCTCCTGCCGCTCGGCTTCGGCGAAGCGCTCGGGAAATGTCCTCAAGGTGTGTCGCCACTGTCCTTGTCCTGCGCGGACGCAGGTTCCGCCGCAGTTGTTGTGGCTGTAGCCGAGTTCGTAGAGACGGGGCGGAACAAGCCCGGCGGCGCGGCAGTCGGCGAGCATTCGGTCCTTGGTGAGGAGGGGGCTGTCGGCCATTGGGAACTCGACCCGCCACGGAGCCCACCCGCGCACTACGCCTTGTTCGCGGCGCAGCTCGGTCCAGTCCAGGCCGACATAAAGGATCGTGTCGGCGGGGTCGGCGTTATGGTCGAGCCATCGGCGGCACGGAATCTGTTTGAGCCATTTCGAACAGGGGGCGAGCCGCGAGTTGCCGAGATAACGGGTGTCGCTGAACACCTGCCACGGAGTGCGTCCGTCGCAGACGCGTACCAGCGGCACATCGAGATAGTCCACTGCGTCGGCCAAGAATCTGTACAGGTCCTCGTCTTCGATCAAGGTATCGGCGAACAGGAGCACCATGTCGTCGGTACCGAACCGCTGTGCGACGCGGGTTGCCGCGGCGAAGGACCCGATACCGCCCGACATCTGCACCACCCGTTTCACCGCCGCCTGCTCAGCCGCAACCGGGGTGAGGGGAGCCGGGAAGAGCGGACCGCGGCTGACCGGCGCCGCGACCGCGTGCTGTCCAGATCACGTCGCACGCGGTCGGTGAATGCTGCGAGAACGCTGTAGCCCCAGCATGATTGGTGGACGGACGCGCGGGTCACGGAACTGTCCATGAGAGGAGCTAGTCCTTCCTGCCGGTGAGTCGGTTCAGGCGTATCGCGGCGGCGAGGACGTCGAGGTCTGTGGGGGACGGCGTCATGTTCGCTGTTCCCGGGTTCGGGGGAGGCGTCGCGGACCTTCCGGATCGCCAGAGGGTGTACGTGGCGGAGGTCTACGCCGGTCAGCGTGGGGGTGCCAGCGTCGCCGGGTCGCTGACGGATCCGGTATTGGTCGGCTTCGAGCCACAGGGCGTACCAGCGGCCGAGCGGTTTCCCCGCTCGGACGCTGTCCTGCGCGGGATCCGCGGGTTGCCAGGCCGCGCAGTGGCAGGTGGGGTCGGAGCAGCGGTAGGTGCGGGCTACGGCCGGGTGGGACCGGTAGTGGGTGAGGACGCCGTTGAGCGCGGGGCAGCCTCGGGTGCTGTAGCGGGCGCATTCGGGGTGAAGCCCTGGCTCGGGACCCAGTCGGTGGGTCCAGTCGAGCGGTCGCACCATCACCACCACGCGGTCGTGGTCGGCGAGTGGTTTGTGGTCGGTGAGTGGGTCGCAGCAGACCTGACACAGCCGCCGCGCCCACACCCTGTGCAGCCGGACCGGGTCGATGGCACCCCAGACCGGTCGGTTGTCGCCGCGGTGGCGCAGGGTGATGTACGGGATGGTCAAACCGTGGGCGGTCGGCTGGTTGTGCAGACGCGCCAAGGTTGGGGGCCTGACCGAAGGAGACGGAAGGGCGGGATCATGCACGCGGGGATACCTCCTCAAGGGTCGGGGCCGGGCACCACTCGTGTGCAAGCCGAGACAACTGCTCGTAGGGCGGGACTCGAGTCGTGGGTGAGATGGATTGGGCCAGCGCGGAAAGGCCGGTACCGACGACCGTGCGGTGGGTGCTCGGGGCTATCGGCGCCAGTGGCGTTGTGCCCCGGTGTGCGGGTCGCGGTCGTGGACGGGCACCGTCGGTGGCGCGGTGGGGACGTGGGCGAGGACGGTGCGGGGCAGGATCGCTTCGTATCCGCTAGCGGCCCATCGTCGCTCGGTGAGCCGGAGGTGGCCGTCGGGTGCGGGCTCGGCGGGGGTGAGGTACCAGTGGAAGCCGGTGCGGCCGAAGATGGCGAACGGGTCGGCCTCCCACTCGGTTTCGGTGCTGCCGTCGGGCCCGGTGGTGAGGACGGCGGTGGCGATTTCGACCGCGATCAACGCCATGGGCGCCAGCGCGGAGCGCTGTGCGGTGTGGGTGTCGATGCCGCGGAAGGCGGAGATGACCGTTCCCGGGTCGGGGTGGGTGGCGAACGCGGCCCGGTAGCCCAGGACCAGCACCGCGGCGTGAGGGCCGGGATCGGCGAGGACGTCGGCGTAGCCGGGTGGTACCCGCAGCCGGGCCGTGTAGGAATGGTGACCGATATTCATGGCGAGGGGCCTCCCTTGGTCGGAGACGTGTCGGCGGGCCGCCATCCTCGACCGCGGTGACGGCCTGGTGCCGCCGTCGGCGAGCGAGGACAGGCTGCGGTCAGCAGACGGGATGCCGGGTCCGAACATGAAAAGGATTGCGCGACAGTGATTGTGGCGATTTCGGTCCCGCGCTCAGGAAGGCGACTCTTCGGAGGCGCGGGCCGGGGAGGTCAGGCAGAGCGTTCGGCGAGGATGTCGAGGTCTGCGTAGCGGGTCTGCCCGTCGAGGTTGGGGCAGGAGCAGTGCGGGAACCGGCGGAAGCAGCTCTGGCAGTACCCGCAGAAGGTGCAGTGCGAGCCGACCTGGCGGGGGTCGAGTTCGTCGCCGCACATCCCGCAGTAGGGGTCGTCGTCGTCCCACCAGGCGAGGGAGTTCGACGCCCATCGGTAGGAGGTGTTGGAGTACCAGACCCCGTCGGGGCTGTAGTGGCCGAAGTGCTCGTTGAACAGGTAGGCGGTGTGCTTGTAGTCGGGATCAACGGTGAGCAGCACCATCTTGTCGCTGCCCATCCAGCGTTCGAGGCCGTCCCGCCCGGCCCAGGAGTCCAAGGACCCGAAGGGCTGGCGAGGCAGGAAGTCCTCGGCGGCGATGCGAGTGTCCGAGCGCGGGTCGTCCTTGGCTGGTTGCACGTTCTTGGGCAGGATCCCGTTGTGGGCCAGCACGGTTCGCTTGTCGCCGCCGACGTAGAACGGGTGGCAGTTGTCGGTGGTCACGGTGCCGTGGGTGGCCAGGCGTGAGTGGAACAACGCGAAGCTGTCGGGGAACGCGGCGCGGGCGGAGACGAATTCGGTGATCACCTCGCGGGGGTCGAGGCCGTGGCCGACGAGGATGCGGTCGTCGGCGACGAGGGCGTAGCCGTGACCGTCGGGGTTGGCGAAGGCGCCGGCGGCGAGGGCGTCCAGGTCGGGGGTGATGCCGGGGCGGTAGAAGGTCAGGATGCACATGCGAGGTCCTCCAATTCGGCCAGCAGCGGGGCGTAGCAGGGGCGTGCGCGCAGCCAGGTGACGAACGCGGTCCATTCCCAGCCGCGGCGGCGCGCGACGTCGGCGCTGGTGAGGGTGCGGGTGTAGTCGACCGAGGCGGCGACGAACGCCAGCGCGGCCTGAACCTGTTGCGGCTTCAGGGAACTGGCGAAGATCCGTACCTCGAACGTGTCGGGCGGCAGGGTGTTGATGGCCTGGTAGCGGCCGAGCCCGGCGAGCCCGTAGTCGCACTTACCGCTCTTGGCGAACTCGCCGATGTCCAAGCGGGCGTCGGGATCGAAGGTGGCCCACTCGTGCGAGGTGCGCCGCGCCAGGGTGGTGGCGTGGGATTCGTTGCGGTAGACGAATTTCATCCACCGGTAGATGTGCGCCGGGGAGCCGAAACCGGCCCGCGACACATGCACGTGGATGCCGACGGAGTCGTCGACGTACGCCCCGCGAGAGGCCAACTCCGCCAACACGTCCCAGGGGAACCGTTCGAGGGCGTACGGGTAGGACATCGGGTGGGTGACCAGTTCGAACCCGTACGGGATGGATCCGTCCTCCTTGAGGTAGGCCAAGCCGTCGAGCTGGTCGAGGGCGCGATAGGCGCAGTCGTCGAGACCGCCGCGGGGGCATTTGATTTCGAGTTCGAGCCCGAGGAACACCGGGCCGTCGCCGTGGAACCGCGGGGTGGGCCGGTAGCTGTAGTCGTGGATGCGGCTGCTGGTGCACCAGTCGGCGCAGGTGGAGCAGTAGCTGGCGCTGGTGGTCAGCCGGAAGCAGTTGCCGCACTCGCGGAAGTCGTTAGCGCAGCTCTCGCAGACCTCGCTGCCGTTGTCGACCGAGTGGGGTTCTTCGGTGAGCAGTTGGCACTCGGCGCAGGGGGTGTAGTCGGGTTCGCACCCGTCGCAGACGGCGCCGTCGTAGACGGTGGCGTGGGCGTGGCGGGTGTAGAGGTTGCAGGATCGGCAGCGACGCCACCCGGTGGCGCAGTCGCGGCACAGCTGGCCGTCGTCGACGGTGTGCCGGGGCACGGGAGCGGGCAGGCCGCACCCGTCGCAGACCGGTGCCTGAGCGCATCGGGTGCACAGGGTGTCGGTGCTGGGCGGGTCGGTGGGCAGCAGCGAGGTCGAGCACGCCGAGCAGCGCAGCTGGGTTGGGGCAGCGGGCATGAGCGATCGCCTCCAAGGGGACGGATGAACAGGGGCCGGACACGACAGCGCCCCGCCGTCCCGGCAGTCGGGAGGGCGGGGCGCGGGCGAAACGCAGAGCGCTCAACGCGAGCGGATCATCAAGGCAGAGCGGCAGTTCCGGTCGGGATCGACGTCGCGGACTCGGTCGGGTGGCTGTGCGAGGCCCTCTCGAGCGCCCGCGCGGCGCAGCGGGTCAGCGGGGGACAGTCGCAATCCGGGAAGGGGGACAAGCAGTAGGAGCACCAGCCGCAGGAGGGGCAGTAGCGGCGCTGGCGGCGCGGCTCGTAGCGGCCGCAGCCCCAGCAGGTGGAGAGCCAGCGCAGCTGGTGGCGGGGGCTGTCGGGGAGGTAGCCGCTGTTGGAGTACCAGATACCGCCGTCCCAGATCCCGGCGTTCTCGTTGAACACATACCCCGACCGCAGATAGGCCGGGTTCACGGTCAGCAGGACGAGTTTGCTTGTGCCCAGCCAGGATTCGAGCCCCCGACGCCCCTCCGGGGTGTCGAGCGATCCGAACGGGCGGCCGGGCAGATACCGTTCTGCGGCGATGCGGGTGTCCGAGCGCCGGTCGAAGCCGCGGGGCTGAACCCGCCGCGGCAGGACTCCGTTGTGCGCCAGTACGGTCCGGTGATCACGGCCGAGGTGGAACGGATGGCAATTGGGAATGCCGACGATCCCGTGCGTGGCGAAGCGACTGTGGAACAACGCCGGGCCGTCGAGGAACCTCGCGCGGGCGCGGGCGAACTCGTCGATGACCTGCTCGGCGTTCATCCCGCGCCCGATCACCAGGCGCGACCCGGCCACGATCGCGAATCCGTGCCCGTCGTCGTTGACCCGTGCCCCCACCTCCAAGGCCGTGGTGTCGGGGGCGATCCCGGCGGGAACGTAGGTCAGCAGGCACATGCGAGGTCCTCCATCTGCGCCCACAGCGGCGCGTACTCGGGGTGCTCACGCACCCAGACGGCGAAGCGCGGCCACTCCCAGCCCGCGTGGTGCAGCACATCGCTGGCCCGCAACGCGCGCGTGTATTCGACGGTGGCCGCGGTGAATCCGAGTGCGGCCCGCACGTGGAGCGGGTCCAGCGATCCGGCGAACACCCGCACCTCCAGGGTGTGGCGCGGGAGTGGGTTGATCGCCTGATAGCGGTCGAGGCCGAATCGGTGCATGTCGCCCTTGGCGGAATCCTTGATCCGTGCTCGCGCGGTCGGCGAGAACCCGGCGTAGGCGTTGCAGCGTCGCCGAGCCAGCGCGACGGTGTGGGATTCGTTGCGGTACACGAACTTCGCCCACCGGAAGATATGGGCCGGTGAACTGAAACCCGCCCGCGACACGTGTACGTGCAGCCCGACCCGGGCATCGGACTCACACCCCAACTCGCCCAACTCAGCCAGCAGCGGCCACGGAAACCGCTCCATCGCGAACGAGTAATCCATGGGATGGGTGACCAACTCGAATCCCAGCGGCTGGATCGAGGAATCGTGCTTGAGGTACGCCAGTCGGCCCAGCTGCTCAGAGGCGGTGTTCACCGCATCGTTGAACCGTTCGCTGGGCACGATGATCTCCAACTCCCAACCCAGAAACACCGGTCCCGAACCGAAGAAGCGGGGATCGGGCTTGTAGGAGTAGTTGCGCACCCGAGCGCTCAGGCTGCACTCGCCGCAGTCGGCGAAATCCGGCAGCAGCGTGCCGCAGAACTCACACCGCTGATAGCGCTCAGCGCAACTCGGGCACACCCGCGGGCCGCCGGAGACGTAGCGAGAATCCGTCGTCATCCGGCAGCACGACCCACACGTCTCGTACCACCGCCCGGCGCAAATCGGACACGCGAACCCGCCGGAGTCGGTCGGCAACGACGGCATCGTCAGATACCGGCACCGAGCACACTCCACCCAGCCACGAGCACAACTCCGACACCGCCGCTGACCCTCGAACGACAACACCAACTCGCGGGTACGCGCCCGGCATTGGTCACACGCGGGCAGCTCCAATGCGCAAGCGGCGCACAACAGTTCGTCATCGACAGTAGGGAGAACCTCCGCGGGGCAGTGGGAACCGCACATCGCGCACGACCGCGTATCCGTACGGGGAGAAGGCACGGCAAATCACCTCCGATCGAGGTAGAGGGTGAAAAGGGAAATCAAAGGTGTGAAAACGACAAAGGCCGCAACAGCGCTGAGCCCGTTGCGGCATGGGATGAAAGAAAACCCCTACGGCGAGCCGTAGGGGTTATGGCGAAACGCCAGTTGAATTGGGCGGAGTGCGGGAGAGGCCGAAGGTGTCAGGTTCGGCGGGTGTCTGGGGCGTGGACGGGCGTAAGGGCCCTCAAGTGAGCCCGTTATGCCCCGGCGTATCCGCCGACGTTCCACACCACCCACCGGAACTCTGCTGGTAGAAGCGGACGACGAATGGGGACACCGGGAACCGTGGCGGTCGGCCAGAAGGCGTACCCGCACCGGTGGCAATAGAACCCCGCACGCCAAACCTCGCATGCCGCTCCCCGCCCTCGGCTGATGCGACCGTTGCGTCGGACGCGGCCGGTGGCGATGGCCAACAGGAGAATTGAGGGAGAAGCAAGCACCAGAACAAAGGCGGCGGACACGACGACCGTCGATGCGATCGAAAGACCGGGCTCGGCGGGAGCGAAGATCGCGGCGGCACCATATACCAGGGCAGGCAACGCGGCGATAAGGCCCCAAAGGATGAGTCCTGTCGTCTTCTGTTGGGCCGGTGCGAATCTCAGGTCCTCGGCGAGCAAGGTGGTCTGTGTTCGGGCGATCGTCGCCGAACCGACCACCGGCAGAAGCCCATTGGACGCGATGCCGATGCCGGAGTAGTAGTCGGTGCCGCGAACGGTCGACGTGCCACTGGCGTAAAGGGCGGGGACGTTCTGGACACAATCGTCGTACCCGCAGGTGGGACAGCTGATGTCGAGGCTCATGCCTTGGTCCCCTTCGAGTGGGATTGCTGGACGGTTGCGACGGGCCGCGCAGCAACGGATCGGTTGGTGACAGGTGGTGCGATGACACATCGATGGAACACCGACGGGTCCCCGTTGTCTACCGCTATTGAGCAGCGGGAAGGCATGTTGACATCACCAACCCCTTCCGGGATCCGGCGAGTGTTGCGTCGCGATTACCAACGAGCGGGCCGATCGGGCTACCAGGAGCCTCGGATTCGTTTGACGCCGTCAGCAGCGGGGCGCTAGTCTCGTCTTGAAAAATTCGAAGAGTTCGCCTGAACTCGCTGTTTCCCCATCTTGGCAACCAGTCACCTGCGGCGGGCCCATGGGCCAATCGCTAGAGCACTGCCTTTGCAAGGCAGGGGTTAGGGGTTCGATTCCTCTTTCCAGGCTAAGCTGTTGCACCCGTCTTGTGAACCAAGTCTAAGCGATTGTCGAAGTGTCTGCCACTGTGTTATCGTCGGCTCTTCTGCTGCCATTTTCGCAGTTTGTCTCCCTGCCATTGATTCTGCGTAATTGAAAGTTAATTGGTTCAGGGCGTCGGTATCGGTGCTACCTCGCTTCTTCGCGAACGCGAGAACTTGTGCTTGCGAGTGGTCTCCCGGTGCGAATCAAGTTCCCGCGAGAAAGCCTGCATGGCCGTTCTGCGGCAAATATTCCGCAATTACTCCGTGTTGGCGACGCGCAGAACTCCAACCCTTTTCGGGGACTGGGCCGTCACCGTATTCGAGACCGGCTCGTGGTCGAAGTCGCGCGGAGGCAGATCTGTCGCGTCGTCGACTTCGCCGATAGGGGGTGAGCCTTGCGCGGTCGTTTCGGTGGTGTCGAGCCGAGTCGCCAGGGAGATGATCCTGCTGACGGTGGATCGGCTTCGGCCGGTTCGCTGCGCGATGTCGGTCGGGGTTCGGTGTTCGACGAAATGCATGACCAAGATTCGCGTCACCGTGTCGGGGTCGCGGCGGCGGGAGGGGTCGCGGCGGCAGATGAGCTGCGCGAGATCCGACCACCGAGGCCCCTGCTCGTCCGGGATGCCGGTGCCATTGTCGTTGCTCACGAGGGGTGGTGAGGGCGGCACCGAGGTGAGGGGGCGAGGGGCGGCGGGCACGGTGTCGGGGGGAGCGCCGACGGTGTCGTGGGGGCGGGCGAGGGCGATGAGTGCGACGGTGGCTTGGGCCATGGATCCTTCGATGATCAGCGGCCACAGCCATGCCTGGTGGTGGGGGATTCCGGCGAGTTCGGCGAGTGCGCGCAATGCGGTGAACGACAGCCAGAACGCCCCGCCCGCGATGAGCGCGGTCATCGTGATCGCGAGCAACTGCGCCGCGGAGGCACGCGTGCGACTCCGCTGCAGCACCGTCACCCCGTGCACCGCGGTCAGCAGTGCGAGCGGTGGCACCACAGCGACCGCCGCCGCGATCGGTGCGACCGGAGTGTGCAACACCGCGTGCACGGCGTTGCCGATGACACTGATCGCCGCGGACGCGGCGAGCACACACCAGAAGAACGCGTGCGCACCGTGCGACTGCTGTGGGCGCACAGGCGGTTCGAGCGTCGACACCGTGCGCACGCCGAGGTCCGCCGAAGACAACGGTGCTCCTGCCGGTGCGGAGAGTGTGCAGAGGTCGGTCGGTGCTGTGCGCGTCATCGGTGGGCCTCCGGGGCCGAGGTGAGCGGGTGCGGTTCGCCGGTGAGCACCGACACCGCCGCGGCGACCTCGAGGAGGTCGGCTTTGACGTAGGTGGCGGTGGTGCCGTGCGCTTTGCCGCTGTGTCCGGCGTAGGCGCTGGCGACGGCGTAGTTGAAGGTGCGTTCGACCCAGGTGAGGGTGGTGTGGCGCAGCCAGTGCGCGGTCACTCCTTGCAGCGCGATCCATGGCAGTTCCTCGCCGAGGCGGGCCCAGAGGTGGTCGTAGCGGCGGGAGGTGATCGGGCGTCCGTCGCGGTAGCGCAGCAGCCGCTCGGACTGGGGTGCGCGTCGGTCGCGGGCGTGCTGTTGCAGGTGCCGCATCAGGGTGGGAGAGACCGGTTGCCAGCGGTCGGTGCCGCCCTTTTCCCGCAGCCAGATCACGCAGCGGTCGGGGTCGAGGTCGTGCGGGCGCAATGCCAGCGCGCCACTGCGGCGGCACGCGGTCTCGATGTGCAGGCGCAGGATCAGCGAATCGAGATCCGGGTCGTTGCCCGAGCGGGCGGCGACGGTGCAGATCTCGGCGAGTTGGTGCGATGGGATCGCGTAGCGGTGCGACGCTCGGCGGGGCGGTTTGGCGAGCGCGCGGGCGGGATTGTCGCCGGGGCGGATCCGGCCTTGGGCTTCGGCGTGGCGGTACACGCAGCGGATCGCGGCGATGAAGTGTTCGACGGCGCTGCCGCCCCCGCGTGAGGCGCGGTTGGTGCGGGCGTTCGCGCGGACCGCGCGGGCCATGTCCTCGACCTCGCCGCGGGTGGGCTCGTCGAGGCGTCGTGTGCCCCATTCGGTTTCGAGCCGGGCGAGGTGTACCCGGTAGGTGCGCAGCGTCCCGTCCGACAGGGTGGCGCGGACTTTCGGGATCACCTCGGCGAACGTCGGCGTCGTCACGGCGGCGACGAGATCGGCGGGGGTGATGCCCATCTGGGACAGCAGCAGCCGGGCCGCGGCCACCGCCTCGGCCGTCGGCGCGGCAGGCGTGGATACCGCGAGCGGGCTGGTGGTCGATGGCTGAGTCGTCTGGGTCATCGGCGTCACCGCTCCAGCAGGCGCAGGCTGGGGGCGAACAACTCCTGCATCGCCGTGGGCGGGTGAATCGCCAACCGGCCCCGCGAGATCCGGCCCAGGAGCAGCACCCGGTCACCGAGGAACAGCCCCGCGCGCCGCCGCACCCGATACGGCACCCGGACGAAACCCTCGTGCACGACCACCGGTCCGTCGGGGTCGCGGGACACCACGAGCACATCACCGTCCGTGCGGTCGATCCGCACCCGCTCGCCGGGGTGCCAGCCCAGCCGGGCGAACATGCGGCGGTCGACCACGCGCCCGCCCTGCCCGACCGTCGACAGCCCGTACACCACATCGTCATCGCGGGTCGCCACCACGGCCGGGGTCGGCATCGTGCCGTGGATCAACTGCTGCAACGGAGCCTGCGGCGGAACGACCGGCGCGATCACCGTGCCACCCCCACGGCCGGGCGCGGCCCGAAGGCCGGAGAGAAGGGGCGGAAACCTGACAAACGCGCCACAAAACGGCGCTGGTCGTACCGTGTCACCGGTGTCCTTTCCGCGTGCGCGAGGGCACTCGCACACGCTGCACGTGGACGTGTCACCGATGAGCCGTTTTCGTGCGCGAGGGGGGACTTGAACCCCCACGTCCGAAGACACTGGAACCTAAATCCAGCGCGTCTGCCAATTTCGCCACTCGCGCGTGATGGTACGGCCGTCCAAACTCTACCGGGCTTGACCGGGTTCGCGAAGAGGTGGAGGGGTGTTTCCTACTGGTGAGTAAGGCCACCTGGGATTATAACAATTTGGTAACGGGCAATGTGAGGGGTCCTCGGGTTTCCTACGCGTGGGTAAGGGGGTGGGAGCAGGGGGTTTGAAACATGAGGCGGGGTCATGTTTCGGGGGATTCTTGGACGTGTGTACCGGAATACTCGGAGGTAACCCTTGCACCGCGGAAGGAACATGAGGAATCCCTCATGATTCTGTGTCATCCTCGGCTCTATTCAGGTCCTCAGGGGCGAGGGACACCTGCGCACGGAGGAGCGGCCCCCACGAGGGACGAGCCGCCATGAGAAGGAAGTCGAAACGTCTTGACGATCAACGAGAGCACCGGGACCGGAGCGAACGCGAAAGTGGCTGGGGGAGCCGCGGATAGGGGCGCCAAGTCTTCGCTACTGGATCGTCTGCTGGCCGGTGAGACGTACGCGCTGGCCTTCGGCGGACAGGGGGCAAGCTGGCTGGGCGAACTCGAGGAGATCGTGCGCGACGGCGCGCTGGAGCCGGAGCTGACCGCGCTGGTCAACGAGGCCGCCGAGAAGCTGGAGCCGGTGGCGGCGCGGCTGCTCATGGTGCGGCCCTTGGGTTTCGACCCGATCGCGTGGATGCTCGAGGACGATCTCGCCGATCCGGATCAGGACGAGATCTCCGCCGCGCCCTCGGAGCAGGTGCTGCGGTCGGCCGCGGTCTCCATGCCCGGCGTGTTCCTCACCCAGGCCGCCGCCCTGCGCGCCCTGCGGATGCAGGGCCTGGACCCCGCCGCGAACGCCCCGCTCGCGATCGTCGGCCACTCCCAGGGTCTGCTGGCCGCCGAGGCCGCCCGCACCGGCGGTGAGCGCGATGTCGAGCTGCTCGCGCTGGCCCAATTGATCGGCGCCGCAGGCAGTTTGACGGCGCGCCGCCGCGGCCTGATCCCGGTGGGCGAGCGCTCGCCGATGGTCGCGGTCTCCAATGTCGATCCCGACCAGCTGCGCGCCATCGTCGCCGAGGTGTCCCAGGGCCTGGAACCCGCTGTCGCGCCGGTGGTTTCGATTCGCAACGGCCGCCGCCGCGCGGTGCTGTCGGGCACCGTCGACCAGCTCGATCGGGTGCGCGCGCGGTGCGCCGAGATCCACGACGAGCAGACCCGCGAGCGCGAGGCCAAGAAGCGCGGCGGCGCGGTGTTCGCCCCGGTGTTCGAGGACGTCGAGGTCGAGGTCGCCTTCCACCACCCGGCGCTCGCCGACACCGTGGAACTCGTTGTGGGCTGGGCGAATCAGTGCGGCATCGACGCCGAGCTGGCCGCCGAACTCACCAGCAAGATCCTGGTCGAGCCCGTGGACTGGGTCGCCACCGTCGACTCCGTCGTCGCCACGAACGCGCACTGGATCCTGGACCTGGGTCCGGGCGATCTGCTGAGCCGCCTCACCGCGGGCTCGCTGAAGGGCACCGGCGTCGGCATCGTGGCCGCCGCCACCCGCCCCGGCCAGCGCAGCCTGTTCACCCCGGGCGCGGCCCCCGAGATCGCCCCCGCCTGGCGGGATTTCGCGCCCAAGCCGGTGCGCCTGCCCAACGGCCGGATCGTGGTCGAGACCTCCTTCACCCGCCTCACCGGCCGCTCGCCGATCCTGCTGGCGGGCATGACCCCGACCACCGTCGACGCGAAAATCGTTGCGGCCGCGGCCAATGCGGGCCACTGGGCCGAGCTGGCGGGCGGCGGCCAGGTCACCGAGCAGATCTTCGCCGACCGCGTCGCCGAGCTGAAGACGCTTCTGCATCCGGGCCGGTCGGTGCAGTTCAACTCGCTGTTCCTGGACCCGTACCTGTGGAAGTTGCAGCTGGGCGGCAAGCGCCTGGTGCAGCGGGCCCGCGCGGCGGGCGCCCCGCTGGACGGCGTGGTCGTCACCGCGGGCATCCCCGAACTCGACGAGGCCGTCGCGCTCATCGAGGAGCTGTCCGAGGTCGGCATCACCCACGTCGCGTTCAAGCCGGGCACCGTCGCCCAGATCCGCGCCGTGCTGCGGATCGCCGACGCCGTGCCGGACTACCCGGTGATCATGCACATCGAGGGCGGCCGGGCCGGGGGCCACCACTCCTGGGAGGACCTCGACGACCTGCTGCTCGAGACCTACGGCGAGCTGCGCAACCGCGGCAATGTCGTGGTCTGCGTCGGCGGCGGCATCGGCACCCCCGAGCGCGCCACCGAGTACCTGACCGGCGAATGGGCCACCGCGCACGGCTATCCGGCGATGCCGCTGGACGGCGTGCTGGTCGGCACGGCCGCCATGGCCACCCTGGAGGCCACCACCGCGCCGGAGGTCAAGCAGCTGCTGGTGGACACCCCCGGCACCCCGGACTGGGTCGCCGCGGGCACCGCGACCAACGGAATGGCCTCGGGCCGAAGCCAATTGGGCGCCGACATCCACGAGATCGACAACTCCGCCTCGCGCACCGGCCGCCTGCTCGACGAGGTCGCGGGCGACGCCGAGGCCGTGGCCGCGCGCCGTGCCGAGATCATCGAGGCGCTGAACCGCACCGCCAAGCCGTACTTCGGCGACGTCGCGACCATGACGTACCTGGACTGGCTGGAGCGCTACGTCGAGCTGGCGGTGGGCCTGGACCGCCGCAAGGACTTCGACTGCGGCACCGACTTCGGCGGCGCGATCGCCGACGCCACCCGCTCGGTGTGGCTGGACATCACCTGGCGGGACCGCTTCGCGGAGATGATGCGCCGCGCCGAGGCCCGCCTGCATCCGGCCGACCGCGGCGAGATCGGCTCGCTGTTCGCCGACGACTCCGCCTTCGAACAGCCCGTGCAGGCGATCTGCCGACTGCGCGAGGTCTATCCGGCCGCCGAGCGCACCGTGCTGCATCCGGCCGATGTGTCGTTCTTCGTGTCGCTGTGCAAGACCCCGGGCAAGCCGGTGAACTTCGTGCCCGTCGTCGACGCCGACGTGCGGCGCTGGTGGCGTTCGGATTCGCTGTGGCAGGCCCACGATCCGCGCTACGCGGCCGATCAGGTGTGCGTCATCCCGGGCACGGTGTCGGTCGCGGGCATCACCCGCGTCGACGAGCCCGTGGGCGAGCTGCTCGACCGGTTCGAGCAGAACACCGCCTACTCGCTCATGCGCGAGGGCGTCGTGCCCGAGGCCGTGGACGGCCGCCGCCGCGCCGGGGTCACCGCGGGCGCGATCGACGTCGTGCTGGCCGCTGCCGACGTGCAGTGGGCCGGGCGCACCGTCGTCAATCCGATTCACCGCCTGGGTGATCTGGGCGAGTGGACCACCGACGAGAAGGGCGCGGTGCATCCGCCGACCGGCGCGACGTTGGTGCCGACCGAGGGGCCCGAGGAGCACGCGTACGTCGAGCTGACGGTGCCGCTGCTGGGTCGCGACGTGGTGCGTATTCGCCTCACCGTGCCCGCGTCGGTGTACAACGGCGGCGCGCCCGTCGTCACCGAGGCCGACGCGGAGGCCGCCATGGCGGCACTGCTGGCCGTGGCCGCCGGGCGGGAACTGCCGGAGGTCAAGTCCGCCAACGGAACCCATGTCGCGCACGTGAACCTGGCCTGGACCCCCGACCTCATCGCCGACCACGCGGGCGTCACCGGTTCCGGTCTGCCGCACCACCTGAGCACCATCGGGCGGGTCGTGCCCGACGTGCTGGTCGGCGCGTGCTGGCCCGCCGTCTTCGCGGTCCTGGGCGCCACCCGCACCGCCGACGGTCTCGGCGTCATCGAGGGCATGCTGGATCTGGTCCACCTCGACCACCGCATCGAGCTGACCGACGAATTGCCCGCCACCACAAGCGTTCTCGCGGTCCGCGCCGAGGCGGGGGAAACCCTGGACACCGATCTGGGCCGCGTCGTCGAGGTGCGGGTCAAGATCACCGCCATGTTCGACAAGGTCGAGACCGGCATGTCCATGCCGACCCTGGCCACCCTCACCGAGCGGTTCGCCATCCGCGGCCGCACCGGCGCGGGCGAGCTGACCGATCCGCCGCGCGCGGGCGGTACGGTCTCCGCCGAGGCCACCGACACCCCGCGCCGCCGCCGTCGCGACGTCACCATCACCGCCCCGCGCGCCATGGCCGCCTTCGCGCAGGTCTCCGGCGACCACAACCCGATCCACACCAGTCCGGCCGCCGCCAAGCTGGCCGGACTCGGCGATCCGATCGTGCACGGCATGTGGCTGTCGGCCGCCGCGCAGCACGCGGTCTCGGCCGTGGATCCCGAATCCGCCACGCCCGCACGCACTCTCACCGCCTGGACCGCCCGCTTCCTCGGCATGGTCCGGCCGGGCGCGGAGATCGACGTGCGCGTCGAGCGGATCGCCGTCGACCGCGGCTGCGAGATCGTCGAGGTGTCCTGCCGCACCGGCGGGGATCTGGTGATGACCGCGACCGGCCGGATCGCGGCCCCCAAGACCGTCTACGCCTTCCCGGGGCAGGGCATTCAGGCCAAGGGGATGGGCCTGGACGCGCGCTCGCGGTCGAAGGCGGCCAAGGAGATCTGGGATCGCGCCGACAAGCACACCCGCGAGGCGCTGGGCTTCTCCATTCTCGCCGTCGTGCGCGACAACCCCACCTATCTCAAGGCGCGCGGCGTGGAGTACCGCCACCCGCAGGGCGTGCTGCACCTGACCCAGTTCACCCAGGTCGCCATGGCGACTCTCGGGGTGGCGCAGGTGGCGGAGCTGCGCGAGGCGGGAGCGTTCGTCGAGGGCGCGATGCTGGCCGGGCATTCGGTCGGCGAGTACAACGCGCTGGCCGCGGTCGCGGGCGTGCTGCCGCTCGAGGCCGTGCTCGAGGTGGTGTTCCAGCGCGGTTCGGCCATGCACGAGCTGGTGCCCCGGGATGCCCAGGGCCGCAGCGACTATCGCATGGCCGCCATCCGCCCCTCGCAGATCGGGCTGCCCGACGCCGAGGTCGTCGGCTTCGTCGCCGGGATCGCCGAGCGGACCGGGGAATTCCTCGAGGTCGTGAACCTGAACCTGCGCGGTTCGCAGTACGCGATCGCGGGCACGGTGCGCGGGCTCGAGGCGCTGGAGGACGAGATCGAGCGCCGCCGTGCGGAATTCGGCGGCAAGCCCGCCTTCGTGCTGGTGCCCGGCATCGACGTGCCGTTCCACTCCACGGTGCTGCGCAAGGGCGTGCCGGAGTTCCGCAACCGGCTCGAGGAGCTGCTGCCGGTCGACCTGCACCCGGAAGTGCTTGCGGGACGTTATATTCCGAACCTGGTGCCGCGGCCGTTCTCGCTGGAGCGCGACTTCATCGCCGAGATCGCCGACCTGGTGCCGTCCGAACCGCTGGCCCGGGTGCTCGCCGACTGGGACAGCTGGGCCGCGCGCCCGTCGCTGCTGTGCCGGGTGGTGCTGATCGAGCTGCTGGCCTGGCAGTTCGCCAGCCCGGTGCGCTGGATCGAGACCCAGGATCTGCTGTTCACCGATACCGCCCACGGCGGGCTCGGGGTGGAGCGCTTCGTCGAGATCGGCTTGGCCGCGACCCCGACCGTGGCGAATCTGGCGCGCAACACGCTGAAGCTGCCGCAGTTCGGCACCGCGAAGGTCGAGGTGCTCAATATCGAGCGCGAGGCGGGCGTGGTCTATTCGACCGACACCGATCCCGCGCCCGTGGAGGAGCCGGAAGAGGTTGCGGCCGAGACGGTTTCGACCGCCGCCGCGCCGGCCGCCGCGCCCGCCCCCGCCGCCCCGGCCGGCGGCCCGCGGCCCGACGACATCCCGTTCACCGCGGCCGACGCCACCCGCGTGCTCATCGCGCTGTGGACCAAGCTGCGGCTCGATCAGATCGGCCCGGTGGACACCATCGAGGGCCTGTGCGACGGCGTGTCCTCGCGGCGCAACCAGCTGCTGGTGGACCTCGGTTCGGAGCTGTCGCTCGGCGCGATCGACGGCGCGGCCGACGCCGACATGGGCGCGCTCTCGGCCACGGTCGAGCGGCTGGCCCGGACCTACAAGCCGTTCGGCTCGGTGCTGTCCGACGCCATCGGCGATCATCTGCGCAAGGTGTTCGGCCCGTCGGGCAAGCGCCCGGCCGCGGTGACCGATCGGGTCACCAAGGTGTGGCAGCTCGGCGACGGCTGGGCCCACCACGTCACCGCCGAACTGTCGCTGGGCACCCGCGAAGGCGTGAGCGTGCGCGGCGGCGATCTGGGCGGGCTGGTCTCCGGCACGCTGTCCGACGCCGCCGCGGTGGACGCGGCCATCGACGCGGCCGTGCAGTCGGTCGCCGCGCGGCGCGGGGTGAGCGTGTCGCTGCCCTCGGCGGGCGGTGGCGGCGGCGCGACCGTGGACGCGGCCGCGCTGGGCGAGTTCACCGAGCAGATCACCGGCCGCGACGGCGTGCTGGCGACCGCTGCCCGGGTGGTGCTCGAGCAGCTCGGCCTGAGCGAGCGGGTGTCCGCGCCGGAGGCGACCACGGACGCCCTGGTCGATCTGGTGTCGGCCGAATTGGGTTCGGACTGGCCGCGATTGGTGGCCCCGGCGTTCGACGCCCGCAAGGCGGTGCTCCTCGACGACCGGTGGGCCAGCGCGCGGGAGGATCTGGCCCGGCTGTGGCTGGCCGAGGACGCGCACGTCGCCGAGGTCTCCGTGGACGGATTCCTCGGAGCCGGGGAAGCCGTTGCGGTACAGGCGGAGTGGTGGCGGCAACGGGCCATGAAGCAGGCCCGCTCGGTGCTGGCCGGGGTGTACGAGCGGATCGCCGAGGCGGCGCGCACGGCCGACGCGGCCGGGGTGTGGTCCTCCGACACCGCCGTGATCACGGGTGCGAGCAAGGGTTCCATCGCGGCGGCGGTCGCCGGGCGGCTGCTCGGCGGCGGCGCGACCGTCGTGGTCACCACCTCGCGGCTCGACGACGAGCGGCTCGGTTTCTACAAGCGGCTCTATCGCACCCATGCCCGGCACGGCGCCGCGCTGTGGGTGGTGCCCGCGAACATGGCCTCCTACCAGGACATCGACGCGCTGATCGAGTGGGTCGGCAACGAGCAGACCGAGACCGCGGGCGGGTCGAAGATCCTCGTCAAGCCCGCCCTGTCGCCGACGCTGCTGCTGCCGTTCGCCGCGCCGCGCGTCGCCGGTGACCTCTCCGACGCGGGCGCCCGCGCCGAAATGGAGATGCGGGTGCTGCTGTGGTCGGTGGAACGCCTGATCGGCGGGCTGTCGGTGCTCGGCGCGGATCACGATGTGGACGCGAAACTGCATGTGGTGCTTCCGGGTTCGCCCAACCGCGGCATGTTCGGCGGCGACGGCGCCTACGGCGAGTCCAAGGCGGCGCTGGACGCGGTGGTCGCCAAGTGGCGCGCGGAGAAGTCCTGGTCGCAGCGGGTCACCCTGGTGCACGCGCTGATCGGCTGGGTGCGCGGCACCGGGCTGATGGGCCACAACGATCCGCTGGTGTCGGCGGTCGAGCGGGCGGGCGTGCAGACCTGGTCCACCGAGGAGATGGCCGACGAACTGCTGAAGTGGTCCACCCCGCAGGCCCGGCTGGTCACCGCGCAGGGCCCGCAGCAGATCGACCTCACCGGCGGCCTGGCCACCGCGGATCTCGACCTGCCCGCGCTGGCCAAGCAGGCCGACCGCGAAACCGACACGGAGACAACGGAATCCACGGGCCGCGTGCTCGCCGCGCTGCCCGCGCCGCCGACCCTGACCTCCGCGCTGCCGGTGCCCGAATGGGACACCGTCACAGCGGATCTCGCGGATATGGTCGTGATCGTCGGCGCCGGGGAGCTCGGGCCCTACGGCTCGGCGCGGACCCGGTTCGAGATGGAGGTGGAGGACCGGCTGTCCACCGCGGGCGTGCTGGAACTGGCCTGGTCGACCGGCATGGTCACCTGGGAGAACGATCCCAAGCCGGGCTGGTACGACGCCGAGAGCGGTGACTACGTCGACGAATCGGAGATCGCCGAGCGGTACCACGACGCGGTCGTCGAGCGCTGCGGCATCCGCCGCTACGGCGACGACGACGCCATGGTCGACAACACCGCGCCGCTGCTGACCTCGGTGTTCCTGGACAAGGATCTGACCTTCGTGGTCAACAGCGAGGCCGAGGCGCGCGCGTTCCACGCCGCGAGCCCCGACTCCACGGTGATCACCCCGGTCGAGGGTTCGGGCGACTGGCAGGTGACCCGCAAGGCGGGCACCGAGATTCGCGTGCCGCGCCGGGCCAAGCTCTCGCGCACGGTCGGCGGCCAGATCCCCACCGGCTGGGATCCCACCAAGTGGGGCATCTCCGCCGATATGGCCGGGTCGATCGACCGGGTGGCGCTGTGGAACATCGTCTGCACCGTCGACGCGTTCCTGTCCTCCGGCTTCAGCCCGGCCGAGCTGATGAGCTGGCTGCACCCGGCGATGGTCGCCAACACCCAGGGCACCGGCATGGGCGGCATGTCCTCGATGCGCTCGCTCTACATCGACAACCTGCTCGGTGAGCCGCGCCCGAACGACATCCTCCAGGAGGCGCTGCCGAATGTGGCGCTGGCGCACGTGGTTCAGTCCTATGTGGGCAGCTACGGCGGCATGATCCACCCGGTCGCGGCGTGCGCCACGGCGGCGGTGTCGGTCGAGGAGGGTTGCGACAAGATCAAGCTCGGCAAGGCCGATCTGGTCGTCGCGGGCGGCTTCGACGATCTGGGCATCGAGGGCATCGTCGGCTTCGGCGACATGTCCGCGACCGCGGATTCGGCGGCCATGAGCGCCAAGGGAATCGGCGATCGCTACTTCTCCCGCGCCAACGATCGCCGCCGCGGCGGGTTCGTCGAGTCGCAGGGCGGCGGCACGGTGCTGCTGGCCCGCGGCAGCGTGGCGGTGGAGATGGGCCTGCCGGTGCTCGGCGTGGTGGCCTACGCGCAGTCCTTCGCCGACGGCGTGCACACCTCGATCCCGGCGCCGGGGCTGGGCGCGCTGAGCGCGGGCCGCGGCGGGCCGGAGTCGCGGCTGGCGAGCGAACTGCGCAAGCTGGGCGTGTCGGCCGACGACATCGCGGTGCTCTCCAAGCACGACACCTCCACGGCCGCCAACGATCCCAACGAGTCCGAGCTGCACGAGCGGCTCGCCGACGCGCTGGGCCGGTCCGCGGGCGCCCCGCTGTTCGTCATCTCGCAGAAGTCCCTGACCGGACACGCCAAGGGCGGCGCGGCGGCGTTCCAGCTGATCGGCCTGTGCCAGGTGCTCGAACAGGGCGTCATCCCGCCCAACCGCAGCCTGGACTGCGTGGACGAGAAGATGGCCGACTACCCGCACCTGGTCTGGCTGCGGGAACCGCTCGCCCTGCGAGATCGCTTCCCGCTCAAGGCCGGTCTGGTCACCTCGCTCGGTTTCGGGCACGTCTCGGGTCTGGTCGCGGTCGTGCACCCGCAGGCGTTCATCGAGGCGATCGAGCCGGGCCGCCGCGAGGAGTACCTGCGCCGCGCCGAGCGGCGTCAGCTGGCGGGACGGCAGCGGCTGGTCGAGGCGATGTGCGGCGGTGCGCCGCTGTACGAACGACCGGCGGACCGGCGGCTCGGTGGTGACGGGACTCCGGCGGAGCGGAGCCGACGGCTCGAGGCCGACGTGTTGCTGGCGCGGGACGCCCGGTTGAGCGACGGGGTGTACACGGTGCCGGGGACCGGCTGCCGGTAGTCGAATTCTCGGCGGTGCCTGGCCACGACGCGGTGGCGGGCACCGCCGATTCGTTTGCGTACGAGGCGGTTCGGGATACCATGGCGCGGGCCGCACCACGTCGAGACTTAGGGGCGCTGTGACGATTCTTGGGATCGGGCTGGATCTGGTCACCATCTCCGAATTCGCCGAGCAGATGCAGCGTGCGGGGACGACCATGCTGCGGGAGAGCTTCACGGTGGGGGAGCGGCGGTACTGCGAGAGCAAGGGGACCGATCCCGCGCGCAGTTACGCGGCGCGGTGGGCGGCGAAGGAGGCGGTGCTGAAGGCTTGGGCCTCATCGCGTTTCGCGCGCAGCCCGCAGATCGGCGACAATCCCTACCCGCTGATCGAGGTGGTGAACGACGCCTGGGGGCGGCCCAGCATCAAACTGCACGGGCTCGCGGCGGAATTCCTGCCGCGCGCGCGGGTGCATCTGTCGCTGACCCACGACGGGGACACCGCGGCGGCGATGGTGGTGCTCGAGGATCCGGGCGAACTCGCGGACCTCATCGAGCACTAGGAGCGCGATTCCTTCTCGGCCACAAGCAGATACGCGACCATGAGCCGCTTCAGCTCCGCGACGGCGTCCTCGTGGCGCAGCCCGTCCTGCACCGAGAAGTTCAGCATCGAGTAGACCACGTGCACCAGGACCTGCGCCATCATCGAGCGGCGGGCGCGGGGCGTGCGCGGCATCAACGGGCGCAGCATCTGCTGGACCGCCTCGGCGAACTCCTTCTCGTGGATCGCGCCGGTGGCCCGGGTCGACGGGGTGGACTGCATGGCCAGCCAGACCTCGCGCCGGGACGGATCGGTCATCCACAGGTCGGCCAGGTGGTCGACCAGTTTGTTCATGTGCCGCAGCCAGTCCATCGACGGGATCTCGCCGTGGAAGTCGGCCAGCTCCTGCCCGACCGCCACCAGATCCTGGCGGTTGAGCTCGCAGACGATGACGTACTTGTTGGCGAAGAACTGGTAGAGCGTGCCGATCGGGACCTCGGCGCGGGCCGCGACCTCCTCACAGGTGAACGACTCGAAACCGACCTCCACCAGCAGTTCTCGGGACGCTTGGAGCAGCGCGTCGAATTTCCGCTTGCTGCGTTCCTGGGTGGGGCGGCGGCGGGGCATCAACTCCTGTGGGTCGTCCTGCATCTCCAACGCGGGGTCCGGACGCCTGCTCGCCCTCGAGGCCGTACGCGTTTCCACCACATACTCAGGCTAGCGGTAGCGACACGCGGATGACACGCGGCTACGCCGTCCGTGTCCCGATTCGTTGTTCCTCATAACCCATCCACGCCGGAAGTGGCGACGAACACATACCGAGTACGAGTATTTCTTGGCCTGATTATCCAGTGCAACGGAGGCGTGATCTGTGGCTCGATCAGCGGTGACCCTAGGCGTGTCCACCGAACGCGGCACTGTCCACGCGGTGGCGTTGTCCGACGACGGCGGCCGACTGCCCGAACGGGTGCTGGTGCAGCGGTCGGTCCGGACCCGGGGTGAGAGCAAATCCGAATTGGCGCAGGCCGTCGAGGTGGCGCTGGAGAGTCTCGCCGACGAAATCGGGCCCGACCGTGAGATTCTCGGCGCGGCCGTCACCTACCGCGACGCGGCCGAGCGCCGCGCGATCGTCAGCGGTCTCGCCGCGGGCGACTGGCACGAATGTTCGCTGGTGTCGGCCAAGTCGGCGCATCTGGCCCTCGCCGAGGCGATGACCTGGGTGGACGAGTTCGAGAATCTGGTCATCTGCGAGGTCGTGCCGGGTTATCAAGCGTTCTCGCTGATCTCGCCCGGCCGGGACCGGGTGGTGTCCTCGATCGCGGCCAGCGGCGCGGTGGTCAACAAGGAGACCATGCGCCCCGCGGTCACCGCCGCCTGGGACCAGTTCGACGCGGCCGGTGTCCGGCCCGACGCGGTCGTGCTCATCGGTTCCGCCGCCACCGAACCGTCCGTCTCCTCGGCCCTCGCCAGCGGCTTCGGCGCCCCCGTCCTGCCCAGCCGCATCGCCGTCCCCGCCGCCGCGATCGGCGCCGCCCTCGTCGCGCTCCCCGAATCCACCGCCGTCATAGGCGACGAGCCCGCCCGCATCAGCCGCAGCACCACCGCCGTGTTCGCCGCCGCGAGCGTCCTCGCGAGTGGTCTGGTCGCGGGCGGCGTCTACGAAATCACCAGCCGCACAAGGTCGGTCGGCACACCCGTCCTGTCCGAGGCCCGCGTCGCCGCCGACTCCCACCGCGCCCTCGCCGCCGCCGACCCGGAAACCCCAGCCCCCGAAGACGATTCGACCCCCGACGCACCCGCCGCCACCCCGTCCCCTGACACCCAACAGACGTCCTACGTCGGCGACCCCGAAACCACCCTCATCACCCTCGACCCCGGCACGGTCCCCTGGGGCCCCGAGGGCACCCGCCACCTCGGCTTACGCCAGGACACCCAATCCCCGAATCCGGAAGACGCCGAGGCCGCCAAGACCCCCGCGGGTTCGCTGCCGCCCACGGGTTCGGCTGCGGCTCGGGCCAATCCCGGGACGGTGCCGACGCAGTCGCCGAACAACTCGCTGTTGTTCCCGGGGGAGGCGACGCCGCCGGAACTGGGGACGGCCGAGTTCGGGAAGTGGTGGGACAACCACTGGCGGTTGATGATGCAGTGGGCGTCGTCGGCGATTCCGCGGACTTAGCGGCGCTTCTTTCGAGTCTCGGATCTCGGCCCGGCTGCGAACTACGCGGCCGGGCCGAGTCGTTGTTGCTGTATCGGACTCGGTCGAATCAGTCATGGGCAGCCGAACGGACAGCGGGAAACGGCTCGATGACGAAGGGTTGGTGGGGTGTTGCCGCGTGAATATGTGGAGCGCGTTGATCGACAGCGTCGGCGTGGCCGCTCCCGAAGGAGCGGCGCTCGCCCCCGGTCTCACACCGACAGATCCTTGCGCAACTTCGCCACGTGCCCGGTCGCCCGCACGTTGTACTGCGCCACTTCGATCTTCCCCTCCTCGTCCACGACGAAGGTCGAGCGGATCACGCCTGTGATCTTCTTCCCGTACATGGTCTTCTCGCCGAACGCTCCCCACGCCTGCAGCACCTCGCGGTCGGGGTCGGACAGCAGGGGGAACGTGAGGTGTTCGTTGTCGCGGAACTTGGCCAGTTTGGCGGGTTTGTCGGGGGAGATGCCCAGGACCTGGAGGCCGGCGTCGTTGAGGTCGGTGAGGTTGTCGCGGAAGTCGCAGGCCTGCTTCGTGCAGCCGGGGGTGCTGGCGGCGGGGTAGAAGTAGACGATCACCTTCCGGCCGCGATAGTCGGCGAGCGACACCTCCTTGCCGTCGGCGTCGGGCAGGGTGAACTCGGGTGCGGTATCGCCGACATTCAAGCGGTGATTCTCGGTCATGTCCAAGCACGGTAATCGACGGCTGTGACATCGGACGGCACATCCGGGCGGCGGATACACTCGGGGCTTCAGCGAGGCAATCGACTACAGGAGATGACGTGGCGAGGGACACCGAGCGTATCGAGCGCGATATCGAGGCGGCACGCAACCGGCTCGCGAACACACTCGACGAGCTCGCGGTACGGACCGATCCGCAGCGGATCGCGAACAACACCAAACAGGCCATCCTCGCGAAGGTGAACCAGCCGAAGGTGAAGTACAGCCTGATCGGCGCCGGTGCGCTGGTGGTCGGGCTGGTGCTGGTGCGGGTCTTCCGTCGCTGAGCGCAGACAGCGAAACACCCGGTGTGGCAATGCCAACCGGGTGTTTTCGTGTCAGCGGTGAATCAGACCGTGGGGCAGGCCATTCCGGTGCCGTCGGGATCCAGGTGCGGCGAGTAGCCGGGCTCGCCCCGGAACAGCGGCGCCCGGCCCGCGGCGCGCGCCTCGTCACAGTTCTTGAACGTGCCACCGGCCGAACCGGTTTGGGCCAGACCGGCCGAACCGGTCGCGCCGATGACGTCGTCGATACCGGACGATCCGGTGCCCGCCGAACCGGACGGGATCGGGTTGTCGGCGGACGCCGACGGGGCGAGCGGGGCGGCGAGGGTGACCAATCCCGCGCTCACGGTCACGATGAGCCTGCGAACGTTCATGTAATCCTCGATGTCTGCTGCGATGTGTACGCGACGGTTCGGCCGACACTCCCCGCAGTGACACGGGCTGGGAACCGCCGTGTCTACCTTTCTGATGACGGGTGTCGTTGTCAACCGTACGGCCGATCCTCGCTCATTCGCCCAGCCGTCGGCCGGTGAGGTGTTCGGCGGGCACATGTCCCATTCGCCCGGCTTCGAAATCCGCCATGGCCTCGATGATTTCGGCCCGGGAGTTCATGACGAACGGCCCGTACTGCACCACCGGCTCGCGGATCGGGCGGCCGCCGAGCAGCAGAATCTCGAGGTCGCCCGTCGGCGTGTCCTGGTGGTCGTCGGCGGTGACGGTGATCGCCTCGCCGTGGCCGAAGACCGCCAGCTGTCCCTCGCGCACCGGGCGGTCACCGGCGTGTCCGCTGCCGGACAGGACGTACGCCAGGGCCGAAAACTCTTGCGGCCAAAGGGTTTCCAGGCGAGCGCCGGGGCTGAGCGAGGCGTGGGCATAGGAAATCGGGGTGTAGGTCGAGCCCGGACCGGTGAAGCCGCCGAGTTCGCCCGCGATGACGCGGACGAGCGCGCCGCCGTCGTGGGAGCTGACCAGCGTCAGTTCCGAGGCCCGCAGGTCCTGGTAGCGCGGCGGAGTCATCTTCAGCGCGCGCGGCAGGTTCACCCAGAGCTGGACGCCGTGGAACAGTCCGCCCGAGACCACCAGTTCCTCCGCGGGCAGCTCGTCGTGCAGGATTCCCGAGCCCGCCGTCATCCACTGGGTGTCGCCCTCGCTGATGGTTCCCCCGCCGCCGTTCGAATCGTGGTGGACCATCGTGCCGTCGAGCATGTAGGTCACGGTCTCGAAGCCGCGATGCGGATGCCACGGCGCGCCCTTCGCCTCGTAGGGCTCGTAGACAACCGGACCCATCTGGTCGAGCAGCACGAACGGATCCGCCGCGCGCAGCCCGAGACTCGGGAACGGCCGCCGCACCTCGAACCCGGCCCCTTCCCGTTGTCGAGCCGCACTCACCACGGACACGACGGGCCGCTGCCGCGCATCGGATTCGGGCCGCGGCAGCCGGGGCAGCACCAGAATGTTGTCGACGGTGACGGCGGGCATCATGATCTCCTCGGTCGCTTTGGTGTCCATGTCAACCAAATCACGGTTAGGATCATTCCCATGGTGCGCTGGCTCGACGACGACGAACAGACCACATGGTCCGCCTTCATTCGCATGCGCCAACGCCTCGACGCCGCCATGGCCGCGGGCCTCGCCCGAGACGGCCTCTCCACGCCCGACTACGAGATTCTGGTCGCCCTCTCCGCCGCCCCCGACGACACCCTCCGCGCCAAGGACCTGGCCACCGAGATCTGCTGGGACAAGAGCCGCCTCTCGAAACACCTGTCCCGCATGGAATCCCGCGGCCTGATCACCCGCACCCCCGCGACCACCGACGCCCGAGGCATTCTCGTCCACCTCACCCCTCACGGCCGCCACCTCCTCGAAGAGGCCGCCCCCCACCACGTCGCCCTCGTCCGCCACCTCTTCATCGACGCCCTCACCCCCGAGGAAGCCAAAACCATCCGCTCCCTCGCCGAAAAGGTAACCACCACAGCCGAAACCACCAACCCCCTCGACCCCTGACCCCAGGCCCACGAACCCAGCCGCACCCCTTATTCGGATCCGCACCCGTTATATAGCCCTGTAAGGGGTGCGGATTCGAATAAAGGGTGCGGCTGGGTTGCCCGGGCGTTGGGGGGTCAGCGTTTCCAGTCGCCGAAGGGGGCGTCTCGTTCTCGGACGGCTTGGCGGAAGCCGGCTTCTGTGGAGCGGGATTGGAAGGCGTAGCCCTCTCGGGTGTGGCGGGAGATGCCGTCGAAGACCGTGCTGATCATGCCGAAGTTGGCTACGCCCTGGGCGAGGAGGGCGCTGTTGAGGGCCAGTTTGGCCATGATCAGTTGGTTGATGGGGAGTCGGGCTATGCGGTTGAGGAGGTGTTCGGTGCGGGTGTCGAGTTCGTCGGCGGGGCAGGATTCCACGGCCAGGCCCCATTCGACGGCCTGTTTGCCGGTGAGGCAGTCGCCGGTGAGCAGGAGGCGTTTGGCGCGTTGGTCGCCGAGGCGGTGGGCCCACATGCCGGCGGCGGGGATGCCCCAGACGCGGGCGGGCGGGTAGCCGATCTTGGTGTCGTCGGCGCAGATGATCTGGTCGGCGAACAGGGCGATATCGCTGCCGCCCGCGACGGCGAAGCCGTGCAGCTTGGCGACCGTCGGCTTGTTCGCGTGCAACAGGCTCGCGAAGCCGCGGTTGAAGCGGCTCATCATCTGATAGTCGATCATCGGGTCCCAGGTGCGCCGCGCGTCGTGATTGCGCGCCTGCACGGTGGGATCGAGGACGGTGCCGGTCGCCGGTTGCGCGGACTCGCTCGGATCGAAGCCGCCCTCGGCGAAGATCGACAGGTCGTAGCCGCCGCAGAAACCCTTGCCGCGCCCGGACACCACGATGACGTGCACCCGCGGGTCCACGTCGGCGCGTTCGACCGCGTGCGCGAGATCGATCGGCGTATCCGCGGTGATCGCGTTGCCGTGCTCGGGCCGGTTGAACGTGATCCGCGCGATCCGTCCGGTGACCTCGTAGGTCAGCGTCGGATAGGTCGCCGAGTCCGCGGGCGTGGGCCGCCCGGCGAAGGGCGAATCCTCGCCCGCGGTCGAGTCGTCGCGCCAGGCCGCCGGCCGCGTTCCGGGGTGCTCATCGGGTGCCACTCAAGAAGTGAACCTCGGTTCATTTCTTGGTGTCAAGAGTCAGCCCTGCCAGGGCCGGACCGGCGGCTTGACCCACAGGATCTTCTCGTCGAGGTGATCGCGTTGTGCCGCAGGGTGATTCGGATGCCGCGCGGCCCACGCGTCCTTCTCGTCGAGCAGTCGCGCGATCAACTGCCGGGTCTCCTCGCTGCCGGGCGGATTGGTGTCGGCGGCGCGGGCCAGTTTGCGCAGGGTCGCGGGGGCGAGTGCCAGCAGTTCGCCGCCGCTGATGCCGCGCTGCCAGGCGTAGGCGGCCAGGCGGCGCGCCTTCTCCGCGCGGCCCTTGGACGCGTGATCGTTGTGCGCGTAATCGGTCATCCCGGCACCTCCACCAGTACCGACCATCCTCGCCCGTCGTGTCCTGGTCCCGCCGACAGGCTGCCGCCGACCAGCGCGACACGCTCCTTCATCCCCGTCAGACCGTACCCGCTGCCGGAGTCGGGTGTGCGGTTGCGCGCCGCCGGATTGTGTACCGAAACCCGTACCCATTCCGTATCGAAACTGAGCACGACCGATACCGGCGCTCCCGGCGCGTGTTTGCTCGCATTGGCGAGGGCCTCCCGGGCGGCGCCCAGCACGGCCACCGCGGCCGTGGGGTCGACCGCCCGGACGGTTCCGGTCACCTGACGGTCGATCGTCATGTGGTGGTCGCGGCGGAACTCGTCGACCAGCCCGCGCACCGCCCCGTCCAGCGGCGGGGTGTCGTCGCGCAGCACCGTCGCCACCGCCCGCGCCTCGGCCGTGCTCTCGGCCGCCAGCCGCCGCGACCGCCGCACCCGCGCGAGCGCGCCGGGCAGATCGCTGTTCTCGCTCAACAGCCCTTCGGCGAGATCGAGCTGAACCGCAAGCGCCCCAAGGGAATTGGTGAGCACCTCGTGCATCTCCCGCGCGGTCTTCGTCCGCTCGTCGAATCCGGCGGCTCGGGTCCGCTCCTGCCGAGTGCGCGCGATCTGCTCCCGCAGCGATGCCGTCGCGCGCGCCCGGAACCGATACTGTCGCCGATACAGTCCCAGCAACGTCACCGCGCACAGCACGACCAGCGCGGTGATCAACGCGTCGGCGGGCCGGTGGGCCAGCGTCGCACTCGCCGCCAGCACCGCGCCGTCGGCCGCGGCCACGGTCACGATGATCGATCCGTTCACGCGGAGCTGCTGGCTCAGCAGGCCGATCGCCACGCAGGTCGTGACGAAGGCGGCCGCGTCCGTCGCCGGACCCGCGGCCGCCGCGGCGACGAAGGCGCCACCGGCCAACGCGCCCACCGCGATTCGCGGATGGCGGCGATCGAGTACCGAGAACGTCACCACCCCCGCGCACGCCACGCCCACCGCCGCCCACAGCCACACCGGGACGCGCCCGTGGTGGTTGTACAGCAGATTCACCCCCAGCGCCGCGCAGACGACGAACCGGGCGAGCGGACTCTCCGCCGGGTCGTCGCCGATCAGTCGCCGCCCGATGGTGCGCAGCCGCTCCCGCATGGTCCTCCTCGCCCGAGCCCTGATACCCGGCGCCCGTGCCGCCGGGGCGACATCACCGATGTCCGCATTGCTGCCGGGCATTCTCGTCCCCCCGGCCGCATCGCGCAGGACTACCAGCTTGACGGCCGCACCCGGCCGGGCCGGACCACCCGCGCCAGGCCGTCGCGTACCTCGGAAAGCGTTGCGGCGCCCAAGGTTTCGGCCCATGTGCGATTGAACGCCGCCAGCGCCGCGTCGGCCGCCCGGGTCACCGCCCGGCCGCGGTCGGTCAGGGTGATCAGCCGGGCGCGCGCGTCGCGCGGGTGCGGATTGCGCTGGGCGTACCCCTTGTTCACGAGCTCCTCGACCAACTGGCTCGCCGCCTGCTTGGTGACGCCGAGATGTGCGGCGAGCTCGCCCACGGTCGCGCCGTCGGGGGCCATGCGCACGAAGGCGAATCCGTGACTGGGCCGGATGTCGGCGAAGCCGGCCGCCACCACGCCCGCGTGCACGGCGTCGGTGACCTCCGCGGCGGCGGCCAGCAGCAGCAGGGGTAGATCCGGGGCGGGTACGGGAGCGCGGCGGGACATGGATGCATCTTGGCACTTGACGGAATGGGCAAGCCCCTTGACTATATAGACAAGAAGCTTGTCCAATTGAAAGGCGATCCGATGCCCGTGATCCGCGCCGACCAGGCCGAGGTCCACTCGATGCACAACGTCCGCTTCCACTCGCTCGTCCGGCCCGCCACCGGCAGCGCCGAGATCTGCCAATGGCGGCTCGAGATCGGTGCCGAGACGGTGGGTCAGCCGCATCGGGTCCTGCGCGAGGAGACCTTCGTAATGCTCAGCGGCACAGCAATTCTCACCATCGACGATGAATCCGTCACCCTCGCTCCCGGGGACGCCGCGGTCGCCCCCGCCGAATCCACCATCCGCCTGGACAATCCGTCCGACGCGCCCGCGACCCTGCTGGTGACGGTGCCCGTCGGCTTCCGCGCCGAACTCGCCGACGGCACGGTCTTCACCCCGCTGTGGGTCGGCTGAGCCGGGCTCAGACCCGTCGGGGGAACCGGGCCGCGAGCAGTTCCGTCAGCTCCCGCGCGACGGCCTCGTTCGCCGGATCGTCGGCGAGGGCGCGGGCCAGCCGCTGGACGCGCTGGGTGTAGCCGCCGCGCGCGGCGATCGACGCGAATTCCGCCTGTAGGCAGGCGGCGGCGGGGCGATTGCCCGCCGCGCGCAGATCGGCGATCCGCTCGATGACGGCGTCGACGCCGAAGGTTTCGACTATGTGCCGCAACCCGTATCGAGTAGGGGGTTCGAGGGTCCGCACGTGCGGAACGTTGGTTGTCGTGGGATGTCGTCGCAGGTAGCGCACATTCATCACTGGTGATCCCTCCCGTCACACAGGCCGAAAGCTCCCCTGGGGGTACGCACTTCCGGGCGTGGGAATCGCTCACCAGCCGGCGCGTATCGATCCTAACAGCCGGTCGCGGGGCGAACTGCGGTGCGGCGATGCGCATTTGAGTCCTTCTGGGCCGTCGGCGACACGACTACCCTGTCTGGATATGCAGTTGCCGCGCTGTTGGTTCGGCGTCGACGTCCTGGCCTCGCTGTCCCGGGAGAAGGTCATCATCCACTCCGCCGACGGGCAGCGGGTGGCCCGGCCGCTTCGTCGTGTCGCGAACCGGTTGGGGTTCGATCGGCAGGGGGAGGAGCTGTTCGGCGCGGTGGTGCAGGACGTGCTGGCGGGTCCGCCGGTGGACGCGGTGCGGTCGGAGGGCGGGCTGTGCTGCCACACCCATTGGGTCACCGCGCCGGACGGGATGGCGGTGGGCCTGGTCATCTGGCTGGCCGCCCCGCCGGTGGGGGTGCGGCCGGTCTACAACTCGTGGATCCTCGATGTGCACAAGGCCGCGACCCGCAGCGGCGGGGACGATCTCAGCCTCATCGGCACCGATCGCCGCGTCGGCGAGGAGCGCGCGATCCGAGATCTGTTGCGGCACATGAATCCCGAGGATGCGGGCGAGTTCGTCTCGCTGCATTACGACGCGCAGACCGGGAAGGAGGGCACGTTCGCCGAGGCGTTCTGGTCGGTTCGGCCGGACGATCGGTGGGTTCATTTCTGGTCCACGGCCTTCCTGCTCGGCACGGCCGAGGAGCGCGGGTCGACGGTCTACGGGCTGACCGCGCAGCTGCGGGACCGGCGGATCGATACGCGGCTGGGGACGCTCGTGCGGTACACCAATGCCACGTTGCTGATGGTCGACGCGCGGACGCGGGTGGCCATCACGGCCACCGGGGATCTCGCGCCGGAATTCGAGGACGAGCGGTTGCTCAACCAGGTGTTGCAGCAGATCGATACCGATCGGGTGCTGGCGGCGGCGCCGGATTCGACTGTGGAACAGACGGTTTCGGTCGACGGGGAGCGGTTCCGGGCGGCGGTGTTCTCGGTGACGAGCGCGCAGAAGGAGTCCGGGGCTCCGGTCGGGGTTCTGCTCGTGCCGCTGTGATTCGCTTCGGGCGCGAGGGTATTCGTCGTCTCGGAGGGGCGGGTCACTCGTCGCGGCGCGGCTCGCGGGCGGTCCACAAGGCCATGGCGCCGATGGTGTCGACGTGGACCGCCCCGAACGCTCGTCCCAGGGCCGCGACCAGCCCGTCGCGGTCGTCGTCGCGATTGTGGAACGCGCCACGCTTGTTGAACGCGTCGGAGACGGCGCGGCTGAGGCGGGTGTGCCCGACGCCGTGGGAGAGCACGGTCGCACCGAAGAACACCCCGTCGTCGGTGGTCGCGTTCGCGATGTGGCGGAACGCGATTCCCTTGTCCGCCCAGGTCCCGGGCACGCAGTGCAGCAGTAGGCTGGCCGCGACGGACCCGTACCGCCGGTCCACCGGCAGCGGCCGCAGCACGCTCCCGGTGCGCAGGACCGGCTCGATGTCCCGCCGCCGCAGCCGCCGGGCGGCCATGCCGAGCGAGTGCGGATTCAGATCGACCAGGGTGACCTGCGGCCGCCGCGCCGGATAGGTGGCGTGCGCGAGCAACCAGCCCGATCCGGGGCCGATGTCGAGGTGATCCGCGGCGACGTTGCCGTCGTACAGTTTGCGCAGATGGGTTGTCGGACAACGCCATACGACCGAGTTGTTGAATCCGAGCACCCAAAGGTCGTACAGCCGAAGCAAAGTCGGCGAATACGGCTCCGCCCCGTCCAGCTCGGCCTGGCTGATCTCGTTCGATTCCATGACCCCGACTCCCTCTGGTCAAGCTCCGAACCGGCTCTCTCACAAGACTTCCGCCAGCACACGGGGTTGCTCGCCGAGCGCTGCGTGGTGAGCATAGCGGATTCCGGTGGGTTAGCGTGGGGTAGTGGACGCACGGTCGTGGACGTGGGACAAGCGGGCCGACGCGGCGTATCTCGCGTTCGGGGACGGCCCGCGGCGGGTCGCGCGTACGGTTCCGGTACGGGACGGGGAGACGGTCGTGGCCGCGCTGGATTTCGGCGCGGACGGCGCGCTGCTGGGCATCGAATTGCTGAACGCGGAGGTGCAGCTCAGTGCTGGCATGAAGGCTGCGGCGGAGATTATCTCCGGGCCGTGAGCGGTCGCGCACCGCGGCGGGCGGTCATCGGGGCGGTGGGGTGGGACGCGGAGGCGGATCGGGCGTTTTTGGACGCGAATGTCGGTGGCTGACGAGGGCCGGGTTCCCGGTGCCGTTCGTGAGGAACGCCGCGGCGGCGCACAGAGCCAAGATCACATAGCACGACGCTGTCACCACGATGACAGCGTGATCGGACCATGCCGTGGACAGCGCGACACCCGCCGCGATTCCGGCCAGGGCGAGCCCTTCCATTCCCGTGCTGGCGATGGACATCACGCGCGAGATCTCCGGGCGGGCGGTCGCGGTTTGCAGGGTGCCGAAGACGGCGGCGACGAGGAGGGTGCCTGCGGAGGCGGACAGTATCTCGAAGAGGATGACGAGCGGATACACGAGCCGATGGAGCTGTCCGGCCGAAAGCAGACAGACGGTCGACACGGCGGAGAGCCCGCTCGATGCGGCGATGAGGGGCCACATTCCGAGCCATCGCAGGATCCGATGCGCGAGCAGACCGCCGACGATGCCGCCGACCGCGCCGAAGGCGAGCAGGACCCCTACGAGCGCGGGCGCCACGTGCAGGTCGCGGATCAGATACACCAGCATCACCGGGGCGAGGAGACTTCCGACCACGCCGGACAGCCACAGCAGCCAGACATCGCGTCGGCGTGCGACGGTCAGAACGAGCGTCGTGGTCGGGACGTGCGGACCCGGTTCCGAAACTCGTTCGGCGACAGCCGTTTCGGCCTCGACGAAGCGTAGTGGCCACAGCAACGCGGCCGAGAGCAGGTTCAATGCCGCGTCGACCAGCAAAATCGCCGGTGCCGGAACAAGTCTCGTCAGGGCGGGACCGGCGGAACTGCCGACGATGTCCGCGGCGCTGCTCATGCTGTTGAGCGCGCCCACCGCTCGGGTGCGTCGCCGTGGGGGCACCACGCTGTTGAGCGTCGAGTGACCGCAGCTCGCCACCAGCGTCTTCGTGGACACGACCACCACCACCGACGCCAGAAGCGTGGGCAGGGTGAGCATTCGGGACCACCACAGCAACGGGATCAGGCACGCGGACGCCGCCGCGAGGATCTGAGCGAGAGCCTGGACGGTGATGTGCCGCTTCCGGCTGTCGACCCAGGACGCGAGCGGGATTCGGGTGACCAGGCCGACGGTGAGCATCGTGGCTGTCACGGCGCCCACCGCCGACGTGCCGCCGCGCAGGGTGACCACCACGATCAGCGGAAGTACGGCCTCGGCCACCGAACCGCCGGTCAGGGCCAGTCCGCGGGAGGCGAGGTAGGTTCGGGTCGCCGATGTGGTCTCGGTTGTGGTCATGGGAGTCGATCCGTTGGTAGAGGGACCATTGGAACACGAGGTGCGGTGATTTCGCTTGTGGCGTAACCGGGTTCGGGCCCCGGCTCGCACCCCCTACCGTGGGCGTTATGACCGCACCGATCACCGGTACCGCCGCGGGCGTGCCGTTCACCGCGTTGCCGCCTGTGGGTGGGGGTGTCGCGCCGTTGGTTGTCAGTTGGCACATGCTTGATGCGCCTCGGTCGGATGGGGCGTTCGCGGCGGCGTTGCCGATGAATGGGTTGGCTGCTTGGCGGGTGCATTTGGGGATGCCTATGTGTGGGGCGCGGATGGTGGATGGGCGGGTTGATGCGGTGGTCGCGTTGGCTCGGGAGGATCCGTTGTTGGCGTATTTGGCGCCGTTCGTGCGGCAGGCGAGTGCGGAGTTTCCGGCGGCGTTGGCGGAGATTCGGGAGCGGTTTCCGGTGGGGGACGGGCCGATCGGGGTGCTCGGGGGGTCGTTGGGTGGGGCGGTGGCGCTGCGGGTGTTGGTGGATTCTCCGATCGCGGTTTTCGCGGGGGCGGTGGTGAATGCCGCGATTCGGATGCGGTCGGTGGTGGATCTGTTTCCGGGGCCTTATCCGTATGACGCGGAGTCCGAGGCGGTTGTCGAGGGGTTGGATTTCGTCGCGCGGGCGGGTGATATCGGGGCGCCGTTGTTGATCGTCAGTGGGGAGCGGGATCATCCGGCGTTGCGGGCGGACGCGGTGGAGCTGGCGCGGGCGTTGGGGGATCGGGCCGAGTTGCTGTCGGTGCCCGGGTTGGCGCATCCGCTCGCCGACGAGCCGGGTATCGAGCCCGCGCCGCAGCTGCCGGTGGCTCGGGCGGTGGACGCGGGGTTGATCGCGTGGTTCGGCCGTCATCTTCCGAAAGTGGAATAGCCGATTGCCAGGGCCGTGGGCCGGTTGCGAGACTCGGCGGCGGTGAGGGAGCGGCTCTCATCGGTGCTTTCGAGGAGGCCCTGTGTTGCGGGTTGTCCAATGGGCCACGGGCGGCGTGGGCAAGGCCGCGATCGAGGCGGTGCTCGCGCATCCCGAACTCGAGCTCGTCGGGTGCTATGTGTATTCCGAGGACAAGAGCGGCAAGGATGTCGGCGAGATTCTGGGTGGCGCGCCGCTGGGTGTGATCGCCACCAATGACGTCGAGGCGATTCTCGCGCTCGACGCGGACGCGGTGGTCTACGCGCCGTTGATTCCGAACGCGCGCGAGGTGGCGCGGATTCTGCGGTCGGGTAAGAACGTCGTCACGCCGGTGGGGTGGTTCTATCCGAGTGAGCGGGACGCGAAACTGGCGCAGGCGTGCGTCGACGGCGGTGTCACTCTGCACGGCATCGGGATCAATCCGGGCGGGACGACCGATGTGCATCCGCTGGTGTTGTCGGCGATGTCGTCATCGGTGACTTTCGTTCGGTCCGAGGAGTTTTCGGATATGCGGACCTATGACGCTCCCGATGTGTTGCGTTCGGTGATGGGGTTCGGGGGGACGCCGGAGCAGGCGCGGGAGTCGCCGATGCTGGGGCTGTTGAGCGGCGGGTTCACGCAGTCCGCCCGAATGTGTTTGGACGCTTTGGGTTTCGCGGAGGCGGAGATTCGGACGTCACACGAGGTCGGGGTGGCGACCGGTCCGATCGACTCGCCGCTGGGGGTGCTCGAGGCCGGGCAGGTCGCCGCGCAGCGGTTCGTGTGGGATGCGGTGGTGGCGGATCGGGTGGTGGTGCGGATCGCGGTGAATTGGCTTATGGGAGAGGAGAATTTGGAAGCCGGGTGGGGGTTCGGGGCGGAGGGAGAGCGGTACGAGATCGAGATCAAGGGGGATCCGGATACGTTCGTGGTGATTCGGGGGTGGCAGCCGGCGTCGGTGGCGGAGGGGTTGCGGCGGAATCCGGGGATTGTGGCTACGGCTAATCATTGTGTGAACTCGATTCCGTATGTGTGTGCGGCGGGGGTGGGGATCAAGTCGGGGGTGGATCTGCCGTTGGTGGCTGGGCGGGCGCATCCGGAGTTGGCGCGGGGGGACTGAATTCGCGGATCGGCGGGATGAGCGGTCAGTGGGGCCGCGTGACCGAAACCGGCATCAGTGAGCCACGCGGGCCAAAGCCCTTGCGGGCGTTGCGTTTGCTGCCGTTGATCATGTCGTTGAATCGGTCGATGGGCCACCGACCCCCGATTCGCCACCAACGCCGCACGATTGACCCACCGCGCCGCCATCGACCACCTCATCGGAGAGCGAATCGCGACCGCCCCCCGAGCCCACTGGCAACACATCCTCCAATCCGCGGGCATCCCGGTAGCCTCCACCCAGAACACCGCCGAAATAGTCGCCCACGAACAAACCCGAGCCCTGCGAATCCTCGGCACCCCCACCCCCGACGAAATCCCCCTCGTCGGCCTCCCCCTCTCCTTCGACGGCAAGCGCCCCCACCCCTCCCCGCCGCGCGCGCCATCGGCGCGGACAATCACCTGCTGGAGCAGGTGCTGAAGGACGGCGAAGGGTAGGGCCGGTCAACGGTTGGCGCGGGCGCGAAGTGCGCGGGCGCGGTCTTCGAGGATCCGAATCCGCCGCTGCGCCATCGCATTCGCGGGCGACTCTCCGGCGGTGAGGGCGTCGAAGACGGCCGCGGCGTCCTCGAGCGCGTCGCGTGCGCCGACACCGGCGGCCGGGGTGATGGCATGATCGGCGTCTCCGATCAGCACAACGCGCGGATCCGGGGTGGCGGCGGACTCGAGCGGAACGGTGCGCGCGTTGGAGACATGCACCCGATCGGTATGGGAGAGCAGGGTATTGGTGAGGTTCGGAATGGAGGGCGTGGCCGCGCGGACGGCGTCGGCCCATTCGTCGACCGGCCGCATGCCGAGGTCGTCGGTGTCGCGGAGCGGTTCGCGGGGGAGTCGGATGAACCACATGGGATGGTCGTCGGCTCGCCAGATATGGCCGAAAGTGGCTCCGGGAGCACCGTTTTCGGCGACTTCGGCGAAGAAGTGCAGGACCTGGGGGTCGGAGTCGAGTTCCATAGCGACGGTGGCGCGCCCGTAGAGCACGACATCACCGGCGTATTCGGGAACGCGATGCGGTTCGAGGTGCGCGCGCACCACGGAGTCGATGCCATCGGCGCCGATCACGTGATCATCGGCAAGCGGGACGGTCTCGTCACCGAACCGCACGACGGGCGTGCCCTCGGCGAGAGCGATGTCGGTGACGGCACTGCCGTAACGCAATTCGGCTCCGGACCGCGCGACGAAGTCGTCGAGAATCTCCATGAGCGCCGCGCGCAACCAGAACCGATGCCCCCGACTCATCGAGGCGCCCCGCCCGCGACTGTCGGCATAGTGCAGGGCGTGGACGGGGAAGGACGCGGCATCGAGTACCTCCTGATCGACTCCGAGGTGATGAAGCGCCTCATGGCCGCGCCCGTCGACGAACAGAAACGCGCCCCGCGGGCCGGGCCGCTGCTGCTCGAACAGCGTGACCTGGCGATCCCCCCGGCGAGCGAGAGCGCCAGCGAGGGCGGATCCGGCGATGCCGCCGCCGATGATGGTCACCATGGGGAGCTCCTCCTCGGTGGTACTCAACTGTGCGTAGCCCAGCTATCGTCCGCTAGCCCGATGAGCGACAACAGGATTCGCCGCCTAGCCACACGGTACATTCGCCCTCGGCGTTTTGTGGAAGGTGTGGCCAACGACGCCGAACTCGAGGTCGAAGCCGGGTGCGAGCGGATCCGCCTGTGTACGCGGACGCCGGATGCGCCCAGACCCGCGGACCTCGGAGCGATGCCTTCTCCGAAATCAGCGGGGCCAGAAGCACATTCGAGGGAGGGCAGCCCCCTACCCCTTCAAGGCTCGGCTCATCGGCTGGCCGACGGCGTCATTCGCCAGGGTGGTCAACATGGCGAGCGAGCGTTGCGTTTCGGGGATCGCCCGGGAGAGGTAGCGCGCGACGGGGCTGAGCGTGGCGACGGTCGCCTCGTCGAGCACCGGGTCATGATCGTGGGCTTGCTGGTCGGCGAGATGCGCCAGGGCCTTGGCGGCCGCTGCGCGCATATCCGGTTGGGCGGCAAGGGCTTCCAGGATTCGGGGAGCCAGTCCCATGAGCTGGTCGTAGGCTCGCCGCGCCGCGCCGGTCTCGGGGAGGTGGCGGTCGAGCGTGATGCGCATGGCGGCAGCGCCGCTGCCGGAGCACATGATGGCGAGGCAGAATTCCATCAGCGCTGGGAAGTTCTCCTGGATGACCTGCTGGGCTTCCTCGTACGGAGGCTGGAATTCGGTGGCGGTTTCGATGGTGAGGGCGCGGATATTGCGCAGGCTCGGGTCGACGAAGTGGCGGGAGTAGGAGTAGTCGTCCACCGCGCCCGAGACAGGGTAGAGCGGTGAGGGTCCGGCGGTCTGCTGGACGGTGTAGACGTGGCCGCGCACCTTGGCGATGGCGTCGCGTATCCGGTCTCCGGTGTGCTTGTACCAGTCCAGGTCCGCGGCGGGGATGTATTCGCGGTACAGATCGTCGCCCGTCCTTCCCCGGTCGGGGTTGGGAACCCGGAAGTTCATCGCCGGGTCGGTTGTCTGGTTGTCGTCGTCCCCCCACGGGTGGCCGATGACCTCGCTGTAGGAGTGCATGTCCAGCACTCCGCTGATGTGCATGAAGGTGTTGAGCAGCCAGCGGATGTTGCGGGTCTCCGGTTCGGAGAACGCGTAGGGCCCGCGGTAGATGTTGGAATCGCACGGGCTGGAGCTGGTGCCGATCCCGCTGTCGAACAGGAAGTCGTAGTTTCGGTTGAGATCGACACCGCGGCAGTCGGTTCCGGCATTGTAGGAGCGATTCTTGCGCCACATGGGGTCGGTGGACATCACGTATTCGCGCCCGTCCGGGTTGACCAGCGGGACGATGAAGAGGTCCACCGACTCCAGCAGCAGCCGCACGGTATCGATGCTGTAGGTGACCGACCCGAACGTCAGGTCGGTTCCGGTCCGGTAGGAGTAGGTCAGATACGACATCCAGGTGGCCAGCAAGTCGGTGTTGACGAGTTCGCGCGCGTGCACCCCGCCGAGCAACAGCACCCCCTCGCGCTCCACCCGGTCCCCGGCGCGGACCCGCAGCGCGTGAATCGTCCTGCCCTCCACCGATTTCAGCGGCAACTCGATGGCCGAGCAGAACGAGGAGTTGATATTCGCCAGGTAGCCGATCCAGCCCTCGACGGTGTTGTAGGTCAGGTACCCGGAGGGGACGGCGAGCGCCGGGGTGTCCAGCGGCACCGCCGCCCAGTCGATCGGTGGGGCGATTTCCAACGGCGCGCGTTCGGTCACCGCACGGACGGTGACGGTGTAGCCGTCCTCCGCGAGACCGGCGATCTCGTCGACGGACAGGTACCCGTCGATGGTTATCGCGTCATCCGTCGCGGCCACCGTCGCCCCGAACAAGTCGAGCCCGCGCCCGGCCAGCGCGCGCATCGCGGTGGCACTGTCCGCCGCGACCTGGACGAAGTAGCGCCGCACGCGCGGTTCCTGAGTAGTCATCGTTCCCCCCTGGGACTGAGTAGTCGGACCTCCTCACTGTGCCCGGGCCGCTCGCGCCGGAGCAACGATCGGTCCGCCCCGTGAACCGAACCGGCCCCGACCACTAACGGAACCCTCGCCCCGACCGGGTCCAGCACCGCCCTAACAAACGCGTCGAAGTCACCAGCGGATTGGACGAAACCATTTGGGGCTCAGACGATCCCGGCTGCATGGGATGATATTGCCGCCCTCCGGCTGAAGGCCCTCTCCGAACTACTCCGGGTCAAGCGCGCATCGATCTGTATTGACCGGGGACTGCGAGTCATCGCGACCGCGACGACGTAATTGAGTGTGACAATGGCCAGTGCCAGCGGTCCGAGGCCCGCGCTGAAGCGGTTCGCGCGGGACTATGCGGAAACCGGTGGGCGAAACATGGACTGGACGCGATCCCGATCTTGCTTCATGATCTGTTCGCGCTGTTGAAAGGTGCGCCATCAGGGACTCGAACCCCGAACCCGCTGATTAAGAGTCAGCTGCTCTGCCAATTGAGCTAATGGCGCTGGTGTCACCCGGAGGAAGTGAAAGCTTCCGTCCGGTGCGGGGAAAACCATAACAGGCAAGCCCGGCGAACGTGAAATCCCCTGGTCAGGGGTGGTACGCGCGAGGGTGTTAACGAGCGTGCCCGTGGGCGGGATGTAGGGGGTGGCGGATCTGGTGTGTCGGGTGTCTCGGTGGCCCGCGTGCTGGCAAAATGATCGGACGTGGTCTCGGGTGATCCCGGTGGGATCGTCCAGCGTGGCGGGTGCGGGCTCGGTGCGCGTGAGGCAGGGAATCGGGGTTGGACATGAGCATATGGCGGGTGCGGCGGCGGTCTCGGGGGCCGTTCGGCGCGATGGCGGTTCTCGCGGTGGTGGCGCTGGCCGCGACCGGGTGCAACAACTCGGGCGCGAGCGAGGCCGGGCCCGTACCGCAGGGGCCGCCGGTCGGGGAGCTCATGCGGCCCAAGCTGGTCACGCCGGTGCCCGATGGGGCGGTCGGGGTCGCGGCGGGGGATCCGCTGCTGGTGCGGGTGGACGACGGACAGCTGGCGGGGGTGACGCTGTCGGGCCCGGACGGGGAGGTGCCGGGGCGGATGGCGCCGGACGGACGGTCGTGGACGGTGGCCGAGCCGCTGGCGTTCGGGCGGAGCTACCGGTTGCAGGCCGAGGCGGTCGGACTGGGCGGAAAGTCTTCCAGCGCAGTCAATTTCACGACGATCACCCCGCGCAGCAAGACCCATCCGTGGCTGTTGCCCGCCGACGAGGAGGTGGTCGGCATCGGCCAGCCGGTGGCCGTCCAGTTCGACGAGAACATCCCGGATCGACGCGCCGCGCAGGATGCGATCAAGATCACCACGGTGCCGCCGGTGGAGGGCGCCTTCTACTGGGTGAACAACCGCGAGGTGCGCTGGCGCCCCGAACACTTCTGGCAGCCGGGCACCCGCGTCACCATCGACGTGAACACCTACGGCCGCGACCTCGGCAACGGCCTGGTCGGCGACACCAGCATCCACTCCACCTTCACCGTCGGCGACGCGGTCGTCTTCACCGCCGACGACGACACCAAGATGGTGACCGTCGAGCGCAACGGCGAGGTGATCCGCACGATGCCGACCTCGATGGGCAAGAACTCCTCGCCCACCGACAACGGCGTCTACATCCTCAGCGACCGCTTCGACCACATGATCATGGATTCCTCCACCTACGGCGTCGCGGCCACCGGCCCCAACGGCTACCGCACCCCCGTCGACTGGGCCACCCGCATGTCCTACAGCGGCATCTTCATGCACTCCGCCCCCTGGTCGGTCGGCCAGCAGGGCTACACCAACACCAGCCACGGCTGCCTGAACCTCAGCCCCGCGGACGCGCGCTGGGTCTACGAGACCGCCAAGCGCGGCGATATCGCGATCGTGAAGAACACCGTGGCGGGCACCCTGTCCGGCGTCGACGGCCTCGGCGACTGGAACATCCCGTGGCCGGAGTGGAAGGCGGGCAACGCCGACCGCTGACCCGTCGGCGGCCGCCGCGCAATATCGTTGCGGCACAATGGTTCACGGGTCTCCGGGCTGCGGGACGGCAGGTGAAGCATCATCATTTCAAATGGAAGTGTACCGCGACCCGCCGCGCCGACCGTCGACTTCCGGCGAACCACCCGAGTATCCAGCAACTTTCTGGCAAAATATGGTGTGAGGCCGGGGCCCTCGCGCTCCGGAGGGGACGCGAGGGACACCGGTGATACCGCTCACTGACTCGGCTGTGGCAGTTCGCAATTGCCCAGATGCGGATTCACACCCATGTAGTTGAGCGGCCCCGACACGATCGTCAACGCGATATTCCCGAAGCTCGCACAGGTGATCGGCCCGCTGTCGAAGTAGTGCCGCTGCGCCGCGGCGATGAACCCCACCACCAGCCAGATGAGCAGAAGTACGGATCCGGTCCTGGTCTTCATGGGCCATTCCAATCGTCGCCGCTCACTCGCTCGCGGTAGGGCGATTGTCCCATTCGTGGGGGGTTCGGATCGAGTCCTTCGGCGTGGCGAACGGGCCGGGCGCGTTGGGGCGGGGCATTAGGATCGATGGTCATGAGCGAGGGCGGGGGGAACCCGGATCTGTCGGTCGTGCCGGACGAGGTCGCGAAGCTGGGCAAGTACGCGTACGACCTCGCCGATATCCTGCGGTCGGCCCTGGCCGACGCGAGCCGGGAGGTGACCGCGTTGACCGAGAGCGGTTGGACCGGGACGGCCGCCGCCAGTTTCGCCGAGGGCTGGGACGAATGCCGGGACGGCGGGCAGCGGATCATCGAGGCGCTCGGCACGCTGGCGGCGTCCGTGGGCGTCACCGCGGAAACCTATGCGGCGCACGACAATCAGTTCGCCGCCGAGGTGTCGAGCCTGGATCTGTCGTGAGCGAGGCGTTCGACGTCGACCTGGACCGGCTCGAGAGCGTCGTGGCGCGGCTGTCGGGTCTGGCGGGGTTCGTCAACGACCATCTCGCCACGCTCGATCGGAAGGTGGCCGCCGTGCACGCCGGATCGTGGACCGGCGTCGCCGCCGAGGCGCACCGGACCGCACATCGCGAATGGGCCGCGGGCGCAGCCGAATTCGTCGCCGGGATCAGCGAGATGAGCGCGTTGGCCAGGCAGGCGCACGGCCACTACAGCGAGGCGCAGGACGTCAACGACAAGATGCTGGGCGGGGGCTGAGGTGCCGTCGGTCGATCCGCAGGTCTATTACGACGCGGCCAGGGCGTGCCAGCAGTTGGCGCACGATCTGGAGGCTCCGGTGAATGCCCTGCGCGGAAGTCTCGACGGCTGTGGGGGAATGGCGGGCCATTACGACGCGGTCGTCGGCTGGGCCCGTGAATACGACCAGCACGCCAGGTCTTTCGATCAGTACGCCACGAATTATGTTGGGGCGCTGTATCATTTCGGCGATCTGCTCTACGCCGCCGGGCACAACTGGGCGATGGCGAATTGGAAGGCCGATCGGAATCCGAACAAGGGCGATCCGCCGACCAAGCCCGCTCCGGCGTTCTCGCCGACGGTCACCGTGCAGCAGACGGTTCCCTCCGCCGGGAGCAACGGCAAGGGGCTGGACACCAATATCCCCGGTCTGCTGGAGCAGGTGGGCCTTCCGATTCCCGACGGCGACAGCCGCAAACTGGGAGTGGCGGCCGACGCCTGGAAGGCATTCGCCGCGCACGCGACCGTGATGGGCGCCGAGGCTCGCCTGAGGTCGGTCGCCGGAATGTTCGACGAGTTGCAGGCCCGGGACGTCACCCATATCAACGAGCACTTCACGACGCTGGGCAGCGGCGCCCACGCGCTCGCGGCCTTCCCGGGCAGCCTCGCCGTTCCGGTCGCCGATCATCGACAGGCGTTGACCGAATTGCGCGGCGGTGTGGACAGCGCGCTGTCGGATGTGAAGCGGGATCTGGCGCTCGCCGTCGGGTTCACCGTGGTGGCGATGACGATCGAACTGGTCGCGACCGCGGGCCTGGCCGCCCTCGGGCCGGAGGAGGCCACCGCCGCCGTGGGTACCGCCTCCGGTGCGGCGGCGGTCGCTCGCGCGGCGAAGATTCTGCATGATCTGGTGCGGGACAGCCGGTTGCTCATCATTGTCGGGAGTGCGGCGGCCGGATGCCTGGCGTTCAAGGCCGTGGAGAGTCTCGATATTCGGTCGGCGATCGCGGGGATTCTTTCGCTGGCTATTCAGCAGATTCAGGAGGGTGGGCAGGTCAGTGCCACTCGGTATGAGGATCTGCCGCTTGCTCCGGAGGTTCCGGAGGCGGGGTTGACGGATGCGGGTGAGAAGTACGTCCGAGGCAGGCATTTTCCGGGAGGAGCCGAGCTGAATCCGACCAAGAGCACCTTTCTCGAGGGCGAAGATCCTGATGCCCTTGTGGAAGCCTCCGACGGCATTACGGCCCGTGGTCCCAATGATGACGGCAACTACGAGCGTGAGGTGGACGCGGGTCGCGTGGTCGGCAACCTTTCGCCGCGTGCCGGAGGTCGCCCGACGACGAAATACAAGGTGATCACTGACAGGTGGGGAGCGGTTATATCGATGTTCCCCGTGGAATAGGAGGATGCTTTGGGGATCGGCGTGTCTGTCCACAACCAGGTGAACGAGAAAGTGGAAGAAGTATCAGGGTACGACGATGAGGCGGTCAGCGATTTCATTGCTCGCGCACCGCAAGCGTCACTGGCACGAGGGGTTCATTCGCATGCGGACACGATGTTCAACACCAAGCAGCTGAGGCAGTTGATCGAGGAGCTGAAGGCTTTCCCGCCTACCGACGAGAAGGATGCGCAGCTGATCGCGGTCCTGATCCGGGCGGCGGAATCGGCGATTCGCCAGCGCGGCTACCTCTGGTTCAAGGGAGACTGAACGAGAATGGCCCAGGTCGGACTCGGTCCGGCCTGGGCCATCAGGGTGAGCGACGGGACTCGAACCCGCGACAGCCAGGATCACAACCTGGTGCTCTACCAACTGAACTACGCTCACCATCACCGGGAGACCCGGCGCGCTAGATCGTAACGCCTGTTCCGGTTCGTGACCTAATCGGCCTGGTCAGCGCCGGTTGTGGGGGTGGCGAGGCGGGTCGCCACGGCGGCGATCTCGGCGGTCGAGGGGCCGGGGGGTGCGACGAAGGCGGTGCGGCGGTAGTACTCGAGTTCGCGGATGGATTCCTTGATGTCGGCCAGGGCGCGATGGGTGAGGCCCTTCTCGGGCTGGCCGAAGTAGATGCGGGGGTACCAGCGGCGGCACAGTTCCTTGATCGAGCTGACATCGATCATGCGGTACTGCAGGTAGGAATCGAGGTCGGGCATGTCGCGGGCGAGGAAGCCGCGGTCGGTGGCGATGGAGTTGCCCGCCAGCGGGACCGTGCCGGGGGTGGGAACCCACTTCTTGACGTAGTCCAGGACCTGCTGCTCGGCCTCGGCCAGGGTGACGGTGGAGCGCCGCACCTCGTCGGTGAGCCCGGAACGGGCGTGCATCTCCTGCACGACGGGCGGCATCGCGGCCAGGGCGTCGTCGTCGGCGTGAATGACGATGTCCACGCCGTCACCGAGAATGTTGAGGTCGCTGTCGGTCACGAGTGCGGCCACTTCGATCAGCTTGTCGCTGTCGAGGCGCAGACCGGTCATCTCGCAGTCGATCCACACCATGAGTTTGTCGCTCATCGGTGACACCCCGAGGTCACGCTCGACCGAGGCATCGGATTGCGGCGTATCGCAAGCACCAACTTCGACTCCATGAGTTTGTCGGACACCCGGGCCACATTACTGGGTTGACCTGCCGGGTTTACCCACTGCGTTCGATATGGTGTGGCCAGGATTCGAGCTTGGTCCAGGTAGATCGGCAATGTTGGCGCGCAGTTGGCAGGGCGGATGGAGGATCGGCGATGACTACTCCCCAGGAACGGGCGGCGGCGGCCCGCAAGGCGGCCGAGGAGGCGGCTCGGGTGGCGGCGGAAGCGCAGGCCGCGGCGGAGGCTGCGGAGCGGGAGGCGGCGGGCGAGGTCTCTTCGAATTCCTCTGAAGCCGAGGAGGTTTCGGAGTCGTCGGCGATACCTGAGAGCAAATCGGGCGCTGCCGCAACGGATTCCGATGCCGCAGCGCTGCGGATCGCCACGGGGTATGCGGCCGAGGGTGCGGCGCTGGAGCTCGGTGCGGTGATGGTCGACGTGCGAGTGAATTCCGATGCGCGCGTGCGTATTCCGTTGCGGACGATCAATCGGCACGGGCTGGTCGCGGGGGCGACCGGAACCGGGAAGACCAAGACCTTGCAGGGGATCGCCGAGCAGTTGTCGGCGGCCGGGGTGCCGGTGGTGCTGGCCGATATCAAGGGCGACCTGTCGGGACTGTCGAATCCCGGTGTCGCCGAGGAGAAAACGAAGGCCCGCGCGGCGCAGACCGGCGCCGCCGACTGGGCCCCGGCCGGTTTCCCGACCGAGTTCGTATCCCTCGGCACCGAGGGCATCGGGGTGCCGATCCGCGCGACGATCACCTCCTTCGGTCCCGTGCTGCTCAGTAAGGTATTGGGGCTCAACGCGACTCAGGAATCGACCCTCGGGCTGATCTTCGACTGGGCCGACAAACGCGGACTCGGGCTGCTGGATCTGAAGGATCTGCGATCGGTCATCCAGCACCTCACCAGCGCCGAGGGCAAGGAGGATCTGAAGGGGATCGGCGGGGTGTCGGCCGCGACGGCCGGGGTGATCCTGCGGTCGCTGGTCAATCTGGAGGGCGAGGGCGGGGACACGTTCTTCGGTGAGCCCGAACTCGATCCGGCCGACCTGCTGCGCACGGTGGACGGGCAGGGCGTGATCACGCTGTTCGAATTGGGCACGCAGGCGGCGCGGCCGGTGCTGTTCTCGACATTCCTGATGTGGGTGCTGGCGGATCTGTTCCAGACCCTGCCGGAGGTCGGCGATGTCGACAAGCCCGAACTCGTTTTCATCTTCGACGAGGCTCATCTGCTTTTCGACGGCGCCTCCAAGGCGTTCCTCGATCAGGTGGAGCAGACGGTGAAACTCATCCGCTCCAAGGGCGTCGGCGTCTTCTTCTGCACCCAACTCCCCACCGACATCCCCAATCAGGTGCTCTCCCAACTCGGCGCGCGCGTCCAGCACGCGCTACGAGCCTTCACCCCCGACGACCAGAAGGCCCTGACCAAAACCGTACGCACCTACCCCAAAACCGACGTCTACGACCTCGAACAGGCCCTGACCTCCCTCGGCATCGGCGAGGCGATCGTCACGGTGCTGTCCGAACAGGGCGCCCCCACCCCCGTCGCCTGGACCCGCCTGCGCCCACCGCGCTCCCTCATGGGCGCCCTCGGCGCGGACGAGATACGGTCACGAGCCCAGGCGAGCCCGCTGTACACCAAGTACGGCGAAACGATCGATCGAGAATCGGCCTACGAGGCCCTGTCCGCGAAAGTCGCTGCCGCCCAGCCCGATTCCCCACCCCAGGCCCGAGACGAGCCGTCCGCCGCCGACCGCATCATGAGCAACCCGGCCGTCAAGAGTTTCCTGCGTTCGGCCGCGAGCGCCGCGGGCCGGGAAATCAGCCGCAGCATATTCGGCACTCGTCGGCGGTAGGGGACCAGGAACTCGTCCCTCCGGTCGACGAGGAAATCGAACCCGGTCGAGTAACGACGGGCCGGTTTGTATTTCCATAACTGGTTTATTGCCAAATTCGCAGCGCCAGACCATGATTGTCCCGTTCAGCGTGTCGATCGGAATGGGAGACGAACCTCTCGTGGCTGGCTGTAGGAAGCACGGCGTGGTGCCCGTATTGGCTTTGGTTCCCGCGGTTGCGAGCCTGTATCTCGCGGCGGGCTGTACGGTACCGATTTCGCCGGAATCGACCGCCACCTCGAAATCGACGCCGCCGGCCCCGACGCGAAATCTCGTGCAATCCCCGACCGCGAGGCCGACACCAACCACGACGACGACCACGACGACCATCCCGCCCACCGCCCAGGCGGATCCGGTAGATTACGCTGCGGTCTGCGCCGACGCGGTAACCGGAAAACGCCTCGATGACGACGAGTGCGCCGATGCCGACGAAAGCTTCTCCGGCGACGACAGAGCCGCCCTCGAATACGCGGCGGCGGGCCTCGCGGGCGGAGCCGCGGGGACGGCGATGTGGTACTACCTCTCGGTCCGAAACCGAATAACAGCTCCTGCGGTCGGCCAATTCGTCTCGAATGGAACCTACGCGACCCCCCTCCGAAATTCGGTGGGCGGAATACCCATCATCTATCGCTACGGAAGCGTCGACACTACCGGCGGTCCCTTGACCCCGACCGGCGTACTGCGCGGCGGCCTGGGATTCCACTCCTCCGGAGCCCATTCGTGATCGGTACGTTTCTCCGAAACCCTGTTGCGCCTCAGCCCAAATCGCGCGACATCAAATCGCCGTACGTCTCCCGGCGCACCATCTCCCGCAACCGCCCCTCGTACACCGACACGATCGGCGGCCTGCCGACGCCGTTGTAGGACGAGGCGAGGCTGTGGTGGTAGGCGCCCGTGCTGGGGACGGCGAGCACCTCGCCGGGGCGGAGGTCGGCGGGGAGGCGGATGTCGCGGGCGAGGATGTCGCCCGCCTCGCAGTAGCGGCCCGCGACGGTGGCGGTCAGGTGCGGGCCGGTGGGGTGGCGGCTGGCGACGACGGCGTCGTAACGGGCGTCGTAGAGGGCGACGCGGGGGTTGTCGTTCATGCCGCCGTCGACGATCACGTAGGTGTGGCCGTTGTCGATGTGCTTGATCGCCATGACGCGGTAGAGGGTGACGCCCGCGTGGGCGACGATGGCGCGGCCGGGTTCCATGGCGATGTGCGGGCGGGGATGGTGGGTGCGGGCGCAGGCGGCGTCGAGGGCGTCGTCGATGATGTCGGCGAGTTCGGCCAGGTTCAGCTCGGGGTCGCCGCGGCGGTAGGCGACCGCGTGGCCGCCGCCGAGGTCGAGTTCGGTGAGGGTGACGCCGTGGTCGTGGCGGACGCGGGCCAGCTCGGCGACCAAGCGGCGGATCGCCTCGCCGTAGAAGTCGGGGTCGTGGATCTGTGAGCCGAGGTGGCAGTGGAAGCCGACGAGGCGCAGATTCGGTTGGCGCAGAACGCGTTCCACGGCCTCGCGGGCCTGCGGGCTGCCCAGCGGGAGGCCGAACTTCTGGTCGGTCGCGCCGGTGCGGACGGCCGGGTGGCCGGGCACGTCGATGCCGGGGGAGAGCCGGAGCAGGACCTGCTGGGGCGCGGTGGCGAGCGCGGCCAACAGGGTGATCTCGGCGAGCGAGTCGACGACGATGCGGCCGACGCCCGCGGCGACGGCGGCCTCCAGTTCGCAGAACGGTTTTCCGGTGCCGTGCAGGACGATTCGCGCCGGATCGACCCCGGCGGCCAGGGCGATGGCCAGTTCGCCGCCGGAACACACGTCCAGCGACAGGCCCTCCTCGGCGATCCACCGGGCCACCGTCCTGGTGAGCAGCGCCTTGCCGGCGTAGATGATCTCGGCGTCCGGGAAGTGCTTGCGGTAGGTGCGGCAGCGGCGGCGGACCTCGGTCTCGTCCAGAACGTAGGTCGGGGTGCCGTACTGATCGGCGATGTCGGCGAGGGCCACGCCGGCGACGGTGATGCGGCCGAGCTCGTCGTAATGGGTTTCGCACGGCCAGACCGAGGTGTCCACTCGCGGAGACGGCATTCCCGAGCGCAGGGACGGGAAGATCTCGAGCAGCGTCACGGCTTCTCCTGTGGGTTCCCCGCTTTCTCCTCACTGCGGGGCCACCCTCAGGACTACGCCGCTTCCGTTCGGAAGGATCTCGTGGTTACGGGTCCTTGACATCCTCGGCGCGCGTCTTGACGTCGCGCTGACGCCAATGTGATCAGCCTCCCAGCTTCTTGTAGAACGAGCCGACGATGGGTGCGGTGATGGCACGGGGCGCGTACTGCCCCGCGACGCTCATTCCCTTGCTGATCAGGCCGGGAACCACGCGCATCTTGTTGCGGGCCAGCGCGTCGATGGACATCTTGGCGGTGGCGGCGGCGGTGACCCAGATGAACTCGGGGATCTTGGTACTGACCTCCTCCTGGTCCGGGTTGTCGGTGCGGACCGGGCCCGGGGCCAGCAGGGTGACATGGACGCCGCTGCCGGTCAGCTCGCCGCGTAGGGATTCGGAGAAGCTGTTGGTGAACGCCTTGCTCGCGGCGTAGGTGGCGTTGTTGGGGATGGGCATATTGCCCGCCGCGGAACCGGTGATGAGGATGCCGCCGCCGCGGCGCTCGATCATGCCCGGCAGCACGGCGAGCGTAAGGTCGTGCACCGCAACGGCATTGAGCTCCATGATGGACCGCTCGAAGTCGGCGTCGAGTTCGGCGACGGGCCCGAAGGTGGCGACCCCGGCGTTGTTGCACAGGACGGCGATATCGCGGGAGGCCAGTTCGGTGCTCAACGGCGCGCGCTGCTCCCGATCCGACAGATCCACCGCCCGCACCTCCGCGGTGACTCCGTAACGCTCGGTCAGCCGCTGCGCCAACTCGGCCAGCAACTCACCCCGCCGCGCCACCAGGATCAGCGAATATCCGCGCCGCGCCAGCTCTTCGGCCAACGCGGTTCCGATCCCGGACGACGCTCCGGTGACAACGGCACGATTCTCGGCAGTGGGTGCGGGAAGGCTCACGCCCGGGGAGCCTACCCACGTCTCCCCACCCCACCAACCCCACCCACTGACCCGCCCAGCCTTCTCCAGGCCATACCACCTCCAGCTGAAGCAGCACAGCCGCACCCTTTATTCGAATCCGCACCCTCTGTAGGGCCATGCAAGGGGTGCGGATCCGAATAAGGGGTGCGGCTGGGTTGCCGTGCGTTGAGGTTGTGGGCCGGGGGAGGGTCAGGGGCCCATGATGGCCAGGCCCCAGTCGAGGTGGCCGTGCCAGATGGTGGCTATGCGGCCGCCTTGGACGGCGGGTTTGGGGTCGCCGATGGGGCCGCCCGCTTTGCGGATCTGGGCGATGGTGGTGTCGAGGTCGGCGGATTTGAACGCGAGGCCGGGGAGGGTGGGGGGTCGGTCGCCCGCGCCGACCACCTCGAGGAAGGGGTCGCCCACTCGGTAGAAGGCCATTTCGGGGCCGGAGGGGCCGCGGGGGTGGAAGCGGCGGCGGGGTTCGGGGACGTCCAGAACCTTGTTGAGGGTGGTGACCGCCTGGTCGAGATCGGGGACCCAGTAGACGAGATGGTCGATGGCGGTTACACCGTTGGGATGGGCCGGTGGTGTCGGGGCCGCACCGGGACGGAGGGGTTCGAGAACGGGAATCCCCAGCGCGGCAGGGTCGGCGGCGGGATGGTCGAAACCCCAGGCGGCTCGGCCCACCAGGGCGCAGACCACCGACCCGATCCGAACAACCTCATCATCGACGACGAAACCCAATGCCCCCCAAGCCTTCTCATCCCCAGGCACCCCCACCCGGTCCACCGACACCCTCACAACGCCGCCGCCAGCCGCGTCCCCTGATCGATCGCCCGCTTGGCGTCCAACTCCGCCGCCAGCTCAGCACCGCCGATGAGATGCACCCGCACCCCCGCCGTCCGCAACGGCTCCTCCAGCTCCCGCACGGATTCCTGTCCGGCACAGACGATCACGTTGTCACACTCGATGACCCTGGCCCGAGAACGCTTGTCGCCGAAGCTGATGTGCAGGCCGCGGTCGTCGATGCGTTCGTAGTTGACGCCGCCGATCTGTTCGACGCCCTTGGCCTTGACGGCGGCGCGGTGGACCCAGCCGCTGGTCTTGCCGAGGGTCTTGCCGAACGGGCCCGATTTGCGTTGCAGCAGAACGACTTCGCGGGCGGCGGGTGACGGCTTGGGGGTGGTGAGCTGGCCGGGGGCGTCGGGGTCGTCGGCGAGGACGCCCCATTCCTCCTTCCACTCGTCGAGTTTCAGCGTGGGGTGGCCCTCGACGGTGAGGAATTCGCTGACGTCGTAACCGATTCCGCCCGCGCCGATCACGGCGACCTTCCTGCCGACCGGCTTGCCGTCGCGGACCAACTCGGCGTAGGTGAGGACCTTGGGATGATCGATGCCGGGGATGTCGGGGACGCGCGGCCGCACCCCGGTCGCCAGGACGACGTGGTCGTAACGCCCCTCGATCAGCTCCGCCGCGCTCACCCGCCGGTTCAGGAACACCCGCACCCCGCTGAGTTCCAGCTTGCGGGTGTAGTAGCGGATGGTCTCGCCGAACTCCTCCTTGCCGGGAATCCGCCGCGCGATGTCGAATTGGCCGCCGATCTTGTCGTCGGCCTCGAACAGGTCCACCTTGTGGCCGCGTTCGGCCAGGTTCACCGCCGCCGACAGCCCGGCGGGGCCCGCGCCCACCACGGCGATCCGCTTGGTGCGCCGGGTCGGCGACAGCACCAGCTCCGTCTCGTGCCCGGCGCGCGGATTGAGCAGGCAGGAGACCGTCTTGTGCACGAACGCGTGGTCCAGGCACGCCTGATTGCAGGCGATGCAGGTGTTGATCTCGTCCTCGCGGGTCTGCTCGGCCTTGCGCGCCCACTCGGGGTCGGCCAGCAGCGGGCGGGCCAGCGAGATCAGGTCGGCGTCGCCGCGGGTGAGGATCTCCTCGGCGGTCTCGGGCATGTTGATGCGGTTGGACGCGCACACCGGAACGCCCACGCGCGCTTTGATCTTCGCGGTGAACTCGACGAAGGCGGCGCGCGGCACCGAGGTCACGATGGTCGGCACCCGCGCCTCGTGCCAGCCGATGTCGGTGTTGATGATGCTGACCCCGGCCTGCTCCAATTCCGTTGCCAGCGCGAGGATCTCGGTCTCGGTCTGACCCTCCTCGACGAATTCGGCCATGGACAGCCGGAAGACGATGACGAAGTCCGCGCCCACGGCCGCGCGGATGCGCCGCACGATCTCCACGGCGAAGCGCCGCCGGTTCGCCGCGCTGCCGCCCCAGCGGTCGGTGCGCTTGTTGGTGCGCGGGGCCAGGAACTGGTTGATCAGATAACCCTCGCCGCCCATCACCTCGACGCCGTCGTAGCCCGCGAACTTCGCCAGCCGCGCGCAGCGCACGTAGTCCTCGATGGTGCGCTCGACGCCCTTGTCGGAGAGCTTGCGCGGCTTGAACGGATTGATCGGGGCCTTGATCGACGACGCCGAAACACTGAACGGCACATAGGCGTACCGCCCGGCGTGCAGGATCTGCAGGGCGATGCGCCCGCCCTCGGCGTGCACCGCGCGGGTGACGGCCCGATGCCGGTACGCCTCGGTCTTGTTGGTGAGCTTGGCCCCGAACGGCAGCAGCCAGCCCTCCCGATTGGGCGCGTATCCGCCGGTGATGATCAGGCCGACGCCGCCGCGGGCGCGTTCGGCGAAGTAGGCGGCCAGCCGGTTGATGTCCCAGGCCCGGTCCTCGAGCCCGGTGTGCATCGAGCCCATGACCACGCGATTGCGCAGGGTGAGGTGCCCGAGGTCCAGCGGCTCGAACAGATGGGGGTAGGCGTGCGACGACATGGCGTCACCTTTCGGTCGGAGGCTGCGGCGACAGGTCCCGGCGCAGGCCGTCGAGTACCTCGTCGCACCATTCGATCAGGCCCGTCTCGGCCCGAATCCCGCCGCGCAGCACCAGATATTGATGCAGCGCGGAACCGGTGAGCCGGTGGGGGTCGGGGAAGTCCTTCTTCTCGATGAGGCGGTACACCTCTAGCCGCTGCGCGTGCCGCTCGCGGTGGCGGGCCACCTCAGCGCACAACGCGGCCGCGTCGCCGTGCGCGGCGGCCCGGACCTTCACGCCGAGTTCGCTGCGCATGGGTCCGATGTCCTCGGTCGGTTCGGCGATCCAGCGGCGCAACTCGGCCCGGCCCGCGGGGCTGACGGTGTAGACCTTCTTGTCCGGCCGGCCCGCCTGGGCGACGGCCCGGCCGCCGACCCAGCCCCGCTCCTCCATGCGCTTGAGGACGCGGTAGATCTGCTGGTGGGTGGCGTTCCAGAAGAAGCCGATGGACTTGTCGAAGCGCTGCGCCAGCTCGTACCCCGACCCGGCGCGCTCGGTCAGCGATACCAGCAGGGCGTGCTCGAGGGCCATGGCGTGAGGGTATCGGCAAAGCCGACCCTATGCAACGGGGTGCATAGCAAGTTCCCCGTTCAACGAGAAACAATCAGAGACATTGCGTATCATCGGCTCCGGCGCTTCGGTGCCGATCTTGGATACGGGAAGTGCACCTCGCGAATCCGGGAGGTTCGCGGGGTGCGCTTCTGTCCGTTCGGGTCAGCGCACCGCCCGGCTCGCGATCGCCGCGGCGACCACGACCGTCGCCCCGGTGGCGATCGAGGTGGTTCCGGCGGCGGCCGCCGCTCCCGATCCGGCCAGCGTCAGGTAGATCGAGCCGAAGACGGCCACGCCCAGCACCATGCCGAGCTGCGAGGCGGTCGCCAGGATGCCGCTGGCGTCGGCCGCCAGCACCGGCGGAACCTTGCTCAGGGCGCGATTCATCAAGGGGCTGAACGCGATTCCGTAGCCGAGGCCGGTCGCGGCGGTCAGCGTCAGCTCGACCGGTCCCATGCCGTGGCCCGACCGCACCAGCGCGCCGAGCGCGACCATGGTGGCCGCGGCGAACAGCTGTCCCGCGGGAATCATCGCCGCGTGATAGCGCGCGGGGACGCGGCTCCAGTTCATGCTCGCCAGCGCGAACGTCACGCCCATGGGCACGAACAGCAGGCCCGCGTGCAGCGCCGAGTAGCCGAGCGTGCCCTGTACGTGGATGGCCATGAGGAACAGCCAGCCGCTGAAGGTCGTCATCACCACCATCAGGGTCAGCGCCGCCCACACCAGTCCCGGCGCGCGCACCACCCGGTCGGCGAACAACGGTTCCCCGCCGCGCCGGTGCACCAGCCGCTCGACCGCGCCGAATCCGGCGAAACCGATTGCGGCGCAGGCGATCGCGAACCAGGTCCAGGCGGGCCAGCGCTGTTCGTGACCGAGCACCAGCGGCAGCACCAGCAGCAACACCGCGGGGGTGAGCACCGCGAGCCCGGCCAGATCCAGCCGCCGGTCCACCCGGGCGGTCGCCGCGGGCAGCAGGCGCGGCGCGACCGCGAGCAGGGCGACGCCGATCGGGACGTTCACCAGAAACACACCGCGCCAACCGGTTTCGGCGATATCCGCGGTGACGATCAGCCCGCCGACGATCTGCCCGACCACCATGCCGCCGGAGATGACCGCCGCGTACGCCGACAGCGCGCGCATCCGCGCGGTGCCGGTGAAGTTCTTCTGGATCAGGGTCATGATCTGCGGCACCATCGCCGCCGCGCCCACCCCCTGCGCGAAGCGGAAACCGATGAGCGCCACCGCGTTCCAGGCCAGTCCGCACGCCAGCGACGCGATCGTGAACAGCGCCAGCCCGGTCAGGAACATCGTGCGCTGACCGAACCGATCGCCCAGCCGCGCGCCGGTGACCATGAGCACCGCGTAGGCGATCACATAGCCGGAGACGATCAGTTGCAGCGCGGACCCCGTCGCGCCGAGCGAGGTCCGGATCGAGGGGATGGCGACATTGACGATGGAGGCGTCCAGCACGGCCATGAACTGTCCGAGCAGGATGACGGCGAGCAGGGTGTAGACGCGCCGGGGCGCGGGGTCGAGTGCGCCGACCGCCGGTGACGGTGGGGCTTGGGTCAGCGGTTGTGTCATGGGACCGAGCCTGCGCCGCGGCCGATCCTGGTAGAAGGAGCCTGCTCATACTGGTAGTGCCAGCACCTGGATACCGACCGGGCGATGCGCGACGATGGTCGGGTGACCGCCATCGAGACCCCCGCCGCCGATTCCCGCGAGGTGCGCAAGGCGCGGCGCGGCGAGTTGGGCGCGTTCCTGAAATCGCGGCGCGCGCGCATCGCGCCCGCCGAGGTCGGCCTGCCCGCCGGATCCCGCCGTCGCACACCGGGATTGCGCCGCGAGGAGGTCGCCCAGCTCGCCGGGGTCGGGGTCACCTGGTACACCTGGCTCGAACAGGGCCGCGACATCAATGTCAGCGTGCAGGTGCTCGACGCGATCGCGCGCACGCTGGCGTTGGATCCGGTCGAGCGGGCGCATCTGTACCGGCTCGCGGATGTGCCGACCGTGCCGAGCTGGCACGCCGAGGACGTGATCCCGGAGGAGTTGCAGGAGATCCTGGATCAGCTCGATCCGCTGCCCGCCGCGCTGTTGTCGGCGCGCTACGACGTGCTCGCGCACAACGCGGCCTACGAGGCGCTGACGCCGGGGTTCACCCGGGGCGATCGCAATGTGCTGCGCCGGGTCTTCCTGACGCCCGACTGCTGCAACCCGTATCCCGGTCGGCCGGACCATCTTTCGCGCATGGTCGGCTTCCTGCGCAGCGCCTACGTCAAGAATCTGCACGATCCGCAGTGGACGGCGTTCGTCGAGGACCTCTGCGAGCGCAGCCCGCTGTTCGCCACGCTGTGGGCGCGCAACGACGTCGCCTCACCCCTGGGCCGGTTCCGGATGATCCGCAACCTGGCGGGCGGCGACATCGACGTCGTGCTCACCAGCATGTCCCTGCCCACCATCGCGGGCTCCTGGGTGCAGATCTACACCCCGGCCGACGACGCCGCCCGCGCGAAGCTCGACGCCCTGCTCGCCATGACCCCCGAGGACCGCGAGCGGCCCTGGCTCGACCACGCGCGAGAGTGCCACGCGGCCTCCTGAAAGCGGCTGGGGCCGAAGGCGAGTGGCGAGACACGAGGGATGTGACCGGCTCGGCCCGAAGGCGAATGGCGCTCAGGCCGAGCGCCAGGACGCCATGCCCAGGGCGATGAGGCGGACCTGGCGGACCGTGCGCTCGATGAGGCCGGGACGGTCCGCGCGGGGGGCGGAGACGTAGTCGGCGATGTGGTTGGCGACCGTCGAGACGATGAGGTCGGCGGCCAGCTCCAGATCGTCCGGTGACCAGCTGTCCAGGGCGGGGACGCGGGACAGGTCGACCACGAGTTCCCTTGTGATGAGCTGCATTTCGACCGCGATGGCGCCGCGCAGGGCGGCCGAGCCGCCGTGCCGCTCGCGGATCAGGAAGCCGTAGAGGTCCTCGCGCCCGGTCACCTGGGCGAACACGAAACGCACGGTCTCGGCCAGGCGGGCGTCGGGGGTGCGGCGCATCTCCCGCAGCGCCAGCCGCAGTTGGCGCACGCCCTCGTCGACCAGGCTGGCGCCCAATTCGTCGAGCGAGGCGAAGTGCCGGTAGAAGGCGGTGGGCACGATCCCGGCCGACCGCGCGATCTCGCGGAGGCTGAGGGCGGCGAAGCCACGATCGGCGGCGAGCGCGAGGGTCCCGTCCAGCAGTGCCCGGCGGGTGCGCTCCTTGCGCTCGATTCGAGTCTCCACCTGCTCGCTCATCTCGATGAGCATACATCCGTTCACGATTGGTTCCTTCACTCGGCTGTTACGGCGGTCACATCCGCTGCAGGTTGAATAACTGAGGTACGAGCGGGCACACTAACTGAGTGTACAGATGTACACCGGAATGACAGCAGTCTTGGGAGACGGTAATGGTGGGACTCATCGACCTGGTGCAGACGCTGACCTCGCCGCACCCGATCGATCGCTATCTCGAGCTGGTGCGGCCCACGCTCACCCTGCGCGACCTGCGCGCGGAGGTCATCGACGTGCGCCGCGCCACACCGGGATCGGTCACGCTGACCCTGCGGCCGAACCGACAGTGGAGCGGTCATCGGGCCGGGCAGTACGTGCAGATCGGCGTGCTGATCGACGGCGTCAAACACACGCGCTGCTATTCGCCCGTGGACCCGCAGGGCCACCGCGACCGGCTGGTGCGGCTGACCGTCAAGGCCCACGAGCAGGGCCTGGTCTCGCGCTACCTGCACCGGAACGCCAAGCCGGGCATGGTCGTCGACCTGGCCCCGGCAGCGGGCTCCTTCGCCCTGCCCGACCCGCGCCCGGACAAGATCCTGCTGATCAGCGGCGGCAGCGGCATCACCCCGGTGCTGTCGATGCTGCGCACCCTGGCCGCGGAGAACCACGCGGGCAAGGTGGTGTTCCTGCACTACGCGAAGTCGCCCGAGGAGGTGCCGCACCGGGGTGAGCTGGACGCGATCGCCCAGCGCCACCCCAATTTCCGCATCGCGCTGAGCTATCCGTCGCTGGGGCTGGCCGAACAGCTCGACGGCGCGCCGTGGAGCTGCGCCGAACCGCTGGTGAGCGGCTACTTCGACTACGACCAGCTGGAGCGCGTCGCACCCTGGTTCGCGGACGCGCAGACCTTCCTGTGCGGGCCGCCCGCGCTGATGACCGCGGTGCGCACGGTGTTCGAGGCGGAGAACCTGACCGACCGCCTGCACACCGAGGAGTTCGTCGTCACCACCACGCCGATCGACCCCGACGAGGTCGAGGGCACCACGACGTTCTCCGCCAGTGGGGTGCGCTCGGACAACGCGGGCGCGAGCCTGCTCGAGCAGGCCGAGAACGCCGGTCTCACACCGGAATACGGCTGCCGCATGGGGATCTGCTTCTCCTGCACCGCGGTCAAGCGCTCGGGCTGCACCCGCGATCTGCGCAACGGCGAACTGCACAACGATCCCGACCAGCCGATCCAGCTGTGCATCAGCGCCGCGGTCGGCGACGTGGACATCGAAATCTGAGAGGGGAACCCGATATGACCATCCTCACCGAAACCAAGGACGGCCCGCTCGTGCTCAGCCCGCAGGAGGTCGAGGAGATCGGCCGCCAGCTGGACGCGCTGCGCGAGCGCATCACCGCCGACCTCGGCGAGCGCGACCGCGAGTACATCTACTCCATCATCAAGGCCCAGCGCGGCTTCGAGATCGCCGGGCGCGGCCTGATGTACCTGGGCTTCCTGCCCCCGTTCTGGCTGGCCGGGGTCGGCGCGCTGAGCATCTCCAAGATCCTGGACAACATGGAGATCGGCCACAACGTCATGCACGGCCAGTGGGACTGGATGCGGGAGCCGGGCCTGAATTCCCGGGTGTTCGAATGGGATACGGTCTGCCCGGCCGACCAGTGGAAGCACTCGCACAACTACATGCACCACACCTACACCAACATCCACGGCCGCGACCGTGACATCGGCTACGGCGTGCTGCGCATCGACGAGGGCCAGAAGTGGAATCCGTACTACCTGGGCAACCCGGTGTACGCCTTCCTGCTCATGATGCTGTTCGAGTGGGGCGTGATGGCCCACGACCTGGAGATCGAGAACATCCTCCAGGGCAAGCGCAAGTGGTCCGACATCAAGCGGCTGGTCAAGGGCCAGTGGCGCAAGGCCGGTAAGCAGGTGCTCAAGGACTACATCGTGTTCCCGCTGCTGAGCGGGCCGCTGTTCTTCTCCACCCTGGCCGGGAACGCCACCGCCAACATCGTTCGCAACATCTGGGCGTACTCGATCATCTTCTGCGGCCACTTCCCCTCCGGCGTACAGACGTTCACCGAGGAGGAGACCGCCAACGAGACCCGCGGCGAGTGGTACGTGCGGCAGATGCTGGGCTCGGCGAACATCACCGGCTCCAAGCTGTTCCACATCCTGTCGGGCAACCTGTCGCACCAGATCGAGCACCACCTGTTCCCGGATCTGCCCGCCAACCGCTATCCCGAGATCGCGCCCGAGGTTCGCGCGCTGTGCGAGAAGTACGGGCTGCCCTACAACACCGGTCCGCTGAGCAAGCAGGTCGGCGAGGTCTGGGCCAAGATCTTCCGGCTCGCCCTGCCGCCCGCGCTCGTCGGGGAAACGCCCCGGCCAGGTGTTATCGTGATGCGGCAGCCGCAGGATGCGCAGCCGAGCGAAGTGGGCGGGTAGATGGTCGGAAAATTCGAGAGCAACAAGGATCTGATCCAGGAGTTGACCTCGTCGGGTGCCAAGCATGTCGGCAATATCGCCAACATCATCACCGGCACCGTATCGGAGGTGACCCGCGAGATCGGCGAATGGATCACCGACGCCATCGAGATGCGTGAGGCCGCCGCCGCGGCCCGCCGCGACGAGGAGGCGGCCGCGCGGGTCGACGCCGACCGCCCCGAGCCGGACGTGCTGTTCGACGAGGCGCCGCGGCCGCCGGAAACCGATGCGGTGCAACCGTATATCGACGCCGACGTGGAGATCGTCGACGATCAGCGCTGACGCTCAGAACACCGGCAGCCGTCGCCGGTGTTCGAGCACATCGGTGATGAGATCCTTGTAGCCGTCGGCGAGTTCGGCCAGGCGCATCCACTGCAACCTGGCCGCGCCGTCGACACCGCGCCCGGGAGCGGCGGGCCGCGGCGGTGTGTGCAGGCCCAGCGCGTCCTGGGCCGCCACCCATTTCTCGGCCATGCGATCGATGACCGCGCCCAGGGTCTCGGTGTGCAGCGAGGCCCCCTCGCGATGAGAGATGTTGTCCGCCACCCAGTTATCGATGCGGGCGATCAGCGCCAGCCGCTCGCGATCGATGTCCTCGAGCAGTTGCACACACGCCGCGACCCGCGCGGGGGAGGCGTTCGGGGCGTGCGCGGCCCGTTGCGCCAGGTCGCGGCGCTCATGACACCGCGCCAGCCGATGCGCCGATTCGAGCACGCCGTGGTCGCGGCGCCCGGGCTCGGGCGGTACGCGGAACGAACGCAGGACCAGCGTCACCGACGGCAGGTCACCGGATCGGACACGGCCGAGGTATTCGGTCGTCATGGCGCCCCGCCTCGTTCGTTCTCGATGTGGATACGCCAGGGCCGAGGGGGATCACGGGGAGGGGCTCCCCTCGGCGCCGGCGCAGACCCGCCCGCCTCGGACACGATGGTCCGCACAAGCGCCCACGGCACAGAGGAAACCGGGAATTCCGCGACGATGCGAGAAGAGAGTGCCCGAGGAAAGCAGGACATACTCAGGAAAGCGCGTCACCCCCGAGCCACGCAACCGCTTACGCCGGAACTGGGCGAAGCTGCCGGAGAATCGTTATACACCATTACAAGCCGGTCACGCGCCCGTCCGTCCCGAGAGCGCGCCGCCGCCGTCGGCTAACCTGTGGCACGTGGCCGCCTACGTCTCGTCGCCGGAGCTGACCTTCGGTTTCCTGTTCGCCCTGGAGGATCCCGAGCGGATCGCCGAGGTGGTGCGCAATCTCATGGAACGCCGGGCGGTTTCGGTCTTCCGCCTCGCCCACATGTCCGGCACCGACGGGCCGCCGGAACGTTATGTGGTCAACTGGGCCGCCATCCCGCAGATCTCGGTCACCACCACCGCACCGGATCAGGATCAGTTGCGCGCCAACCGGATCATGCTGGTGAACGCGTTTCTCGACGAGGAGGGTTCGGTGAGCCTGTACTCCGCGCAGGGCACCGTGCCGGAGTAGCCGCTCAGCTGGCGACCAGGCGTTCGGGTCCGGTCAGCCGATGCAGCAGGACCTGTTCGAGCAGGGCCACCAGGACCTGTTTCACCGATTGCCGGTCGCGCGCATCGCATTCCAGCAGGGTGATGTTCTCGTCGAGGTCGAGCGCCTCGCGGACCTCGGTCAGATCGAAGGCGGGCTCGCCCGCGAAGCGGTTGACCGCGGCCACGAACGGGGTGTTGCGCTGTTCGAAGTAGTCCAGCACCGGATAGCAGTCCTCGATGCGGGAGGTGTCGATCATGACCACCCCGCCGAGGGCGCCGTCGAGCAGATCGTCCCAGAGGAATTCGAAGCGCTCCTGGCCGGGCGTGCCGAACAGGTAGAGCACGAGCGTGCGGTCGAGGGTGATGCGGCCGAAGTCCAGGGCCACCGTGGTGGTGGTCTTGTCCGCGCGCCGGCCCGGATCGTCGACGCCGACCGAGACCTCGGTCATGGCGGCCTCGGTGGCCAGCGGCTCGATCTCGGAGATCGCGCCGATGAACGTCGTCTTGCCGACGCCGAACCCGCCGCTGATCACGACCTTGACCGAGGACGCCGTCGGCTGCGGCGGCGGGGTGTCCTGATGCTCAGAGTGCCCGTACAAGATCCCTGATCCTCTCGATGGCGGCGGTGGACAGTTCTTCGGCCGCGCGCACCGAGACGTGCCCGGCGGTGACCAGATCGCTCACGACGACCCGCGCGACCCCGATCGGAACACGCAGTGCCGCGGCGATTTCCGCGATGGAGTGCGGTTGCTGGCACAGCCGCACGGCGGCGTGCTGTTCGAAGCGCAGCGGCGCCGACAGCGCGGCCGGGGTGGCCTGCACCAGGGTCTCGATCCGCAACCCGTCGATCAACGGGGTGGTGCGGCCGCCGGTCATGAGGAACGGGCGCACCACCGGTTCCTGGGCCGCCGTGACCTCGCCCGAGACAGCCGCCGGAATCGCGTACGGATCCGACCAGGAGGCGGGGCGCTGGCGATCGTTCATCTGCGCAACGACTCTCGCAGCTCGGTGATCAGCGCGGGGGTGAGCAGCGCGCCCGCCCGGTCGGACAGCACCGCCATCTGATAGCCGACGAGGCCGATGTCGGCGTCGCTGTCGGCGATCACGCCGATGCAGCTGCCGTCGGCGATGGCCGAGACCAGCAGGAAGCCGCGCCGCATCTCGATCATGATCAACTTCAGGCCGTCGAAATCGTAACTGCGCGAGGCGCTTCGGGACAGGCTGACCAGCCCCGACACCATGGCGGCGAGCCGGTCGGCGCCCGCCCGGTCCAGCCCCTCGGACATGGCCATCAGCAGGCCGTCCGACGAGACCGCCACGGCGTCGCGCACCCCGTCGGTGCCGCGCACGAAATCGGCCAGCAGCCAGTTGAAGGTGTGCGGACCGCTCTCGGGCAGATGGGTGGTCACCTGGTCTCCTCCTGTGTGATCGATGCCGAGAAGTGTTGCCGCTCGGCCTGTTCGCCGCGCTGGTGACCGGCTCGGAACGATGCGAGCATGCCGCGGACCTCCTCGGGTGAGCGTTCGGCGGCGGGTGCCGCCGGATGCGTGGGGGTGGGTGCGGTGTAAGCCCCCGTGTCGCGAGTCTTGCGGGTCCGTTTGACCAAACCGTTTCGGGTGCGTTCAGGTTCGGCTACGGCCGCCCGCCGCGGCGCCGGCTCGACGTCGACGGCCCGTTGCCGTTGCGCCACCGCGGCATTGAGCGAATCCTTCATCGGTCCCGCGGGCAGGGTGGGGAACGGGTCCGCCGGGACGCCGGGGTACTCGCGCGGAGGAGCGTGGTGCCGCCCGGTGGTCTCGCGCACGGTCGGGGTGGTGGGCTCGAAATCGGACTCGTCGACGGCGGGGGCGACGGGCACCGCGGGCGCCGCGGGGGCCTCCGGGGCCAGCAGCGCGGCGGTACCGGCCGCGGTCGGGCGCAGCATGGCGGTGGCGGTCGGATCGATATCCGGTTCGAGTGCGGCCGAGGGCAATTGGGCCTGCCGCCGCGTTTCCAATCGCGGCGTCGGGTCGGCGATGAGGTCGCCCGGCAGCTGCATGCGCGCGACCACACCGCTCACCGGCGACACCGTCAGTTCGATCTCGATGCCGAGCCGCTTGGCCAGCCGCCCGACCACGTAGTGGCCCAGGAAGCGGGTCGGGGCGACCAGGAAGTCGGCCTCGCCGCGCAGCCGGGCGTTGGCCTCGGCCAGCTGCTCGGGCGGCATGCCGACGCCGTGGTCGACCACGGCGAGCATGTAGTTCACCCCGGTGCGGCGGCCGTAGATCTCGACCTCGAGATCCGGTGGGGAGAAGGCCAATCCGTTCTCGATGAGCTCGGCCAGCAGATGCGACAGCTCGCTGACCACCGCGCCGGTGATCGGCACGTCGTCGACGCGGCGCAGCACCACCCGGCGGTAGTCGTCGACCTCGGCGAGCGCGGCGCGCAGCACATCGGTCAGCGGGATCGGCTCCGACCAGCGCCGCGGGCTGGCCTCGCCGACGAGCACCAGCAGACTCTCGGCGTTGCGGCGCATGCGGGTGGCGAGGTGGTCGAGTTCGAACATGTTCGACAGCGCGTCGGGATCGAGTTCCTCGCGCTCGAACTCGCTGATCAGGCTGAGCTGGCGGCGGACCAGATTCTGATTGCGCCGCCCCAGATTCGCCAGCGATTCGGTCGTGTTGCGCCGCAGCAGCGCCTGTTCGGCGGCCAGTTCGTGGGCCGCGCGCTGGACGCGGTCGAAAGCCTGTGCCACCGAGGCGATCTCGGCGCTCGCGCCGCGCGGGGTGCGGACCGGTTCGGGCGCCTCGGGGGCGGTGTCGGCGGCGGCGTGCCAGGCGGCGATCACATTCGGCAGGCGGCGCGAGGCCACGTCGTCGGCCTCGGCGGCCAGCGCCGCGAGCGGTCGCACGATCGTGCGCATGCTCGCCACCACGAGCGCCACCAGCACCAGCACGGCCAGCAGTGCGAAACCGAGATAGATCGCGAGCGTGGTGGCGGCCTCCGACCGCAGCGTGTCGGCCCGTGCCTCGATATCGGCGCCGACGCCGCGCTGCACCTCGCGCTGCGCGTCGATCACCGTGGACATCTGCGCCCACCACTGCGTCGCGTCGACCGGGCGGGCGAGCGGTCCGCGCTCGGAGGCGAGGGCGACGGCCTCCGCGTCCGCGGCCCGGGTCGCCTCGTCCGAACGCAGCGTGGTCTCGAACGCGGCACGCTGGGCGGGGGTGGCGTCGCGCTGGAAGTCCGCCTGCGCGGCCTGTTTCGCGGCCAGGATCCGCAGCAGTTGCAGGTACTCGCCGGCGCCGAAGCTCTGGGCGGCGAAGACGCCGTTGAGGAAGCCGCGCTCCTGGGCGGTGAACTCCTTGGTGTCGCCGAGCGCGTGCAGCGCCTCGAGCCCGCGCCACACCTGATCGTCCTGGGCGTGGACCAGGCCCGGCCGCGCCTGGTTCAGCGCCTCGATCGCGGCGCTGTAGAACTGGAACGCCGTCGCCCGATCGATCCGGCGGGCGTTGACATCGGAGCGCGTGCTGCTCAGCGAGCCCAGCCGGTCCAGCGCGGAGCGGATCGTCCCGGCGTCGGAACCGTTGCCGGACAAGGCATCCTGCAACGAGATCAGTGCCCGATCGGTGGCCGAGCGCTGCCGGTCCAGGGTCGGGCGCAGCGCCCCGTCGCCGCCGAGCAGCCCGTTGGTGAGGCCGCGCTCGCGCTGGATCTCGTGCACCGCGTCCTGCACCGACAGCGCCAGCGTCACCGCGCGCGTGGTGTCGCCGGTGGCGCGGTACCCGCCCACCTCGTCGACGATCACCACGCCGAGCAGCACCAGCACCAGCGCGACCGACACCAGGAGGACCCGGGTCAACTGGCCGCGAATGGTGCGGGGACGCACCAGACGGGCCGCGGTGAATCGGTCGCCGCCGCGCGACGACTGGCGCGCTCCCCGGAATTGCACGTTTTCTCCCTCATTCGGATTCCCCCGGTGGCCGCGTCACCCCGGAGAATCAGATGAAAACGTGGCACACTACCGCGCGGTACGCAAGCGGACGCTCAGGGGCAATCGCGTATCCGCGATTCGTAGATGCGCCGCACCACGTGTTCGATGTCGGGTTCCTCGATCGACAGGTCGCGCACCTCCACCCGCGCCGACACGGCGGTGAGAAGCGCGGCCGCCGTGGTCTTCTCGGGATCGAAGGCCAGCCGCTGCCGGATGCCGTTGCCCTCGCTGGCCAGCAGGTCGGCGCCGGGCAGTTCCACCAGATCCGGTGCGGGCGAGGCGAGTTCGACCACCAGGACGCGCCGCGCGCCGACCGTCGCGGCGAGTCCGGTCAGCGAGCCGTCGTAGGCGAGGCGGCCGTGGTCGACCACCAGCACGCGTTCGCACAATCGCTCGATATCGCCCATGTCGTGGGTGGTGAGCAGTAAGGTGGTGCCGCGTTGGATACGTTCGTAGCTCAGGAATTCGCGGAGGCGCTGTTTCGACAGCACGTCCAGTCCGATGGTGGGTTCGTCCAGGATCAGCAGTTCGGGCGAATGCAGCAGTGCCGCGGCGATTTCCCCGCGCATGCGCTGGCCCAGCGACAGCTGCCGGACCGGGACGTCGAGGGTGTCGACCATCTCCAGCTGCTCGACCAGTTCGTGGGTGCGTTTGCGGGCGTGATCGGGGTCGAGCCGGTGGATGGCGGCGAGGATGGTGAACGATTCGCGCAGCGGCAGATCCCACCACAGCTGCGAGCGCTGACCGAAGACGACCCCGATCCGGCCGGCCAGTTCGCGCCGCTGGCGCACCGGTTCCAGCCCGCAGGTGCGGACCGTGCCCGAGGTCGGCACCAGAATGCCGGTGAGCATTTTGATGGTGGTGGATTTGCCCGCCCCGTTGGCGCCGATATAGCCCACGGCCGCACCGGATTCGATCGTGAAACTCATCCGGTCCACGGCGGTGAGCAATTCGCGGCGGCGTCGTAAGCGGCGATCGTCCTTGCGGCGCAACACGAATTCCCGGGTCAGGTCACTGATCTCGATCGCGTTCATCCGCCGCCTCCCTGATAATGCCGGATACCCATCCGCCAGCAAGTCAACGCGAGCGCCCAGATCCACAGGGCCGCAACGGGTGTCGCCCAGGCCAGGGAGGTCGGCAGCCAGGCCGGGCCGGGCAGCCCCAGCAGTGCGATGGTGGGCAGGTAGGCGACGAAGGCCACCGGCACCGCGAAGCCGAACACCAGCGTGAGCGGATGGCCGAACACGGAGGTGGGCTGCTGGGCGGCGAAGGATCCGCCGTAGGTGAAGCTGTTGGTCAGCTCGGCGCCGTCGATGAGGAAGAACTGGAGTCCGGCCGCGCAGACGAACAGCCCGGCGAAGATGGCGATGCCGCTGACCAGCGACAGCACCAGCAGCGCGAATGTGGCCGGGGTCCAGACGATCTCGTTGGTGGTCAGGCCGACCGCGAGCACCGCGGCCGCGACGCCCGCGCGGGCGAGCCGCCGCAACGAGATGTCGCTGGTCACCAATTGCAGCAACAGCGGTTGCGGGCGCAGATGGAAGGCGTCGAGGGTGCCGGTGCGGATGTAGGCGGGCAGGGTGTCGGTGTGGCCCACCGCGATCTGCGCCACGGCGAAGGCGAGGTTGGACAGTCCGAACAGCAGCAGCATCGCGTCCATGTCGAGTCCCCCGAGCACCCGCACGTTGTGGTAGATCACCCACACCTCGGCGAATTCCACCACGCCCACCAGCAGGGAGGACAACATGTCGGCGGCGAACGACAGCGGATAGGCCTGTTGGGAGCGCATCCGCGAGCCGAGCACCGCGGCGTACGGGGAGAACCAGTGTCCGTGCGTCGCAGCGGTTTCGGCCGGCACGATCACCTCAGCCACCCTGCACCTCCAGTTTGCGCTGCCCCGCGCGCAGCAGCAAGCGGCCGAGGAGCAGCGCCACGGCGACCCAGACCAGTTGCACCGCGATGATCTTCGCGGCGTCCATCCCCGTCGCGCGGCCCGACAGCACATCGATCGGACCCTGCAACAGCGACGGGAACGGCGTCAGCACGGCCGCGGTGTAGAGCCAGCCGGGGAACAGGTGCACCGGGACGAACAGCCCGGCCAGGAAGGTCGCCACGATCTGATAGAGCAGCCGCAGCCCGCGCGTCTCGACCAGCCAGAACCCCACCAGCGCCACCGAGAACAGCAGCAGCGCCGAGATCGTCACCGCCAGCAGCACACTCACCGCGCCGAGCGCGTAGGGCGCCGAACCGTGCGGCAGCGCGAGTTGCAGGGTGAGCATCCCGGCCGCCACGCTGGGCGCGCCGCGCAGCAGCAGCGTGCACGCGGCCCGGCCGAGATCGGTTGCCAGACAGGACATCTGGATGTCCAACGGGCGCAGGAAGTCGACCGCGATATCGCCGTTGCGGATGCGCTCGACGATGTCGGGCGGCGGACCCATGAGCGCGAGCGCGCCCAGCAACCCTTGCGACAGCCACACATACGCCCCGATCTCGTCGGCGCCGTAACCACCGAAACCCGCGCCGGTCCGCACCGCCGCCAACAACACCGAGGCCCGGACCAGCCCGAACACCACGTTGGTGAACATGCCGGCGAACATCGCCGCGCGATAATGCCACTGTCTGCGGAACCCTGCTGCAGCCAGTCGTATATACACCCCGGGGTCCGCGCGCACAATCAGTTCACGGTACGGGCACCGGGTTGCGTTCACAACCAGATCGGCGACTCACAGGGGTTCCGATGCGGATACCGGTCGGTTGCCGAATCGGCACGAGCGTGCGGTTTTTCCGCCGAATCGATGCGGGGCCGCGCATCGAAATGTTAGAAACAGTGACGTTTCAAAACAACCCGGAGGACCGCCCATGACCACGGTTTTCGAGGCGCTCGAGTCCAATGTGCGCGGATACTGCCGGTATTGGCCGACGGTCTTCACCACCGCCCGCGGCGCGTGGCTGCGCGACGAAGCGGGCCGGGACTATCTCGACTTCTTCGCGGGCGCGGGCGCGCTCAACTACGGCCACAACAATCCCGTGCTCAAGGCCGCGTTGCTGCATTATCTGGCCGAGGACGGCGTCACCCACGCGCTGGACATGTCCACCACGGCCAAGCGGGAACTGCTCGAGACCCTGCGCGACGTGGTCCTGGTCCCGCGCGGGCTGGACTACAAGGTGCAGTTCCCGGGCCCGACCGGAACGAACGCGGTCGAGGCCGCGCTCAAACTGGCGCGCAAGGTGACCGGCCGGATTCCGATCGTCCACTTCACCAACGCCTTTCACGGCATGACCCTCGGCGCGCTCGCGGTGACCGGCAACGCGGCCAAGCGGGCGGGCGCGGGAGTGCCGCTGCCGCACGGGTATCCGCTGCCCTACGACGGCTGTCTCGGCGGCGTCGACGACCTGCTCTGGCTCGAGCGCGCGGTCGACGACGTGTCATCGGGGCTGGACAGGCCCGCGGCCGTGATCGTGGAGACCGTGCAGGGCGAAGGGGGTGTGAACCTGGCGCGGCCGTCGTGGTTGCGGCGGCTGGCCGAAATATGCCGCGCCCGAGGCATTCTGCTCATCGTGGACGACGTGCAGATGGGGTGTGGGCGGACCGGTCCGTTCTTCTCCTTCGAGAGCGCGGGCATCACGCCGGACATCGTCACGCTGTCGAAGTCCATCGGCGGCTACGGCCTGCCGATGGCGCTGGTGCTCATGCGGCCCGACCTCGACCAGTGGGCCCCGGGCGAACACAACGGCACCTTCCGCGGCAACAACGCCGCGTTCGTCACCGCGCGGGTCGCGCTGCGGCGCTACTGGTCCGACGACGGGCTGGCCACCGGCACCGCCGCCAAGGGCGAGCGGGTCCGGCGCGCGCTGACCGAACTCGCGCGGCGTTTCGACGGATTGTCCACGCGCGGACGCGGTCTGGTGCACGGGCTGGTCTTCGACGACGCCTCGCGCGCGGGCAAGGTCTCGCGCGCCGCGTTCGAGGCCGGGCTGCTGGTGGAGACCTCCGGTGCGCGCGACGAGGTGGTGAAACTGCTGCCCCCGCTGACCGTCGGCGAGGACGAACTCGACCACGGGCTGGGGTTGCTCGCGGGTGCGGTCGAGGTCGTCTGCGCGGGGTGATCCCGAAGGGGTTCGGCGCGGGGCGGTTTCGTGTCACCATGACCAGGAGTGAGCCGCGCCACACCGTTGCGCAATCGTGACCCTCGGCACGGTCGGCGTGCCATATGTTGTTGCCTACAACATATGGCCGTGCGCGCCGGGTCCGGCGCGGACCCGGCCGCCCGCTCGAAAGGTTCACCTGATGAGGACGAAAACGTTCGGGGCCATCGCCGTCACCCTGGCCGCCCTGTTGCCGCTCACCGCCTGCGGTTCCAACTCCTCGCGCACCGACAACACCGCCACCGGTTCCGGCGGGGGAGGTGGGGCCAACGGCACCGTCGGGGTGATCCTCCCGGAGACGGCGACCTCGGCCCGCTGGGAGGGTTTCGACCGGCCCATGCTCCAGAAGGCGCTCACCGCACAGGGATTCGACGCCGATATCGAGAACGCCCAGGGCGATGTGCAGAAGTTCAGCACGCTGGCCGACGGCATGATCGCCAAGGGCGTCAAGGTCCTGGTCATCGCCGCCATCAACAGCGAGGTCGGCACCGCGGTCGCGGCCAAGGCGAAGAAGGCGGGCATCCCGACCATCGACTACGACCGGCTGAACCTCGGCGGCTCCTCCGACTACTACGTCTCCTTCGACAATGTGCGGGTCGGGCAGTTGCAGGGGCAGGGCCTGGCCGACGCGCTCAAGGACAAGGCGGGCGGTCAGGTGATCGAGATCGAGGGCGCCCCGACCGACAACAACGCCACCCTGTTCGCCCAGGGTCAGCGCAAAGTCCTTCAGCCGCTCTATGATTCGGGCGCGCTGAAGCTGGTGCACAGCCAGCCCATCGACGGCTGGGACAACCAGAAGGGCGGCCAGGTCTTCGAGCAGTTGCTCACCGGCAACGGCGGCAAGATCGATGGCGTGGTCGCGGCCAACGACGGCCTCGCGGGCGCGATCATCACCGTGCTGAAGAAGAACGGCCTCAACGGCAAGGTGCCCGTCACCGGACAGGACGCCACCGTCGAGGGGCTCAAGGCGGTGCTGCGCGGCGATCAGTACATGACGGTGTTCAAGCCGATCAAGGACGAGGCCGAGGCCGCGGCGAAACTGGTCGCCGCGCTGGCCAAGGGCGACAAGGCCACCGACGGCCTGGCCACCGCGTCGAGCACCGACCCCAAGGGCAACCGCACCGTGAAATCGGTGCTGCTGGACCCGCATTCGATCACCCGCACCGAGGTCAAGCAGGTCGTCGATCTGGGTTATGTGAAGGCGAGCGAGCTGTGCGGCGGTGACGTGGCGCCGCTGTGCGCCCAGCAGGGCATCGCCTGATGTCCGAGCCGCTGCTCCAGATCACCGGGCTCAACAAGAGTTTCGGCGCGGTGCACGTACTGCACGACGTCGACTTCACCGCACCCGCGGGCGAGGTGACCGCGCTCGTCGGCGACAACGGCGCGGGCAAGTCGACCCTGGTGAAATGCGTCGCCGGTATCCATCCCGCCGACTCCGGAACCGTGCGGTTCCGCGGCGAGGAGGTGCACGTGCGGGGGCCCAAGGACGCGGCGGCGCTGGGGATCGAGGTGGTCTACCAGGATCTCGCGCTGGCCGACAACCTCGACATCGTGCAGAACATGTTCCTCGGCCGCGAACGGGGCAAGCCCTGGTTCCTGGACGAGGCGAGCATGGAGGAGGCCGCGCGGCGCACGCTGGCCTCGCTCTCGGTGCGCACGGTCAAATCCGTGCGCACCCCGGTCGCCTCGCTCTCGGGCGGGCAACGCCAGACCGTCGCCATCGCGAAAGCCGTGCTGTGGAACAGCAATCTGGTGTTGCTGGACGAACCCACGGCCGCGCTCGGCGTCGCCCAGACCCGGCAGGTGCTGGACCTGGTCCGGCGGCTGGCCGAACGCGGGCTCGGGGTCGTGCTCATCAGCCACAACCTCGCCGACGTGTTCGAGGTGGCCGACCGCATCGCGGTGCTGTACCTGGGCCGGATGGCCGCGCAGGTACGCACGGCCGATGTCACGCAGAACCAGGTCGTGGAACTGATCACCGCGGGCCGCTCCGGCGATCTCGGGCTGGCACGGCCCGAGGCCGCGGTGCTCTAGCAGGAAAGACGATGTGATGACGCAAGTTTCGACCGAGACGGCCGTCGCCGATTTCGGCATCGACACCACCACCGTGTCCACGACCGAGGCCGTGCGCGCCTATCTCGCCCGCGTGAGGGGCGGCGAGATCGGTTCCCTGCCCGCGCTGCTGGGCCTGGTGGTGCTGGTCGTGCTGTTCTCCGTGCTGTCGGATGTGTTCTTCTCGCTCAACAACATCGCCAACCTGCTGGCGCAGGGCGCGGGGCAGACGATCATCGCGATGGGCATCGTGTACGTGTTGCTGCTGGGCGAGATCGATCTGTCCGCGGGCACCGCCTCCGGGGTCGCGGGGGCGGTGCTGGCCATGCACTACGTCGAGGACGGAAACCTGTTGTCCGGCATGGGCAATACGGTGTTCATCGTGTTCAACGGATTGCTGCTGCTGGCCGCGGTGCTGGCCGGACTGCTGCGGATCTGGCCCGGGGTGGCGACGGCGTTGCTGGGCGTGGCGATCACCATGGTCGGCTTCCACGCCAACCCGTGGATCGAGATGCTGCTGGCGGTGTGCGTGGGCACGGCCATCGGGTGCATCACCGGATTCCTCATCGCGCGCATCGGGATGCCGTCGTTCGTGGTCACGCTCGCGCTGTTCCTCACCTGGCAGGGCGCGATCCTGCAACTGATCGGCGAGGGCGGGGTACTGGGCATCAGCTCCTCGCCGGTGCTCAACGAGGTGGCCAACGGCAATCTGTCGGTGGCGTGGAGCTGGGTGCTGTTCGTGGTCGGGGCGGGCGGGTACGCCGGGGTCACGCTGTTCGGTCACTTCCGCAGGCAGGCCAAGGGATTGGTGTCCGCGCCCACGCCGCTGGTGCTGGGCAAGGTGACGGCGGTGACCGTGCTGGCGGCGGTCGCGACCGCGTTGTTGTCGGTGAACCGCTCGCCGAACGCGCTCGAGATCTCCGGGGTGCCGTACGTGGTGCCGATCGTGTTGGCGCTGTTGGTGATCGGGACCTTCGTCCTCAATCGGACAGCCTATGGGCGGCACCTCTACGCCATCGGTGGTAACGCCGAGGCCGCCCGGCGCGCTGGAATCAATGTGACCCAATTGCGGGCGAGCGTGTTCGTCATCTCCTCGGGCTGTGCGGCGGTCGGCGCGATCGTCTACTCGTCCAAGGTCGGCTCGGTGGATCCGCAGGCGGGCGGGCTGAACACGCTGCTGTTCGCGGTGGGCGCGGCGGTGATCGGCGGGACGTCGCTGTTCGGCGGCAAGGGCCGGGTCGCCGACGCGGTGATCGGCGGCGCGGTGCTGGCGGTGGTGTCCAACGGGCTGGGTCTGCTGCGGCAACCGGCCGCGGTCGTCTCCATCGTCACCGGCCTGGTGCTGTTGCTGGCCTCGACCGTCGACGCGCTGTCGCGGCGGCGGGCCCGGGCGACCGGACGGTAGATGACCGTCGCCCGACCCGACGAGGTGCGCCGATTCAATCGCGCCTCGCTGCTGCGTCGGCTGCACGTGGGCGGTCCGGCCACCCGCGCGGCGCTGGCCAGCGAGCTCGGCCTCAACCGCTCGACCATCAAGATGCTGGTCGACGGTCTGGCCGGGGACGGGGTGGTGGAGGAGCGGGTCCCGCGCCTGGCCAAGGGCGCGGGCCGGCCCTCGCTGCTGGTGCTGCCGCAGCCGCAGGCGGCGGTGGTGCTGGCGGTCGACGTGCAGGTCGAGCACGCGGGCATCGCTCTGGTCGGGTTGGGCGGTCAGATCCTGGGCCGCAACAGTTGGAATGTGCGCGGGCGCGGGCGCGAACCGGACGAATTGGCTTGTCACGTGGCCGAATCCGCGGCGCTGCTGGCGGCCGATCTCGGCCTGCGCCCGATCGCGGCGGGGGTGTCGGTGCCGGGCGTGGTGCGGCGCGCGGACGGATTGGTGCACACCGCGGCGAATCTCGGCTGGACGCGGGTGCCGTTCGGGGAGCGGATGGGGACGCTGCTGGGCGTGCCCGTGGTGATCGGCAACGACGCCGAACTGGGCGCGCTCGCCGAGAACGTGCGCGGGGTCGGGCGCGGCGCGTCGGACGCGGTGTTCGTCTCCGCCGACGTCGGGGTGGGCGGCGGCATCATCGCCCAGGGCGCGCCCATGCGCGGATCGGCCGGATATCTCGGCGAGATCGGTCACATGACCGTGCGGCGGGGCGGGCGGCGGTGCCACTGCGGGAACGAGGGGTGCTGGGAGACCGAGGTGGGGGAGGCGGCGCTGCGCCGCGCGCTCGGCCTGCCCGAGAACTGCGCGCGCGGCGCGATCGTCGCGGAAATGCGTGAGCTGCACCGGGATTCGGATCCGGTGGCGCGGCTGGGGGAGTACGTCGACTGGCTGACCCTCGGCGTGGTCAACGTGGTCAACATTCTCGGGGCCGAACTGGTGGTGCTCGGGGATCTGTTCGTCTGGCTGCCCGACGCGGTGGTGGAGCATGTGCGCGGCGAGGTGTCGCGCCGCAGCCTGGTGGGCCGCGCGTTGGGCGGGGTGCGGATCGAACGGTCCTCGCTCGGAGCGGATCTCAAACTGCTGGGCGCGGCGGAGGCGGCGTTCGAGGACGTGCTCGCGACCCTGTGAGACGCCGATTCGGCGACGCACGAGTGCGAACGCTCTACCCTGGAGGCACTCACGTCGGATCGGGGGCAGCGATGACCTTCTTGCGCGGGGTCTGCGAGCACACCGAGGGCAGGCACCTCACGGTGCACGCGGTGAACCGGGACGCCGGGCTGAAACGCGTGTTCGAGGGCCGATTCGTCGGGGAGATACCGCCGTTCACCGTGCTCGGGGCGCACATCGACGCGGACGATCCCGACGAGTTGCGCGGCGCGCGCCGATTCACCGGCACCGTCGGCCCGACCCGGCTGGCCCTCGTCTTCGACAACGCGACACAGGTCAGCGGCACCCTGGTGCCCGCGCTCGAGCGGGAGTGGGCGGTCGCGGGCGAAGGGTATTGGCGCGCGGTGTTCTGACGCGGGTCGGCGATCATAATGAGCACATCGACCCACGACGGAAGGATCGCCGTGACCGAATCACGTCCGCGGGCAGGTGTGGTGCAGTCGGTCGATCGCGCCTTCGATCTTCTGGAACGGGTCGCCGACGCCGGGGGTGACGCCACGCTGTCGCAGCTGGCCGAGGCGTCGGGGTTGCCGCAGCCCACCATTCACCGGCTGCTGCGCACGCTCATCTCCGGCGGCTACGTCCGCCAGCAGCCCTCCCGGCGATACGCGTTGGGCCCCAGGCTGATTCGCCTCGGCGAGAGCGCGAGCCGGGTGCTGGGCGCCTCGGCCCGCCCGCACCTGACCCGGCTGCGCGACCTCACCGGCGAGACCGCCAATATGGCGGTGCTCGACGGCGATCAGGTGGTCTACGTCGCCCAGGTCCCCTCGCCGCACGCCATGCGGATGTTCACCGAGGTCGGCCAGCGCGTCGACCTGCACTGCACCGCCGTCGGCAAGGCCGTCCTGGCCACCCTCACCCCCGAGGAGACCGACCGCGTCCTCACCCGAATCCCGTTGCGCCCCCACACCTCCCATACCATCACCGACCCCGCCGCCCTACGCACCGAACTCGACCACATCCGCCACCGCGGCTACGCCACCGACACCGGCGAACAGGAACCCGGCCTACACTGCTACGCCGTCGCCGTCCCCAACGCCCCCACCCGAACCGCCATCTCCATCAGCGGCCCCCAACCCCGAGTAGCGACCTTGTCCCCCACCGAAATCATCCCCCTCCTCCACGAAACAGCCACCGACATCGGCCGAGACCTGTCGGCCGCGGGGTGATCAGAGCTCGAGCTCGGACCAGGGGATCCCGATCGGGAAGGGATGCTCGAAGGCGATGCCGTCGGTCTCCGCCGCGATCCACTCACCGGCGATGACGTAATTGGCCGGGCGCAGCGGAGATACGCCGTCGGGCAATCGGCCGTGCCCCGTCTCGAGCGCGTAGGCGCGGACGATATCGGTGAGCTGATCCGTGCCGAGCAACACCTCCCAGTACCAGGGGATGCCCGCGCCCGCGTAGCGCGCCTTCTTCGACTCGATGTCGCGGGGCGTATTGGACGGAGACAGCACCTCTCCGGCCAGATACACATCGGTGGCCCGAATGTCCTGATACGGCTGGTCCAGGCAGCGGTAGACCAGGAAATCGGGGGTGACGAAGTCGGATTTGCCGGTGGCGCCGAAGAAGACGTTCGTCTCCGTCGACACCCGCCAGCAGCGTTCGGCGTTGTGCGCCATATCTTCTCGGGCGCAGCGGCGTAGCGCCTGCCACAGCAGATTGGTCGCGTCCTGGTGTTCGGCCGGGCCGCGCCGAACCCAGACGACGCGGCCTTCCCACAGCTCGATCTGCCCGGCGATCTCCTCGGGCAGCGCCTCGAGTTCCTCCCAGGTCATCTGCTCGGGGAGGTCCGGCCGCTCGACGTGCGGAGTCGACATGCCGCCATCCTATCCGCTGATCAGCGCGTTCCCGGGGGCGAGCGCGTCGGTCAGGGGGTGGGGCCGCCGGGCTGGGGTGGGAGTTGGCCGGTGCCGGGTTGGCCGGGGGCGCCCGGGAATTGGCCGGTGCCGCCGGATTGGTTCGGGCCCCCGGGGAATTGGCCCCGGCCTTGGCCCTGCATGCCGCGGCCTTGGGATGCGGTGCCGGTGGTGATCTCGGTGGCGGTGGCGGTGTTGTTCGATTCGGTGGCGCGGATGGTCACCGTGTCGCCGACCTTGGCGGTGGCGCCGGTGGTGTTCGAGGTGATCGCGTAGGTGTGCGAGTAGTCGTCGGCGCTCTTGGCGGTGATGGAGTCGGCGGAGACGGCGGTGACCGTGCCGGTCTGGGTGAGTTCGGTGGCGTAGCCGCCGTTGCCGTCGGAGACGACGAATTCGCCGTGCAGGGCGCCCGGCATCATCATGCCGCCGCCGCGGGCGGACTGGCCGCCGGGGCCGTTCATGCTCATGCCGGGGCCGCCGCCGGGGCCGCGGCTCTCGGTCGAATGCCCGGACGCGGCGTAGACGACGCCCGCGCCCGCCGCGGCGATGACGGCGGCGACGCCCACCGCCGCGAGGGACTTGCGAGTGGTCCAGCCCGAGGGGGCGGGTTGTGGTGCGCCCCAAGGCTGTTCGGTCTCCGGCGGCTGCTGGACGGGGGTCGTCATCGTGCGTGCTCCTCGATGGTCGGGACCGGCTTGCCGGTCGGTCGTCCCACGGTCGGTCACGAAAATGGGCCCCCGCTGTGCCGAGGATCAGGGTTGGCTGTGCGAATGGGCCGAAACTGGGATTTCGCCGAGAGCCCGGTCCGCCACGGCCGCCGCCACCTCCTCGGCCACCAGGTCGGCATTGATCTGCGCCCCCGCCATCGCGCCCGCCGCCGCGGCCGCGCCGACCTGGGCCGACAGATCCGATACGTTCCCGGCCGCCCACACGCCCGGCACCTCGGTGCGCCCGGTCGCGTCGGCGGGAATGTATTCGCCCATCCCACTGGGATGTTCGCTCGGCCGCAGACCCAGCTCGGCCAGGAATCCGGCGCGGGCGATCATGCGCGTCCCGACCGCCAGCGCCGCGCGCTCGACGACCGTGCCGTCGCTCAACCGCACCCCGGTCAGCCGATCGCCGGTGACGACCAGTTCCGTCACGATCCCCTCGACCACCCGGATCCCGCGCGCGGCGAACTGCTCGGCCTGCTCCGCGGTCGGCGGCGCGGTGTGGGCGAAGTACACCACGTCATCGCTCAACTGCCGGAACAACTGCGTGACATGCGCCGACATCGGCCCGCTGCCGAGCACGCCGATCGCCCGATCACGCACCTCCCAGCCGTGGCAGTACGGGCAGTGCAGCACATCGCGTCCCCACCGCTCCCGCAGCCCCGCCACCTCGGGCAACTCGTCGACCAACCCGCTCGCGACGAGCAGCCGCCGCGCCCGCACCGAGCGTCCGTCGGCCAGCCCCACGACGAAACCCGCCTCCGCGCGCCGCGCCGAGATCACCTCGCCCTCGACCACGCGCCCGCCGTACGACGCGACCTCCGCCCGTCCCCGCGCGAGCAGTTCACCCGGCGGCACCCCCTCCCGGGCGAACAGGCCGTGCACCCCGTCGGCCGGGGCGTTGCGCGGCGCGCCGCCATCGACCACCAGCACCGAACGCCGCGACCGCGCCAGCATGAGCGCCCCGTTCAATCCGGCCGCGCCGCCGCCGATCACCACCGCGTCGTAGTCGTCGTTCCACTCCTCGGTCACCATGACCACCTCCTTCGCTACGACGGTGCCGTGCCCGAGGTCGTAGTCGTCGTTCCGCTTCTCGGTCACCATGACACCTCCTTCGTTACGACAGTGCCGCTCCAGAGGTCGTATCGGCAAGGAGATTTGCCGAAGTGGCAAACTGTCGGCATGGACGAGATCGATCGGGCGCTCGACGCGGTCGGCCCCCGGCTGCGCGAACTGCGCCGCAAACGCCGCACCACCCTGGCCGAATTGTCAACGGCCACCGGCATTTCCGTGAGCACGCTGTCCCGTCTCGAATCGGGCAGCCGCCGCCCCACCCTCGAACAGCTGCTGCCGCTGGCCCGCGCGCACGGCGTCACCCTCGACGAACTGGTCGACGCCCCACAGACCGGCGACCCGCGCGTGCACCTTCGTCCGGTCACCCATCACGGCATGACGATGGTGCCGCTGACCAAACGGGCGGGCGGCATCCAGGCGTACAAGATCGTTTTCGAGGCGCACAGCCCGCGCCGCGACCCCAGCCCGCAGACCCACGAGGGCTACGAATGGCTGTACGTCCTCAACGGCCGCCTGCGCGTGGTGCTCGGCGACCACGATCTGGTGCTGCTGCCCGGCGAGGCGGCCGAATTCGACACCCGCGTGCCGCACTGGTTCGGCGCCGCCGACGACGAACCGGCCGAGATCCTCAGCCTGTTCGGCAAACAGGGCGAACGCGCGCACCTGCGGGCCGCGCCCAAGGACCGCGCTCCCAGCAAACGCACAGCCGGACCACAGGACGCTTCCACGCGGTGACGGCACGCTCGATCGGGTGACCTCCACCCTGTCCGAACCGACCGTTGTGCCCGCCCCCGCCCCGGCCCGGCGCGATCTCCGCCCCTGGTCGCTGGCCGCGTTGCTGATCGCGACCGCGGCGCTGTACCTGTGGGATCTGGGTTCGAGCGGCTGGGCCAATCAGTTCTACGCGGCCGCCGTGCAGGCCGGATCCACCAGCTGGAAGGCGATGCTGTTCGGTTCCAGCGACGCGGCCAACGCGATCACCGTCGACAAGACGCCGGGCGCGCTGTGGGTGATGGACCTCTCGGCGCGGCTGTTCGGCCTCAACTCGTGGAGCCTGTTGGTGCCGCAGGCGCTGGAGGGTGTCGCGTCGGTGGCGGTGCTGTACGCGACGGTGCGGCGGGTCGCCGGGCACGGCGCGGGCCTGCTCGCCGGTGCGGTGCTGGCCGCGACCCCGGTGGCGGCGTTGATGTTCCGCTACGACAATCCCGACGCGCTGCTGGTGCTGTTGCTGACGGTGGCGGCCTACTGCGTGCTGCGCGCCGTCGAAACCGATTCCGCCGCATGGTGGTTGCCGCTCGCCGGAGTGGCCGTCGGCTTCGGTTTCCTGGCCAAGATGATGCAGGCGTTCCTGGTGCTGCCCGCCTTCGCGGTGGTGTACCTGCTCGCGGCGCGGGCGCCGTGGCGCACCCGGCTGCTGCGATCGGCGGGCGCGGTGCTGGCCGTGATCGTCTCGGCGGGTTGGTATCTCGCGCTGGTGGCGCTGTGGCCCGCGGACTCCCGGCCCTACATCGGCGGTTCGCAGCACGACAGCGTGCTCGAATTGGCCTTGGGCTACAACGGTTTGGGCCGCATCACCGGCGACGAGACCGGCGGCCTCGGCAACACCAATTTCGACGTCGGCTGGGCGCGCCTGTTCGGCGACCAGATGGGCGGCCAAATCGCCTGGCTGCTCCCCGCCGCGATCATCCTGGGCCTGGCCGCACTCTGGGTCCTGCGCCGCGCCCCCCGCACCGACACGACCCGCGCCGCCCTGCTCCTCTGGCTCGGCTGGCTCGCCGTCACCGGCGCGGTCTTCAGCTTCGCCAGCGGCATCCTGCACCCGTACTACACGGTCGCCCTGGCCCCCGCGATCGGCGCCCTGGTCGGCATCGGGGCGGCCTTGATGTGGCAGCGCCGCAACGACATTCGGGCGACCACGGTCCTGTCCGGTTCGCTCGCGATCACGGCGCTCCTGGCCTGGATCCTGTTGCGCCGAACCCCGCAGTGGCAGCCCTGGCTGGCCCCCACGGTCCTGGCCGGGGGAGTGGTCGCCGCCGCCCTGCTGCTGCTCATCGCCCGCGTCCCGCGCCGGATCGCCTTGGTGGTGGCCGGGCTCGCCGTGGTCACTGGATTGGCGGCTCCGACGGCGTATTCCCTTGCGACCGTTGCCACCTCACACGGTGGAGCGATTCCGAGCGCGGGGCCCGCGGGGGCCGGGTTCGGGCATATGCGCCCGGGTGGAACGCCTGGGCGAGGCTGGAACATGGGCGGTGCTTTCGGTGCGAATGGGCAGGGAGGTGTTCCGGGAACTGCTGGGGGGCAGGGGAATACGGGCAGTGCGGCCGGTGGTCAGGGTGGCGTGAGCGGTACCCAAAGCGGTATAGCCGGTGGTCAGGGGAGCGCGGCCGGTGCTCAAAGCGGTTCGGTCGATGGTCAGGGTGGCGTGAGCGGTGCTCAAGGCGGTGCGCCCGGTGGCCAGGGCGGCACGGCCGGTGCTCAAGGTGGTGCGGCCGGTGCCCAGGGCGGTTCGAGCGGTGCCCAAGCCGGTATATCCGGTGGTCAGAGTGGTGCGGCCGGTGCTCAAGGCGGTGCGGCCGGTGCCCAAGGTGGCGCGGCGGGTGCCCAAGGCGGCATGGGTGGGCCACCCATGGGTGGGTTGTTCGGGGCGTCCGAGCCGAGTGCGAATGTCGTTGCGGCATTGGAGGACAACGCGGACGCGTATACCTGGGTGGCGGCGACCACCGGGTCGAACAATGCGGCCACCTATCAGCTGGCGACGCGCAGCCCGGTCATGGCGATCGGCGGGTACAACGGGACCGATCCCGCGCCGACGCTGGCGGAGTTCGAAAGCCTTGTGGCGCAACACAAGATCCACTACTACATCGACGGACAGGTGATGGGCGGCATGCGCGGCTCCTCGAGCGGCGGCAGCCAGGAGGCGGCGAAGATCTCGGCGTGGGTGCGGGCGAACTACACCGCGCGGACGATCGACGGCGTGACCGTCTACGACCTGAGTTGACGGAGCGGATGACGGGATTCGAACCCGCGACCCTCACCTTGGCAAGGTGATGCGCTACCAACTGCGCTACATCCGCGTGCCGCGCTCCGGCGGCGAGTCAAAACCATAGCCCATCGCGCCCGACAACCACCAATCGCCTGGTGGTCGGGCGCGATCGGCGTTTCCGGCCGAATCCGCCCCCGCCCTCACAGCAATCGCACAGCGTACACGCAACGGCGGCCCAGTGCGCCGTTCGAACATGGTGGAGACGAGAGGAACACGGATATGACCACCATCGAAGCGCCCGCCCCGCGGGCCACCAGTTCACCCCCCGCCCCGCCCGCGCGGCAGCGTCCCCGCTGGCACGGCATCGTGTTCGGCGACCCCGATCAACCGCGCTGGGCCCGCCCCGGCCTGTGGGGCCTGCTGCTGGCGTCCGCCGTCGCCTACCTGTGGGGCCTGAGCCGAAACGGTTGGGCCAACGACTATTACGCGGCCGCCGTCCAGGCCGGGACGCAGAGCTGGAAGGCGCTGCTGTTCGGTTCGCTGGACGCCGGGAACGCGATCACGGTCGACAAGCCGCCCGCCGCGCTGTGGATCATGGGCCTGTCGGGACGGCTGTTCGGCTTCGGTTCGTGGTCCATGCTGCTGCCCGAGGCGCTGATGGGGGTGGCGTCGGTCGCGCTCGTCTACGCCGCGGTACGGCGCTGGCACGGTCCCGGTGCGGGTTTGCTGGCCGGTAGCGTGCTGGCGCTGACTCCGGTGGCGGCGTTGATGTTCCGGTTCAACAATCCCGACGCGCTGCTGGTGCTGCTGCTGGTCGCGGCGGCCTACTGCACGATGCGGGCGACCGAGCGGGGCAGCGGCCGCTGGCTGGCGCTCGCCGGTGTCGCCGTCGGCTTCGGCTTCCTCACCAAGATGATGCAGGCGTTCCTGGTGCTTCCGGCGTTCGGCCTGGTGTTCCTGGTCGCCGCGCCCATCGGGTTCGGGCGGCGGATCGTCAAGCTGCTCGGCGCGGCCGTCGCGGTCGTGGTGTCGGGGGGATGGTTCGTGGCCCTGGTCTCCTTGTGGCCCAGCGATTCCCGGCCCTACATCGGCGGTTCGACCGACAACAGCCTGCTCGAGCTGGCGCTGGGTTACAACGGCCTCGGCCGCGTGCTCGGCGGTTCCGGCAATCACGGCGGTGGCGGCGGATTCAGCGGCAGCACCGGGATCACCCGCCTGTTCGGCGATTCGATGGGCACCGAGATCTCCTGGCTGCTCCCCGCCGCCCTGATCGGCCTGGTCGCCGGGCTGTGGTTCACCCGCCGCACCCCGCGCACCGGACGCACCCGCGCGAGCCTGATCCTGTGGGGCGGCTGGCTCCTGGTGACCGGCGTGGTCTTCAGCTACATGCAGGGCACCATCCACCCGTACTACACCGTCGCCCTCGCCCCCGCGGTCGCCGCGCTGATCGGCATCTCGATCACCCAATTGTGGCGCGGCCGCGCCCATCTCGTGCCCCGCGTGACCCTCGGCGCCATGCTCGCCGCCACCGGCATCTGGAACTACGTCCTGCTCGACCGCACCCCCGACTGGTACCCGCCCCTGCGCTGGATCACCCTCATCGGCTCGATCGCCCTGGCCGCGATCCTCATCGTCGGCGCCCACCACCTGGGCCGCCTCACCGCCGTCATCGCGGCCACCGCCCTCCTGTTCGGCCTGGCCGGAACCACGACCTACACCCTCGAAACCCTCGCGACCACCCACACCGGCTCCATGCCGACCTCCGGCCCGGCAACTGGCCGAGGAATGGGCGGCCCCGGTGGCTTCGGCGGAGGCGACGGCTTCACTCGCGGCGGCGCACCCGGCCAATCATCCATGGGCACAGCCCAATCCGGCTCGACTGACGGTTCGGCGACCAGCGGCCAGTCCGCTCCGGCCGATGGCTCCGCCACCGGCGGCCAGTCCGCCCCCACCGGTTCCGGCACCGGCGCGCAACCTCCCTCGGCTGCGGGTTCCGCGACCGGTGGCCAGTCGGCGTCGTCGGGAGGTTCGGCGACCGGGGACCAGACAGCTTCGCCAGGAGGATCTTCGACTGGCGGCCAGTCCGCTTCGGCGGAACGTTCTGCAACCGGCGGCCAGTCGACCTCGGCGGGAGGGTCCTCAACCAACGGCCAGTCCACGTCGGCCGGTGGTTCCGCCGCCCAGTCGGCGACCGATGGATCGGCTCAGGAGGCCACCGACGGAACCGCTTCGGGCGCAACGGCTTCCGGCGGCGGCCAGATGTCCGGCCCGGGTGGCGGCGGCGCGAGCAACAACACCGAGTTGCAGAACCTGCTGAAGAACACCCACAACCGCTGGGCGGCCGCGACGGTCAGCGCCCAATCCGCCGCGGGCCTCGAATTGTCCACCGGCACCTCGATCATGGCGATCGGCGGCTTCACCGGCAGCGACAACTCCCCGACCCTCGCCCAATTCCAGCAGTACGTCGCCAACGGTGACATCCACTACTTCATCGCGGGCAACGGCGGCGGCCCCGGCGGCAACTCGGGCACCGGCGCGGAGATCACCACCTGGGTCAAGGCCCACTTCCAAGCCGTCACCATCGGCACCACCACGGTCTACGACCTCACCCAACCCCTGGCCTGACCACCCCAGCCGCACCCTAATGAGGTGTAGCGGGTCGGTCGTCGGGCAGACTCGCTGCTGGTAGCGGCTGGTGGGTGAGCACTGTGTGCACCCGGGACC
>NZ_JBSFPI010000019.1:0-170220 GCF_053588115.1 Nocardia sp. NPDC003482
GGCGGCGGAGCGGGCGCGGGGGCCGGTGCGTCGACCGGGGCGGCGGCGGGCATCGGGGGTGCGAGGGCGGGCAGCGCCGGCAGCGGCGGCGGCGCGGGCACGGGCGGGGCCACCGGCGCGGGGGCGACCGGCGGCGGCACCGGAACGGGCTGCAACAACAGCAGCAGCAACAGGGGCGACATCACCGCCGCCGACCCCGCCGCCGCGGAACCCACTGCGGCCGAACCGGTTACGCCCAGGGTCGCCAGCGCCGATCCCGTCGCGGACCCGGTCCCGAGCAACGCGGCCGACCCGGTCCCGGTCAACACCGCCAAGGCCGATCCGGTGCCGAGCAATGCCGCCGACCCGGTCCCGAGTGCGGTGGCCGAACCCGTGCCGAGCAGCGCCGCCAGGAGCGCCCCGGTCCCCACCGCGGCGGAACCCGTTGCGGCCGCGGCCGATCCGACGGCCGCCGAGCCGGTCCCCGCCGCGGCCGAACCCGCGCCCGCGAGCGCCGATCCGGTGGCGCCACCCGCGGAACCGATGGCCGCCGAACCCACCGCCGCCGATCCGGTCACCGCGGCCCCGAGCCCCGCCGATCCACTTCCGAGAATGCTTGCTAGTCCACCGAATCCGGCCGCGGGACGAGACGGCGCCGGGTCGGTCACCTCACCCCCCGCCGCCGTACCCGTCATACCCCCGGACGCGGAACCGGACGACACCGAACACTCCGGCCCGGAAGCAGCACCCGAGGGTACGGAACCGTTCCCGGGCACGACGCCCGGCCGCGGGGAATCCGGCGCACCCGAGGGCACGAAATCCGATGGGCCCGAGTCGTTCCCGGACGCGACGCCCGGCGGCGTGGAACCGGCCGAGCCGGAGGGCCCGAGGACAACGGGCGGCGGCGTGCCCACTGAGTGCACCCCGTTCGCGGAGGCGGCTCCGGACGCGGCCGGTGGGGCGGAACACGGTGTGCCCGAGGCGTTTTGCGGGCTGGTGGAGGAAGGGGAAGTGGGGCGGCCGGGGATGGTGAGAGGCGTGCCCTGGTCGGGACCGGCGACGGCGCAGCGGGGGCAGGATCCGTTGGGTTGGGGTTGGGCCTGGGCGGACAGGGGGCCGAGGAGACCGCAACCGGCCAGTACTCCGGCTACCGTCACCACGCGCGCGATGCGACCGATGGTCATGCGCCGATGCCTTCCCCTCATCCACTCCAACTGCGTAGATCCCGCGTCCCGGCCGCGATGTATCCGGAGCGCTCGTGTCGAATGCCGATCATCATAACTGCCGAATGTTTGCCCGCGCAGGGCGGTGGTGTGAGCTGACCCACTTCCTACAGCGGCGTTCATCACACCGTGGCAGGGCGTGCCGAATCTCGTGCGGGCGGCGGCGACAGCGCGCGCACCCATCACCACGACTGGACGAGGCGGTGGAGCGCACCCGGTTGTGCCGGTCCCACAAGGTTATTCGGAGCCGATCGCTGCCCGGATCGCCCCGACGCGCCGATCCCCGCGCACGAGAACGGCCCGGCCGCGTGACCTGCGACCGGGCCGTACAAGCGCTGCTCAGGCGCCGTACACCGCCTCCGGCGGCGTCGCCTTGGCAATCAGCTCGCGTACCGCCGGACCGAGTTCGGCGGGCTCCCAGCGCGCGCCCCGGTCCACGGGAACGCCGTGCCGCCAGCCGTCGGCGAGGGCGACCTTGCCGCCCTCGACCTCGAACATGCGCCCGGTCACCCCGGCCGAATCGGCGCTGCCCAGCCAGACCACCAGCGGCGAGACGTTCTCGGGGGCCATGGCGTCGAAGCCCTCCTCGGGCCGGGCCATCATGTCTGCGAACACGCCCTCGGTCATGCGGGTGCGCGCGGAGGGGGCGATGGCGTTGACGGTGATGCCGTAGCGCGCGAATTCGGCCGCGGCCGTGATGGTCAGCGCGGCGATGCCCGCCTTGGCCGCGGCGTAGTTGCCCTGCCCGACCGAACCCTGTAGGCCCGCACCGGAACTGGTGTTGATGACGCGCGCGTCCACCGGACGGCCCGCCTTCGATTCGCCGCGCCAGTACGCGGCGGCGTGCCGCATGGTGGCGAAGTGACCCTTGAGGTGCACCCGCACCACCGCGTCCCATTCCTGTTCGCTCAGGTTCACGAGCATGCGGTCGCGCACGATCCCGGCATTGTTGACCAGCACGTCCAACCGCCCGAACGTCTCGACGGCCTGCTCGATCAGGCGCTGGGCGCCCGCCCAGTCGGCCACGTCGTCGCCGTTGACCACGGCCCGCCCGCCGAGGCGCTCGATCTCCTCGACCACCTGGGCGGCCGGGGAGTCGGCGCTGGGCGCGCCGTCGAGTTCGGCGCCGAGATCGTTGACCACGACATCGGCCCCGGCGGCGGCGAAGGCCAGCGCGTGCGCCCGGCCGATGCCCCGGCCCGCGCCCGTGACGATGACGGTGCGGCCCGCGCAGATCTTCTCAGCCATGTCCACTGCTCTCATTTCCGTTGTGCTGCTTGGTCGTTCGGTGCGGTCGCGGCGGCCAGGAAGGCGGGGCGCTCGCCGCCGCCGTGCACGGTCAGCGCGGCGCCGCTGACATAGGCGGCCAGCGGGGAGGCGAGGAAGGCCGCGACCCGGCCGATGTCCTCGGGCGCGGCCAGCCGCCCGAGCGGCACGGTGTCGGCGACCGCGGCGATTCCGGCCTCGTCGCCGTAGTGCAGGTGCGCGCTCTCGGTGCGGACCATGCCGACGACGATCGAGTTCAACCGGACCTTGGGCGCCCACTCCACGGCCAGCGAGGCGATCAGATGATCGAGCCCCGCCTTGGCCGCGCCGTAGGCCGCGGTGCCGGGCGAGGGCCGATGCCCGCTGACGCTGGAGATCATGACGATCGATCCGCCGTCGGGCCGTTCCTGCATCACCCGATTGGCCGCCTGCGAAACATGCAGCGGCGCAAGCAGATTGAGTCGCACGATCTTGTCGTGGAAATTCGGGCTGGCGGTGGCGGCCGGGGCGAACGGGGCTCCCCCGGCATTGTTGACCACATGGTCGAGCCGCCCGTACCGCTCGACGACGGTATCGACGAGCGCGCCGACCGCGTCCGGGTCGCGCACATCGCACGGCAGGAAGTCCGCGACCCGCCCCGAACTCTCGATCGGCGCGTCGCCGGGCCGCCGGGCGCACGTCACCACGGTGGCCCCGGCGTCGAGGAACACCCTGCTGATCCCGGCGCCCACGCCCCGCACCCCACCGGTGATCAGAACGACCTGCCCGGAAAGGTCCACATCGATTGCCACCGTGCTAACCTACCAAGCACTTGCTTGTTTTGCCAACGAATGGACATGGGGATGGGCATCAACCGTCACACCGAGAGCTCCGGCATCGAGGTCGTCACGATCGACTACCCGCCGGTCAACGCCCTGCCCACCGCCGGATGGTTCGCCGTGGCCGACGCGGTGCGCGCGGCCGGGCGCGACGCGGAGACCAAGGTGGTGGTGCTGCGTGCCGAGGGCCGCGGTTTCAACGCGGGCGTGGATATCAAGGAGATCCAACGGGATTCGGGCCACCAGGCCCTGATCGATGCCAATCACGGGTGCTACGAGGCGTTTTCGGCGGTCTACGAGTGCCAGGTGCCGGTGATCGCGGCGGTGCACGGGTTCTGCCTCGGCGGCGGCATCGGACTGGTGGGCAATGCCGATGTCATCGTCGCGTCGGACGACGCCACCTTCGGCCTGCCCGAGGTGGAGCGCGGGGCGCTCGGCGCGGCCACCCATCTGGCGCGGCTGGTGCCCCAGCACATGATGCGGACGCTGTTCTACACCGCGAGCACGGTCACCGCCCAGCAGCTGCTGCACTTCGGCTCGGTGCACAAGGTGGTGCCCCGGGCCGAATTGGATTCGGCCGCACTGGAAGTCGCGAAGAACATCGCCGCCAAGGACGGGCGGGTGATCCGCGCGGCCAAACGGGCGCTGAACGGGATCGACGTGCAGGACGTGCACCGCAGCTATCGCTACGAACAGGGCTTCACCTTCGAGTTGAATCTGGCCGGGGTCTCCGACGAGATCCGCGCCCGGTTCGAGGCGGATCTGGCGGCGAAGCGGGAGGGGAACTGAGATGCGCGACAAGCGGATGACGCTCGACCAGATCGTCGGCGAGCTGCGCAGCGGCATGACGATCGGCATCGGCGGCTGGGGTTCGCGGCGCAAGCCGATGGCGTTGGTGCGGGCGCTGTTGCGCTCGGATGTCACCGATCTGACGGTGGTCACCTACGGCGGGCCGGATCTGGGCCTGTTGTGTTCGGCGGGCAAGGTGCGCAAGGCGTACTACGGCTTCGTCTCGCTGGACTCCGCGCCCTTCTACGATCCGTGGTTCGCCGCGGCCCGCACCTCGGGCGCGATCGTGGCCCGCGAGATGGACGAGGGCATGGTCAAGTGCGGGTTGCAGGCGGCCGCCGCGCGGCTGCCCTTCCTGCCGATCCGCGCCGGGCTGGGCTCGGACGTCCCGGCGTTCTGGGAGGGTGAGCTGCGCACGGTCGAATCGCCGTACCCCGGCCCCGACGGCCGCACCGAGACGCTGATCGCCATGCCCGCCCTGACCCTGGACGCGGCCCTCGTGCATCTGGATCTGGGCGACCGGCACGGCAACGCGGCCTACACCGGCGTCGACCCGTACATGGACGACCTGTTCTGCCTGGCCGCCGAGCGCCGATACCTGTCGGTGGACCGCCTGGTCGACACCGACGAACTGGTGAAAGCCGTTCCGCAGCAAGCGATCATCCTCAACCGCATGCTGGTCGACGGCGTGGTGGAGACCCCGGGCGGCGCGCACTTCACCTTCTCCGGGAGCTACGGCCGCGACGAGCGATTCCAGCGGCACTACGTGGCCGCCGCCGGTGATCCGGAGGCGTGGGCCGCGTTCAAGGCGCGCTATCTGGACGTCACCGAGGACGAATACCAGTCCGCGGTCCGCGAATTCGGCGAGGAGCAGGCGAAATGACCGACACCACCACCGCGACCCGTGCCGAGGTGTGCGCGGTCGCCTGCGCCGAGATCTTCCGGGGCGCGGGCGAGATCATGGCCAGCCCGATGTCACCCACGCCGACGATCGGCGCGCGGCTGGCCCGGCTGACCTTCGAACCGGATCTGCTGCTGTCCGACGGCGAGGCGCTGTTCCTGGCCGAGGTGCCCGCGCTGGGCGCGAAAGCGCCTGTGGAGGGCTGGATTCCGTTCGGGAAGGTGTTCGATGTGGTCGCCTCCGGGCGGCGGCACGTGGTGATGGGCGCGAATCAGATCGACCGGTTCGGCAATCAGAACCTGTCGGCGTTCGGCCCGTTGCAGCATCCGGCGCGGCAGATGTTCGGGGTGCGCGGCGCGCCGGGCAATACCATCAACCACGCGACCAGCTATTTCGTGCCCCAGCACGGCAAGCGGGTGTTCTGCGAGCGGGTCGACATCGTGTGCGGCGTCGGCTACGACAAGGTCGATCCCGCCAATCCGGCCTACCGCTTCCATCACCTGCACCGCGTGGTCAGCAATCTGGGCGTGTTCGACTTCGGCGGACCCGACCACACCATGCGGGCGCTGTCGCTGCATCCGGGCGTCACCGCGGCCGAGGTCGCCGAGAACACCGCCTTCGAGATCGCCGGGCTCGACACCGCCGAGACCACCCGGTGGCCCACCGAGGAGGAGCTGCGGCTGATCCGAACCGTGCTGGACCCCAAGGGGATTCGTGACAAGGAGGTCGCGTCGTGAGCCGCCTGCGCACGCCGCTCACCGACCTGGTCGGGATCGAGCATCCGATCGTGCAGACGGGCATGGGCTGGGTGGCCGGTCCGCGACTGGTGGCCGCGACCGCCGAGGCGGGCGGGCTGGGCATCCTGGCGTCGGCCACCATGACCTTCGCCGAACTGGAGGGGGCGATCGCCAAGACCAAGGCGAACACCGACCGCCCCTTCGGGGTGAACATCCGCGCCGACGCCGCCGACGCCCCCGACCGCATCGAACTGCTCATCCGCGAGGGCGTGCGGGTCGCCTCGTTCGCGCTGGCGCCCAAGCAGGAACTCATCGCCCGGCTCAAAGACGCCGGCGTGGTGGTGATTCCGTCGATCGGCGCGGCCAAGCACGCGGTGAAGGTCGCGGCCTGGGGCGCGGACGCGGTGATCGTGCAGGGCGGCGAGGGCGGCGGGCACACCGGCCCGGTGGCCACCACGCTGCTGCTGCCCTCGGTGCTGGACGCGGTCGACATCCCCGTGGTGGCGGCCGGTGGCTTCTTCGACGGGCGCGGCCTGGCCGCCGCCCTGGCGTACGGCGCGGCCGGGGTCGCGATGGGCACCCGCTTCCTGCTCACCCAGGAGAGCACGGTCCCCGACGCGGTGAAACGGGAGTACCTGAGCCGCGGCCTCCAGGACACGGTCGTCTCGCTCAAGGTGGACGGTATGCCGCACCGCGTCCTCAACACCGAACTCGTTCAGCGCCTGGAACATTCGGGTCGCTGGCGCGGCCTGACCGCCGCGGTCGCCAACGCGTCGAAGTTCAAGAGCATGACCGGCATGAAGTGGTCCGCCCTGGTCCGCGACGGACTCGCCATGCGCAGGACCAAGGACCTCACCTGGTCCCAGGTCGTCATGGCCGCCAACACCCCCATGCTGCTCAAGGCCGGTCTGGTCGAGGGCAACACCCAGGCCGGTGTCCTGGCGGCCGGTCAGGTCACCGGCATCATCGACGACCTGCCCACGGTCCGCGAACTGATCGACGGCATCGTCGCCGAGGCGTGCGCCCGCATCGACGCCTTGGCCGCACTGCGCTGATCACCAGGGCAGTTCGCCGTACTCGTGCTCGGTGTCGCCCCACCGATGGCCCCAGTGCTTGCCGTTCGGGCCGTCGGCCGGGAGGGTGGCCAGCCACACGATGGGTTCGGCGCCCTGGGCCGGGGCGCGGAAACCGGTGTGGCCGTTGAGGTCTGTGGCGGTGTAGCCGGGATTGGCGGCGTTCACCTTGATGGGTGTGCCCGCGAACTCCTTGGCGTAGAGCGTGGTGATCATGGTCAGGGCGGTTTTGGACGAGGGGTAGGGGATCGCGCCGAGGGCCGCGAAGGGGGATTCGGGATCCGTTGTGAGCGTGAGGGATCCGACCTCGCTGGAAACGTTCACGATGCGGGCGGCGGGGGCCGCGCGCAGGAGGGGAAGCAGGGCGTTGGTGACGGCGACGACACCGAAGACGTTGGTCTCGTACACCTTTCGCAGATTCGCGAGAGTCGTGGCGGACGCCTTGCCGTCACCCTCCAACTCACCGGTGATGCCCGCGTTGTTGACCAGGACGTCGAGGGCGGCGAACTCCGCGCCGATCCACGCCGCGGCCCGGTCGATCGAGTCGGCGTCGGTCACGTCGAGGTGGACGAAGCGGGCGTCGAATCCCTCGGCGGTCAGCTTCTCGGTGGCCGCGCGGCCGCGTCCCTCGTCCCGCGCGCCCACGAGCACGGTCGCGCCCCGGGCCGCGAGTCCGCGAGCCACTTCGAATCCGATGCCCTTGTTGGCGCCGGTGATCAAGGCTGTCGTCGTCATGGCGACCAGCATGGGCGCGCCCGCGCCGGGCAGGGAGGACCAGTTTGTACCACCCAACGGGCGAGCGCGGCGATCACACTGAGGACATGGCGGATCGCAAGGAACTCGCGGCCTTTCTGCGCACCCGGCGCGCCCGGCTGCGGCCGCACGAGGTCGGCTTGCCCGAGACCGGGATTCGGCGCACGCCCGGCCTGCGGCGGCAGGAGGTCGCTCAGCTCGCGGGACTGTCGGTGGACTACTACGCGCGACTCGAACAAGCCCGCGGCGCGCATCCGTCCCGGCAGGTGCTGGCCGCGCTGGCGCGGGCGCTGCTGCTCACCACCGACGAGCGCGAGTACCTGTACCGCACGGCCGGGGTGAATCCGCCGGTGGTCGCGGGCCCGTCGAAGGTCGTGACGCGCTCGATCCGGGTGCTGCTGGACGCGTTGTCGGCCCCCGCCTACGTCGTGGACGCCACCTACGAGGTCCTCGCCTGGAACCGGGCGGCCGCCCCCTTCCTCGGCCTGGACGACGCCCCGGAACGGGACCGCAACATGATCCGCTGGATGTTCCGATTCGCCGCCGAGGATCCGGTGTGGGACGACACCTCGGTGCGGCTGTTCGCCCGCTCGACGGTGGCCGATCTGCGCGCCGCCTACGCCCGCTATCCCGGGTACGCCGCCCTGGCCGAGTTGGTCGCCGAACTGCTCGCCACCGCACCGCGTTTCGCGGAGATGTGGGCGGAGCACGACGTCCGGGTGCGGCGCGCGCATCGCAAGCGGGTCACGCACCCCGACCTCGGGCCGCTCGAATTCGACTGTCAGGTGCTGTATCTCGACGATACCGATCAGCGCATGATCGTCTATTGCGCCGAGCCGGGCTCGGCTACGCAGGCGGCCTTCCTGTCGCTGGCCGACACGGCGTGATCTCCACCCGATTGTCGTGGAACACGGCGCCATTCGCGAAATCGGCGTCGCGTTCGGCGATGGTGGCGTTGACGGTCGCACCGCCGGAGAGTTTGGCCCAGCGGCCCTTGGTGGTCGCGGCCACGCCGGGGCGCACCCGGTCGGACACCTCGGCGACGGCCTCGAACGAGCCGCGGGCGTTGGCGACCAGAATCGGTGCGCCGTCGGCGATGCCGCGGGCGGCGGCGTCGGCGGGATGCATCACGATGGTGGGATCGCCTGCGCGCCTGCGTAATTCGGGGTTGTTGCCGAACGTGGTGTTGAGGAAGTGGTGGGGTGCGGCGGAGATGAGGACCAGGCCGGTGCCCGGATCGGCGGGCGGGGTGTAGGCGGGTAGCGGGTCGTGTCCGGCCGCGGCGGCGCGGTCGGAGACGAAGCGCAGCTTGTCCCTGGGTACCGGACCGGGCTCGATCTTCAGGAAGCCCTCGGCGCGCAAACGCTCGAAATCGTGGCCCTTCAGCAGTTGCCGGGCCAGCTCCTCGTCCGAGTCGTAGAGCGCCGGTTCGGTCAGGTCCATGCGGCGGGCGAGGCGGCGGAAGGTCTCGGTGGTGGACAGACATTCGTCCGGCGGGGGCACCGCGGGTTCGTTCCAGACCAGATACAGATGGCCGTAGCCCGCGATCACGTCCAGATGTTCGGGCTGCATGGTGGCGGGCAGCACGATATCGGCGTAATCCACCGTGTCGGTCGGAAAGTGTTCCAGCACAACGGTGAACAGGTCCTCGCGGGACAGTCCCTCGATCACCTTGCGCTGCTGGGGATTCGAGCCGACCGGATTGGCGGCGATCACGAACAGCGCCTTGACGGGTGGTTCGTCCACGTCGAGCAGGCCCTCGGCCAACCGGGTCATGGTGAGCGTCCGCGTCGGGCCGGGCAGCAGATCGAAACGCAACAGTTCGGGCAGGTTCAGCTCGAAATGCCCGCTCGTCGAATAGTGCAGTCCCCCACCGGGAATCGCCCAGTCCCCGGTCACGCCGGGCAGGCAGGCGAGCACCCGCAGCGCCATGCCGCCGCCCGCGTGCCGCTGCATCCCCTGGGAGGCGCGGATGGCGGTCGGCCGCGTGTGGGCGATCCGCGCACCGAGCGCGACGATCCGCTCCGACGGCAGCCCGGTGATCGCGGCGACCCGCTCGGGCGTGAATTCAGCCAGGCGCGAACGAAATTCGGGCCAGCCGACGGTGTGTGCGGCGAGGTAGTCCTCGTCCTGCGCGCCCAGCGCCACGATCACGTGCATGAGGCCCAGCGCCAGCGCCGCGTCGGTGCCGGGCAGCGGGGCCAGATGTTCGTCGCAGCGTTCGGACGTGCGGGTGCGCACCGGATCGATCGACACCAGGTACGCGCCGCTGTCCTGCACGAACTTCCACAGGTGATGCCCGGAGGACAGCGGGTTGGTGCCCCACAGCAGGATCAGCTCCGACTTCGCGAAATCCTCCGGATCCATACCCCCGGCGGTGCCGAGCGTGTACTTCAGCCCGGCCGTTCCGGCGACCGAGCAGATGGTGGCGTCGTGCAGCGACGCGCCGAGCACGTTGAAGAACCGGCGGCCCGAAAGCCCTTCCAGCCCTTGGATATAGCCCAGGCTCCCGGTGCCGTGGAACGGCCAGATCGCCTCGCCGCCGTACTCGTCGACGATGCCGGTGAGCCGCTCGGCGATCTCGTCGAGCGCCTCGTCCCAGCCGATCCGCTCGAACCGGCCCTCCCCCTTGCGGCCCACCCGGCGCATCGGATGGCGGATGCGGTCGGGCGAGCCGACCTGCTCGAGGTACCGGTTGACCTTCACGCACAGCGCGCCGCGGGTGACCGGGTGCTCGCGATTGCCCCGCAGGCCCACGGCCGCGCCGTCCTCGACGGTCACCACCCAGGAACACGCGTCGGGGCAGTCCAGCGGGCAAGCACCCAGTACCTTCACCACTCCGATGGTAGAGGCGGACCTCAGCGCAGGCGTTCGATGATGGTGGCGTTGGCGGTGCCGCCGCCCTCGCAGATGGTCAGCAGGCCGTAGCGGCCGTCGACGCGCTCCAACTCGTTGAGCAGCGTGGCGAACAGTTTCGCGCCGGTCGCGCCGAGCGGATGACCCAGGGCGATCGCGCCGCCGTTGACATTGACCCGCTCCGGATCCGCGCCGGTCTCCTTCAGCCAGGCCAGCACCACGGAGGCGAACGCCTCGTTGATCTCGATGACGTCCATGTCCGCGATGGTCAGGCCGGTCTGCTCGAGCGCCCATCGGGTCGCGGGGATGGGCGCGGTGAGCATGTAGATCGGGTCGGCGCCGCGGGCGCTGACATGATGGACGCGGGCGCGCGGGGTGAGGCCGAATTCGCCGACCGCCCACTCCGAGGCGAGCAGGGTGGCGCTCGCGCCGTCGGAGATCTGGCTCGCCACCGCGGCGGTGAGCGGGCTGCCCTCGCTGAGCGGTTTCAGCGCGGCCATCTTCTCCAGGCTGGTCTCGCGCGGACCCTCGTCGACGCGGAAGTCGCCGACCGGCACGATCTCGCGATCGAAACGGCCCTCCCCGATGGCCTTTCGCGCGCGCTCGTGGCTGCGCAGCGCCCAGCGTTCCATATCCGCGCGGCTGATGCCCCACTTCTCGGCGATGAGCGCGGCCCCGTTGAACTGCGACACCTCGCCGGTGCCGTAGCGGTCGTCCCAGCCCTTCGCGCCGACGAACGGCGAGTCGAAGCCGTACTCCTTACCCGCGAGCATGGCCGCGGAGATCGGGATGGCGCTCATGTTCTGCACGCCGCCCGCGACGATCACGTCGGCGGTGCCGCTCATGATGGCCTGCGCGCCGAAATTGATGGCCTGCTGGCTCGATCCGCACTGCCGGTCCACCGTGACGCCGGGGACCTCCTCCGGATATCCGGCCGCGAGCCACGCCGTGCGCGCGATGTTGCCGGCCTGCGGGCCGATCGCGTCGACGCAGCCGAAGATCACGTCGTCGACCGCGCCGGGGTCGATCGGGTTGCGCGCCAACAATCCTCGCAACGCGGTCGCGCCCAGATCGGCCGGGTGCACGCCGGACAGGGCGCCGCCGCGCTTGCCGATCGGAGTGCGCACGGCGTCGATCACGTACGCCTCCCGCACGGGGGTGTGGCGGCGGCTGGACGGTGCGGACATGGAGACTCCTAGCGAGACTGCGGGTTGGTGAGCCCGTCGAGCACGATGGTCAGGTACTGCTTGGCGAGGTTGTCGACGGTGATGCGGCCGCCGGGCCGATACCAGCGCACGGCCACCCAGACGGTGTCGCGCAGGAATCGGTAGGCCAGTTCCACATCGAGTTCGGGGCGGAAGCTGCCGTCCCGCACGCCCTGGGTGAGCACGTGGTGCCACAGCTCGCGGAACTCCCGGTTGTACTCTGCGATATAGGTGAAACGCTCTGTGCCGCTGAGCCTTTTGGCCTCGGCCTGATAGATCGCCACCGCCGAATGCCACCGGTCGAACGATTCGTAGGACGCGATGACCAACGCCTCCAACGTATCTCGCGCCGACAACCCGGCGGCGACGGTCTCGCGGTAGCGGCCGAACAGGTCGTCCAGGAAGCCGCGCAGGATCTCGTCGACCATCGACTCCTTGGAATCGAAGTGGTGATAGAGACTTCCCGATAGGATGCCCGCCGCGTCGGCGATATCGCGGACCGTGGTGGCGCGCAGCCCGCGTTCGGCGAACAAACCCGCCGCGAGCGAGAGCAGCTCGGTGCGGCGCGCGGACTTCGAGGGGTCGGGTGCGGTCACCGGGCCATAATACAACCAAGCATTTGCTTGGGGCCAACGAATCAGCGCAGCGAGTAGCGCAGCGGTGAGGACATGGACAGATCGGCCAGCAGGCGGTCGCAGATCACCACCGGTGAGACGCCCGCGCGGGCGAGGCGGGCCACCAGCGCCAATCTCCGTTCACAGCTGTCCCATTCGACGGTCAGCGGGCCGCGACCGGGTCCGGCGTCCACGGTGGCCATGACGCGCGGCGGGCCGCCCGGGTCGGGCACCTCGCTCAGCTCGAGGACCATGCCGCGCTGCCAGGCCCGGTAGGTCTCCATATCCGCGCCGACGACCAGTTTGTCGGTCGCCGCGCACAGTCCCTCGGCGATGCCGTCGGCGAATTCGGTCTCGTCCGGCGCGGCGGAGCGGCAGCGCCGCACGACCTCGAGCAGATCGGCCCGCACCTCGCACAGCAGGGCGATCCGCTTGCGCCGCCGCCGATCGGCCTCGGACTCGGCATGTCCGGGCGCGCGAACCATGCCGATCCGCCGCGCCCGCTCGCGATCGCGGGTCATGTCCTCCCGCAGCGCCCCGCGCGGATCGCGCGCGACGCCCGCCTCGTCCACCGCGTGCTGCGCCAGAATCCGTGCCGCGCGCACGGCCGCGGCGGCTCCGGAGCGATGATCGAGGAGTTCCGCGCCGAGGGTGAGCGCGGCGAGCACGATGCCGTCCAGCCGCCGCCGCGCCAGCACCACCTCACGTACCAGCTCGAGTTCCAGTTCTTCGGAGTCTTCCTGACGATGGTCCAGACCCATGGGTCATGGTCCCTTCGAATTCGGGAACCGGCCAAATCCAGGATTGCACACCCCACCCCAGGTAGCGCCACCCTATTTTCCAGGTCCCCTGGCCCCCTCAGGCGCGCTGGCTGCTCACCGAGACCACCTCGCCGGTCATGTACGTGGTGTAGTCGCTGGCCAGCATGGCGATGGTGGCGGCGACCTCCCAGGGTTCGGCGGCGCGGCCGTAGGCCTCGCCGGCGGCGAGGCGGTCGAGGAGGTCGGTGGAGGTGACCTTGTCCAGGAAGGGGTGGCGGGCGATGCTCGGGGCTACCGCGTTGACGCGGACGCCGAGGGCCGCGGCCTCGACGGCGCTGCATCGGGTGAGGGCCATGACACCGGCCTTGGCGGCGGCGTAGTGGGCCTGGCCGTGCTGGGCGCGCCAGCCCAGGACGCTGGCGTTGTTGACGATGACGCCGCCGTGCCCGGCGTCGCGGAAGTAGTTGAGCACCGCGCGGGTGCAGCGGAAGGTGCCGGTGAGGGTGATGTCGAGGACCCGGTCCCACTGCTCGTCGGTCATGTCGACAACCGGTGTCTCCCCGCCCAATCCGGCGTTGTTGACCATGATGTCGATGCGGCCCAGCCGATTCGCGGCCGCCCGCACCAGCTCGTCGACCTGTTCGGTGCTGGTGACGTCGCAGACCGCCGAAGCGACCCGGCGCTGCGGGAAGGCCGCCGCGAGTTCCTCCTCGGTCTGCTTCAACCGCCGCTCGTGCCAATCGGAGACGACCACGTCGGCGCCCTCGTCGAGCAGGCGGCGCGCGGTGGCCGAGCCGATGCCGGTGCCCGCGGCGGCCGTCACCACGGCGACCTTCCCGGCGAGCAGGCCGTGGCCCGCGACCGGCTGCGGCGGGGTGGAGAGATCTGTCACGGATGGTCCTTCCTACCGGGCCTCGCGCGGCAGCCCGAGCACGCGTTCGGCGATGATGTTGCGCTGCACCTCGTTCGAGCCGCCGTAGATGGTGTCGGCGCGGCTGAACAGGAACAATCGCTGCCATTCGGTCATGTCGTCGGGGAGGGCGACCAATCCCGGCGCGCCCAACACCGCCATCGCCAGCTCGCCCAGATCGCGATGCCAGTTGGCCCACAACAACTTCGACACCGACGCCTGCCCGGCGGCCGTGCGCGCGTCGACGTCGGTGTGCGCGGATTCGAGGGTGCGCAGCGCGTGCGCCCGCAGCACCCGCAACCCGACCCACGCCTGATCGAACCGCTCGGCCAGCACCGGATCACGCAGCGCCCCATTGGCTTTCGCGACATCCTCCAGGTTCGACAGCTCCCGCGCGAACCGGATCTGCTGCCCGACCGTGGAGATCCCGCGCTCGAAGGTCAAGGTGCCCATGGCGACTCGCCAGCCGTCGCCGGGCGCGCCCACCACGAGGTCGGCCGCGGTCCGCGCGTTGTCGAAGAACACCTCGTTGAATTCGGCGGTCCCGGTGAGCTGCACGATCGGCCGCACCTCGATCCCCGGCTGCCGCATCGGCACCAGCAGATACGAAAGCCCTTGGTGGCGTTGGGAACCCGGTTCGGTGCGGCACAGCACGAAACACCAGTCCGACAGATGCGCCAGCGAGGTCCAGATCTTCTGCCCGTTGAGCACCCACTCGTCGCCGTCGCGCCGCGCCGAGGTGGTGACCGCCGCGAGGTCCGACCCCGCGCCCGGCTCCGAATACCCCTGGCACCACAGTTCGGTGACCGACCGGATGCCCGGCAGGAATCGCCGCTTCTGCTCCTCGGTGCCGTAGGCCAACAGCGTCGGCCCGCACAGTTCCTCCCCGACGTGCGAGACCCGCGCGGGCGCGTTCGCGCTCGCGTACTCCTCGTGGAAGATCACCTGCTGGCGCAGCGTCGCCTCGCGCCCGCCGTACTCCTTCGGCCAGCCGAGGCAGGTCCACCCGGCCGCGGCCAGATGGCGATCCCACGCCAGCCGCTCCTCGAACGCCTCGTGCTCGCGGCCCGGACCGCCCAGCCCGCGCAGCTCCCGGAACTCGCCGTTCAGGTTCTCCGCCAGCCATTCCCGCACGTCGGCGCGGAAGCGGGCATCATCCGAGGTGTCGGGATCCGGGGTCTGGCTCACACTCACTCCGGTAGAGTAACCTACCAAGCACTTGCTTGTTAACCGATCGAGGACGGCCGTGACGACCCTGGTCCAGACCACCCCGCTCGCCCTGCACGAGGCGGCGCGCGATTTCGGTGACGAGATCGCCATCATCGACGGCGGCACCCGGCTGACGTGGACGGACCTGCTCGACGCCGTGCGCGAGGCGGCGGGCGCGCTGATGGCCCGCGGCGTCGGCCGGGGCGACCGGGTGGCGATCTGGGCGCCCAACACCTGGCACTGGGTGGTCGCCGCGCTCGGCGCGCATTACGCGGGCGCCGCGCTGGTTCCGCTGAACACCCGGTACGTGGCCGAGGAGGCCACCGATGTGCTCGAACGCGTCCACGCCGCGGCCCTGTTCGTGGTGGGGCCGTTCCTCGGCCGCGATCGGCTGGCCGAATTGCGTTCCACCGCACCGAATCTGGACATCGAGACGATCGTCGTCATCCCTGGTGACGCGCCCGGCGGGGCGACCGGCACGGCCGTCGAATGGGCCGACCTGCCCCGGCTCGCCGCCGAGGTCGCCCCCGAACTGATCGTCGAACGCGGCGAATCCGTTGCCCCCGAGGATATCTCGGACATCCTGTTCACCTCCGGCACCACCGGGCGCAGCAAGGGCACCCTGGTCGCGCACCGGCAGGCGCTCGGCGTGGTGCGGGCCTGGGTGGAACGCGCCACCCTGCGCACCGGCGATCGCTATCTGGTGATCCCGCCGTTCTTCCACAACTTCGGCTACAAGGCCGCGATCCTCAGCTGCCTGGTCACCGGCGCGACCATCGTGCCGCAGGCCAGTTTCGACGTCCCGGAGACCCTGCGGATGGTGCGGGATCTGCGGATCACCGTCCTCACCGGTCCGCCCACGATCTACCAGACCCTGCTCGACCATCCGCGCCGCGGCGAATTCGATCTGAGCAGCCTGCGGGTCGCGGTCACCGGCGCGTCGACGGTCCCGGTGGTGCTGATCGAGAGGATGCGCGCCGAACTCGAATTCGAGGTGGTGGTCACCGCGTACGGCCTGTCGGAATCGGCCGGATTCGGCACCATGTGCCGGCCCGACGACGACCCGGAGACCATCGCCAACACCTCGGGAGAGGCGATCGCGGACTTCGAGATCCGCATCGACGCCAACGGCGAGGTGCTGCTGCGCGGCCCCAATGTCATGCTCGGCTACCTCGACGATCCGGAGAACACCGCGAAGACCATCGACGCCGACGGCTGGCTGCACACCGGCGATGTCGGAATCCTCGACGAGCGCGGCTATCTCAAGATCACCGACCGGCTCAAGGACATGTACATCAGCGGCGGCTTCAACGTGTATCCGGCCGAGGTGGAACAGGTCCTGGCCCGGCTCGACGGCGTCGCGGAGTCCGCGGTCATCGGCGTGCCCGACGAGCGGATGGGCGAGGTCGGCAAGGCGTATGTGGTCCGCAAGCCGGGATCCGCGCTGACCGAGCAGGACGTGATCGCGCACGCCAAGCAGAGCCTGGCCAATTTCAAGGTGCCGCGCCACATCGAATTCCGCGACGCGCTGCCCTACAGCGCCGCGGGCAAAGTGCTCAAGCGCCAGCTACGTGAGGAGATCTCGTGAGTTCCGATCCGATACCCGACGAGGGTGAGGTCGTCACCTACGAACGCCGCGGACCGGTCGCGATCGTCACAATGAATCGCCCGCGCTACCGCAACGCGCAGAACTCGGCGATGACCTACGCGCTGGACGCGGCCTTCACCCGGGCGGTCGAGGACGCCGAGGTCAAGGCGATCGTACTGGCGGGCAACGGAAATCATTTCAGCGCCGGGCACGATATCGGCACCCCGGGCCGCGACCATCACGCGCACTACGACAACAAGGCCGCGCTGTGGTGGGACCACGTGGACCGGCCGGGCGGCGATCAGCGCTTCGCCCGCGAGCTCGAGGTGTATCTGGGCATGTGCCGCCGTTGGCGGGAGATCCCCAAGCCGACCATCGCGATGGTGCAGGGCGCGTGCGTCGCGGGCGCGCTCATGCTGACCTGGGTGTGCGATCTGATCGTCGCCGCCGACGACGCCTTCTTCTCCGATCCGGTTGTGCGCATGGGCATTCCGGGCGTGGAGTACTTCGCCCACCCGTGGGTGCTGGGCCCGCGCCGGGCGAAGGAGGTGCTGTTCACCGGCGACCGGTTCAGCGCCGAGCAGGCGTACGAATGGGGCATGGTCAACCGGGTGGTGCCGCGCGCGGACCTGGAGGCGCACACCCTCGCCCTGGCCGAGCGGATCGCGGCCATGCCGCAGTTCGGGCTGGCGCTGACCAAGAAGGCCGTCAACCAGTGTGAGGATCTGATGGGTATGCGCGCGGGCATGGATTCCGTCTTCGGCCTGCATCACTTCGCCCACGCACACAACGCCGAGGTCGGCGTGGACTCGCTGGGCGGCATGGACGCGCGGTCGATGAAGGCGAGCGCACAGGCGAGCGAGGCGAACTAGTGGATCTCGAATTCGATACCGCGGCAACCGAATTCCGGCGCGAGGTGCGCGAGTTCCTGCGCGCCCACCTGCCCGCGAAACCCTTGCCCTCGATGGACACCCGCGCGGGGTTCGAGGCGCACCGGGAGTGGGAGCACACCCTCGCCGAGGCCCGGCTGTCGGTCGTGTCCTGGCCGCGCGAGTACGGCGGCCGCGACGCCTCGCTGCTGGAGTGGGTGCTGTTCGAGGAGGAGTACTACGCCGCGGGCGCACCCGGCCGGGTCAGCCAGAACGGCATCTTCCTGCTCGCGCCCACGCTGTTCGAGCACGGCAGCCCCGAACAGCTCGAGCGCGTCCTGCCCCGGATGGCCCGCGCCGACGACATCTGGGCACAAGCGTGGTCCGAGCCGGAGGCGGGCAGCGATCTGGCGGGCATCCGCTCCACCGCGCGCCGGGCCACCGGCGGCTGGATCCTCAACGGGCAGAAGACCTGGAGTTCGCGCGCCTCGTTCGCGGACTGGGCCTTCGGGCTGTTCCGCAGCGATCCCGACGCCGAACGGCATCGCGGGCTCACCTACGTGATGTTCCCGCTGACCGCCGACGGGGTGAGCGTGCGGCCGATTCCGCAGCTCGACGGCGAACCCGGATTCGCGGAGATCTTCCTGGACAACGTGTTCGTCCCCGACCGCGACGTGATCGGGGAGCCGAACCAGGGCTGGAAGGTGGCGATGAGCACCTCCAGCAACGAGCGCGGCCTGTCGCTGCGCAGCCCCGGCCGGTTCAACGCCACCGCTGCCCGGCTCGTCGAGCTGTGGCGCGACGTCGCCGACCCGGCCGATACCGAGGCGCGAAATCGCGTGGTGGACAACTGGATCGGGGCCGAGGCGTACCGGCTCAACACCTGGGCCACGGTCACCCGGCTCGCCGAGGGCGGCAAGCTGGGCGCGGAATCGTCGGTGAACAAGGTGTTCTGGTCCGAGCTGGACATCGCCCTGCACGAGACCGCGCTCGAGCTGCTGGGCCCCGCCGCCGAACGCGTCGGCGACTGGTCCGACGGCTACCTGTTCTCCCTGGCGGGCCCGATCTACGCCGGTACCAACGAGATTCAGCGCAACATCATCGCCGAACGCCTGCTCGGCCTGCCGCGTTGAACCGCAGAACGGATTGTCGATGAGATTCGCAGCAACCCCCGAACAGCGCGACTTCGCCGCGAGCCTGCGCAAGATGTGCGAGGCGGCCGGCACGCCCGGACTCGTGCGCGCCTGGGCGGGCGGCGATCACCGGGGCGGGCGCGCCCTGATCCGCCAGCTCGCCGGGGCCGGGGCGCTCGGCCTGGCCGTCGCCGACGAGTACGGCGGGATGGGCGCCGAGCCGATCGATCTGGTGGTGGCCGTCCAGGAATTCGGCCGGGCCGCGGTGCCGGGGCCACTGGTGGAGACCGCCGCGGTGATTCCCGCTCTGCTGCAAGGGCTTTCGGACCACGGTCCGGCGCGGCGCTGGCTGGGCGGTTTCGCCGAGGGCAAGTCGCTGGGCACGCTGGCGCTGGAGCCGGGGCTGCCCGCGGTCGACGCCGACGTCGCCGAGGTGGTGCTGCTCGCCGACGGCGATCGGCTCTACACCGCGCGGCGCGGTGATCTCGTGCGGTCGATCGATCCGGCGCGCCGCCTGTTCACGGTGGTGGCCGACGAGGTGGTGGCCGAGGGCGAGGCGGTGACGGCGGCGCTGGCGGCCGCGTTCGACGCGGGCGCGCTGGCCACCGCGGCGCAGCTGCTGGGTGCGGGGCGGGCGCTGCTGGACACGACCGTCGCCTACGCCAAACAGCGGCACCAGTTCGGCAGGCCGATCGGCCAGTACCAGGCCGTGAAGCATCAGCTGGCGAACGTGCTCATCGGCCTCGATCTGGCCGAGCCGCTGCTGTTCCGCGCGGCGCTGACATTGGACACGCCCGATCGCGCCCGCGACGTGTCGGCGGCCAAGGTCGCCTGCGCGGACGCCGCCTACCGGGCCGCGCGCACGGCGTTGCAGGTGCACGGGGCCATCGGCTACACCGCCGAATACGATCTGTCGCTGTGGCTGACGAAGGTGACCGCGCTGCGATCCGCCTGGGGCACAGGGGATTTCCATCGCGCGCGGGTGGCGCGCGCGTTGCGGGCGGAGGCGAGCGCGTGAGCGACACCGCGGAGTTCCGGGAGCTGGCCGACACCGTGCGGGCGGTGCTCGCCAAGCACGGCGATCGGGACGCGTTGCGCCGGGCCGTATCCGGCGAACTCGGCTACGACGAGCAGCTGTGGACGCTGCTCTGCGAACAGGTCGGGGTCGCCGCGCTGGCGATTCCGGAGGAGTACGGCGGCGTCGGCGCGGGCCTGGCCGCCGCGCTGGTGGTGGTCGAGGAACTGGGCCGCACGCTGCACGCGCCGCCCATGCTCGGTTCGGCCGTACTGGGCACGCAGGCCGTGCTGCTCACCGGGAACGAGGAGGCCGCCGCGCGGCTGCTGCCCGAGGTCGCCGAGGGCGCCCGCACGCTGGCCGTGTGCTGGGCCGGGTCGGCGGGCTGGGACGAGCCCGGGGTGCGGGTCGACGACGGAAGGCTCGACGGCACAGCGCATTACGTCCTCGACGGAACGGTGGCCGAGACGCTGATCGTGGTGACGTCCGACGGCCTGTACGAAATCGACGCCACCGCACCGGAAGTCACGCGCGCGACGACACCCACCCTGGACCCGACGCGTCGCCTGGCGGAGATCACGTTCACCGCCGCGCCCGCACGCCACCTCGGCGGCGACGCGGAAGCCGTTGCCCGCCTGCGTGATATCGCCTGGGTCGCCCTCGCCGTCGAACAGGTCGGCGCCGCCGACGCCTGCCTCACCGCCACGGTCGACTACACCAAGTCCCGAGTCCAGTTCGGCCGCCCCATCGGCGGCTTCCAGGCCCTCAAACACCGCATGGCCGACCTCTACGTCCTCATCGAATCCGCCCGCTCCGCCGCCTACCACGCCCTCACCACCCTGACCACCGAAAACCCCTCGGCCGCACTGGATCTCGCCACCGCCCGCATCCACTGCTCCCGCACCTTCGAAACGGTCACCGGCGAGATGATCCAACTCCACGGCGGCATCGCCATCACCTGGGAACACGACGCCCACCTGTACTTCAAACGCGCCCACGCCGACGCGCAGCTGTTCGGCGCGCCCGCTCGGCCGTTGGCCCGCCCGGCCTGATCCTTTTCGTAGGGCGAGCAGTTCAGGACTTGTTCGGACCGGCGTCCGACGGAGCGACATAGCGTGCGCCCTTTCGCGCACCGATCAATACCAACGCACCGTCGGCCGCCATCCGTCGCAGTACTCTCGATGCCTGATCCGGTGTGATCATGCACAATTCGGCCGCTTGAGCGCGACTGATAGAGCCGAACGACTCCACATATTGCGTGATCATCCGCTCCTGTTGGATCGAATCCGTACCTCGGACTCGAACGTAGGCGGGCGGGTTGTCCAGCGCCTTGTAAACGCCAGCCGAGAGGTGATACAGACGTCCCCGACCGCTTCCTCGCAGCTCCACCAGCCCTGCCTCGATCATCCGACTGAGACCTGCCCGAGTCTCGCCGAGGGTCCGATGTAATTGCTCGGCGATCTCATTGGCGGAAAGCTTTGTCTGGGCGCGGAGTTCGTGCAGAACCTGCAGATCGAACAGACTCATGGGACGTCCCGTCGTCGACTCGTTTTGCGAGATGACGCGAGCAAGAGGCAGATCCGCGTGTCCGAGCGGCACAACGGCACGCACCATGTGATCGGTCGATTGCGAGTAATCTGGCGCGTCTCGGCCCAGACGCAGCAGAGATGCGAACATCAAGCTGATACCGCGGCCGCTTCGTTCGACCAACCCAGCACGGCGGAAAGCGTCGGCCAGGAGCGGACTTCGTGGTTGGGACACCGTGAGTAGGTTGTCGAGTCGCACGCCAGGGGGGAACGCGCCAGGGCTCGTGACCTCGAAACTGTCGTCGTTGATCACCACCCGAACCGGACCCATCGCCGTATAGTCCCGATGCACCAAGGCGTTGGCGATCGCCTCGCGCACAACGACTATCGGAAGATTGGGAATCGAAATTCGAAGCATTCCCAGTTGCAGCTCTTCATCCCGATTCCAGGTGGCCACCCGGTCGAAAAGGTCCTGGGCCACCTTGAGCAGTGGCGCCTTGGTGAAGTGGTTCACCTCCATAGCGAGTCCACTGAAGAGCTGGAAGGCAACCTCATGGTTCGGCATGTGCTGCACCACAGCGTCTTCATTTCCGAAGAGCAGGACCGCACCCAAAGTAGGCCGGTCCACATCGTCGTCGGTCGGTTTCACAACACCGAGAGCGCGACAGATCTCGACATTGGACAGACCTGCGATCACCGAGTCGGCGCCGGATGCGGACGCCATGGTCCGGAATCTGTCGAACTCTTTCGGATCGAGGTCCTCCATCGTCGCGCCCCGAGCAGGTAGCGAAGCGAAATCAACCGCACCTCTGTCGATCTCGCGAGCCAGCATTTCGTAAGCCGGGAAGGGAACGCACTGCGGCGTGCCGTCTATCTTCAATGTGCGGCGGAGGTAGACACCACCGGATGTGCCGACGATCCGAGACGACTTCGGTACTTCGACGGCGATGACTTCACAATCGTCGATCGTCATCACTCGGGTGAAGGTTTGCAGGAGAGGGACGGTTCTGCTCGCGATCAGGGCGTCGACACGCCGGGGGTCGGTTCGGTCACCGTGCCGCGGTGTCGCACCGGTAATACGTCCGTCGTCCTCGACGCCGATCAAAAGCACTCCCCCTTCACCGTTCGCCATACAAGCGACGGTTTCGACGAGGGCGGTGTCGTTGAAGTTCGAGCCCCGCTTGAACTCGGTAGTGAGAGTCTCGCCGCGAGCGATCAGCTCCCGCACTCGAGCAACGTCCATACGCACAGCTTATACATAAATTTACACCTTTGTCCTGACAGTATGCCGTTTGTCGCATATTTATGGGGTGCCGTGCTCGAGGACCCGAACCTCCCGGACCGGGGGGATGCGGCCGAAGCGGGCGCGCAGGGGGTAGGCGGCGGCCACGACCAGGAGGCTGACGGTGGAGGCGAGGAGTTGGGGGCGGAGGGTGGGCATGACGGCCGCGGAGATCAGGACCACGGCGAGGGTGGCGATGACCAGCCAGCTCGGGTAGGGGTGGGCCCACATGCGGAAGGTGAGGGCCTCGGGGTCCTCTCGGTCGAGGCGGGAGCGTAACCGCAACTGGGACACCATGATCGCCAGGTAGAGGAAGGCGAGCAGGACGCCGACGGAGTTCACCAGGAAGGTGAAGACGCGGTCGGGCGAGACGTAGGAGGCGACGACCGCGCACCAGGCGGCGACGGTGCCGAGCAGGACCGCGCGGGCGGGGACGCCGCGGCGGTTCACCCGGACCAGCCCGGCGGGGGCGTCGCCGTCGCCGGTGAGGACGTAGAGCATGCGCGAGGAGACGTAGATCGCGGAGTTCAGCACCGACAGGACCGCGGTCAGGATGACCACCTGCATGATCGTGCCCGCGGCAGGGACGCCCATCCGGTCCAGAGCGCTGACGAACGGGCTGGTCAGGACCTTCGCGTCGTCCCACGGCAGGATCGTCACGACCAGGAGGATCGACGCCACGTAGAACAGCCCGACCCGCCACAGCACATTGCTGGTGGCCCGCGCCACGGCCTTGCCGGGCTCGGCGCTCTCGGCGGCGGCGAGCGTGACGATCTCGGTGCCGCCGAAGGCGAAGATCACCACCACGATCGCCGACAGCATCCCGGATACGCCGTGCGGGACGAAACCGCCGTGCGCGGTCGGATTGTCCAGTCCGCCATGGCCGTTCGGCCACAGGCCGAGCACGTAGAGCACGCCCAGGATCAGGAACACCACGATCGCGGCGACCTTGATCGAGGCGAACCAGAACTCGAACTCGCCGAACGACCGCACCGAGAACAGGTTCACGGCGGTCATGACGATCAGCAGCGCGGCCGACAGCGTCCAGGCGGGCAGGTCGATCCACTGGCCGAGGATGGCCGCGCCCGCGGTCGCCTCCGCCCCGACCAGGACGACGTACATGTACCAGTAGAGCCAGCCGACGGTGAATCCGGCGAAGGGCCCCAACGCCATTCGCGCGTACTCGGCCAGCGATCCGGCGACCGGGCGGGCCACCACCATCTCCCCCAGCGCCCGCAACACCAGCAGGACCAGCGCGCCCGCCGCCGCGTACGACACCACCGCCGCGGGTCCCGCGGTGCGGATCACCGAACCGCTGCCCACGAACAATCCCGCGCCGACCGCACCCCCGATGGCCAGCATGGTCATGTGCCGACGCCGCAGCCCGGTCCGCAGGCCCGTCCTCGTCATTCCGTTCACCCTCTGTTCGCCCGATTGTTGCCGACCCAGCGTAGCCAGCGGCCGTTTTCCGCTGCGGGGTACCTTGGGGTGGTATGACCGAAACGAATCGGGGCCGGGTCCGGATCGAGCCGAGCGCCAAGCGGGTCCGGGCCTACGTGGCGGGCCGCCTGGTCGCCGACACCAGCATGCCGTGGCTGGTGTGGGAGGGCCCGCACTACCCCACCTATTACATTCCGCTGGCCGATGTGCGCGCGGAATTGAAACCCACCGGCGGCACGCATCGTTCGCCGAGCCGCGGCGACGGCGTCGAATACGACGTGCTCGTCGACGGCCTCACCAAACCCGCTGCGGCCCTGCGCTATCCGGACTCCCCGCTCCCCGACCTGCGCGACCTGGTCCGCCTGGACTGGAACGCCATGGACGAGTGGTTCGAGGAGGACGAACCCGTCTACGTCCACCCTCGCAGCCCCTACACCCGCGTCGACATCCTGGCCAGCTCCCGCCACATCCGGGTCGAGATCGACGGCGAAACCGTAGCCGACTCGCACTCCCCCCGCATCCTGTTCGAGACCGGCCTCCCCGCGCGCTACTACCTCCCCATGACCGACGTCCGCATGGACCTCCTCACCCCCTCCCCCACCCGAACCAGCTGCCCCTACAAGGGCACCGCCGAATACTTCACCGTCCACACCGGCGACACCCCCCACCCCGACCTCGCCTGGCTCTACCGCCACCCCCTCCCCGAAAGCCAGAAGATAGCGGGCCTGGTCTGCTTCTACAACGAGAAGGTGGACACCTACGTCGACGGCCGACTTCAACCCCGCCCCGAATCGCCGTTCAGCTGACTCTTGGTACCACGGTGGTACCGTATTGGAGTGGCCATGAATCTGCGACTCACCGACGAGAACGAGGCGAGCGTCCGCGCGCAGGCCGAGCGGGAGGGACGAAGCATGAACACCGTGATCAACGACGCGATCGCGGAATACGTCGCTCGTCGGCGACATCGCGACCTGGTCCATGCCGAGATCAGCTTCGCGATCGAGGAGCATCGCGATCTGCTGAACGAACTGAAGTGATCTACCTCGACGTCGAGGACATCCTCGCGATCGCCTACTCCGTGACGGAGGGTAGAACGAAGGTCCGCGACGCGGGGCTGCTTCAGGCGGCCGTTTTTCGTTACCGGACAACCGTTTTCGGGGAGGACGCCTATCCGAGCCTGTTCGACAAGGCGGCCGCCTTGCTCGAATCGCTGGCCCGCAATCATCCGCTCGTCGACGGCAACAAACGCACCGCGTGGACCGCGGCGGCGGTCTTCCTCGGCATCAACGGCCATCGGGTGACCCTGGCCAACGCCCCTCTCGCCGAGACCTATCCCTTCGTCATCGCCGTCGCTACCGGCGAGCTCGCCGACATCGAGAAAATCGCGGCCCAACTGGCGAAGTTCGCCGGTCAAGCCTGAAGCATCTCCTCCACCAGTTTCGGGATGGCGGTGCCTATGGGTTCGCGGATGATCTCGGTGGCGTAGGGGTCGTAGGGGGTGGGGTCGGCGTTGACGATGATCAGGGCGGCGTCGGCGCGCAGGGCCACCGCGCAGAGGGAGGCGGCGGGTTCGACCTGGAGGGAGGTGCCGATAGCGAGGAAGACGGCGCTCTTCTCGGCGATGGCCTGGGCGGCGTAGAGGGCGGCGGGGTCGAGATTCTGGCCGAACATGATGGTGGCGGCCTTGAGGATGCCGCCGCAGTCGGGGCAGGCGGGGTCGGGTTCGCCGGCGGCGACGCGGTCGAGGGTGGCGGCCATGGTGGTGGTGTGGTCGCAGGCGACGCAGACGACGTCGAACATGTTGCCGTGGATCTCCACGACCGACTCCGCGGGGGAACCGCCGCGCTGGTGCAGGCGGTCGATGTTCTGGGTGATGATGCCGACCTCGCGGTGCTCGGCCAGCCGGGCCAGAGCGCGGTGCGCCGCATTGGGTTCGGCTCGCCAGGCGGGGTTGTCGCGGCGGGCGAGCCAGGCCCGTTGGCGCAGTTCGGGATCGGCGACGTAATTCTGATAGGTCGACAGCAACTCGGCCATCGGGTCCTCGGTCCACACGCCGCGCGGGCCGCGGAAGTCGGGGATGCCGGAGTCGGTGGAGATCCCGGCGCCGGTGAGGACGCCGATGGGTCCGGTGCGCTGCCGCCAGCCTGAACTCATGGGTCCAGGTTAGGCGGCCGGGCGGGCGGTCGACCGGCGGTACCGGCCGGGCGCCTGACCGAATTCGCGTTTGAACGCCTTGGCGAAGGCGAATTCCGAGGCGTAGCCGACCCGGCGGGCGACGGCGGCCAGCCCGGCGTCGCTCTCCCGGAGCAGCCGCGCCGCGGTGAGCATCCGCCACCGGGTCAGATACGCCAGCGGGGCCTCGCCGACGGTGGCCGCGAACCGGCGGCCCAGCGTCGCCCGCGAGACGCCCGCGACCGCGCTGAGCGTGGCGACCGTCCACGGGTACCCCGGATCGTCGTGGATGGCCCGCATTGCCGCGGACACCGCCGGATCGGTGAAAACCCCGGTGCGCGAACAGCTTTCGGGCGATTCGAACCAGGCGCGCAGCGTGAACAGCAACAGCATGTCCAGCAGCGCGGGCAACGCCGCGTCGCTGCCCGGGCCCGGCGCGGACACCTCCGCGGTCAGCAGCTCGACCGCCCCGCGCAGCGCCGGATGCCGATCCGACCGCCCGGGCAGCAGCACGAAATCGGGCAGCCCGTCCAGGAGCGGATGCCGCCGACCGAGTTCGTATGCGCCACAGAGCAATTCGACCCGTTCCCCGGGACCGTCGAGTTCGCGCGGCTCGCCCGGCATCGCCACCTCGGTCACCTCGGCGTCCGGATCGCTCACCAGGACGTGCGCCGAACCGCGCGGCATCAACAGCACGTCGCCCGCCGTCATCGCCAGCGGCTCCCCCTCCGGCGGCAGCGCCCAGCACGAGCCCCGCAGCAGCACGTGGAATCCGGCGCTCGGCACCAACGGGTACCGCCTGCCCCACGGCGCGTGCCGGACGAACAGCCCGGCGGCCGGGCTGCCGGTGCGCACCGCCGCGATGGTGTCGCTGAGAACGTCCACGAAATCAGCCTAACCGAGCTTTGATACGCTCATGTATCCATCAGCGAGGAGGGGCTCGAGCATGGCGGCGTCCACCGAGGCCGATCAGCCGGTCACGCAGCGCGGCGTACGGATGACCAAGCGCCGCGCGGAGACCCGTCGCCGCCTGCTGGAGGCGGCCTTCGACGCGTTCGCCGCCGAGGGCTTCGGCCGGTGCACGGTGGAGCAGATCTGCGAGCGCGCGGGCTACACCCGCGGCGCGTTCTACTCCAACTTCACCTCGCTCGAGGAACTGTTCCTGACCATGTGGCAGCAGCGCTCCGATCACATGCTGCGCGAGGTGACGGCCCTGCTCGACGAAACCCCCGCCGCCGAGACCACCGATCTGCGGCACGGCATCGAACGCGTCCTGCGCGCGGTCCCCGTGGACGACCGATGGATTCGCATCACCTACGAATTCACCGCCCACGCGCTGCGCTACCCCGCCCTGCGGCGCACCATGGCCGCCCGCGAGGAGGCCATCGTCGCCGCCCTGCTGCCCAAGGTCGAGGCGCTGCTGAACCGCGCGGGTCGCCGCGTCACCGACCCGGCCCGCCTGGGTCCCGCCCTGGTGGCCGTGCACGACGGCACCGCCACCCAATGCCTGCTCGAGCCCGACAGCGACGCGGCTCGCGAACACCGCGTCGACCTGTTCCACCGGGTCGTGCTGTCCTACAGCGAGCCGTTCTGATGGCCGGGAGGCGGTGCCGCGCAACCGAAGTCGCTCCGATCGGGGAATTCGTCGAGGCCGGGGGCGCTCGGGTGCATGTTCGGCGGGACGGTGACGCGGGGGCGAAAACCGTTGTGCTGCTGCACGGTTTCAGTGGTTCGCTGCGGTGGTACGACCGGGTGACGCCGCTGCTGGCGGCGCGGCACCAGGTGGTTCGGGTCGATCTGCGGGGGCACGGGTACACCGGCGGGCACGACGATCTCGACGCTCCGGCGCAGGGTGCCATGGTGGCGGCGGTGCTCGCCGCGCTGGATCTGAAAGACGTTGCGGTGGCAGGGCATTCGTTCGGCGCCGATGTGGCCTTGGCGACGGCCGAGCGGTCGGAGCGGGTGGGTGAGGTGGTGTTGATCGATCAGGCACCCGATTACGGCCTGGCCCGCTTCCCGCCCGACAACGGGTTGCTCGGGCACGCGCTGCTCGGGCCGCTGCTGCATCGAATGGCGTTGCCCGCCTTCGTTCGCCGGGGACTGCGTTTCGGTGTCGCACCGGGTTTCGCTCTCGCCGCCGCCTTCGAGCACGCCGATCAGGGGGTGCTCGATCACCGCGCGATGAGTCCGCGCATGGCGCGCGTCGTGCTGGTGGACCGGCGACGCAGGCTGGCCGCGCGGCCGCTGGACGCGCAGGTGCGCGACCTCGGGCTGCCGACGCTGGTGCTGCACGGGGAGCGCGATCGGCTCTACGACTGGTCCCCGACCGCCGCGCGGTATCGTGCCGTCGGCGCGCGCGTCGAAATCCTCACCGGCGCGGGGCATTCCCCGATCATCGAGCGTCCCGGCGAGGTCGCGCGGTCGATCGCGGAGTTCCTGCGCGCACCGATCACCAGGAGAACAGCATGACCACCGCCCTGATCACCGGCGCCTCCTCCGGTATCGGCGCCGCGACCGCCGCCGCGCTGGTCGCCCGCGGGTATCGCGTCATCGGCACCAGCCGCAAACCCGAGACCATTCCGGAGTCCGATCGCGTGGCGGGCGTGGAGTACCGGGCACTGGATCTCACCGATCCGGCGGCCATCGAGACCTTCGCGGCGGACCTGGGCGAGATCGACGTGCTGATCAGCAATGCCGGGGAGAGTCAGGCCGGGCCGCTCGAGGAGTTGCCGCTCGACGCGATCGAAAGACTGTTCCAGGTCAATGTTTTCGGCCCGGTGCGGCTGGCCCAGCTGGTGCTGCCCGGAATGCGGGCGCGCGGGCGCGGGCACATCGTCATGATCGGATCCATGCTGGCGAGTTTTCCGCTGGCCTACCGCTCGTCGTATGTGGCGACGAAGGCCGCGATCAAGGGTTTCGCCGACGGGATGCGGCGCGAGGTGTCGCCGTTCGGCATCTCGGTCACCACCGTCGAGCCCGGTTCGATCAATACCGGGATCAGCACGCGGCGCACGATCTACGTCGGGGAGAACTCCCCCTACCGCGCCGAGGTGGACATCGTGCTCGCCGCGTTGGCACGCAACGAGGCCGCGGGCGTCTCCGCGGAGAAGGTGGCGCGGGCCATCGCCGGGGTGGTCGAATCGCCCCGGCCGTTCCGGGCCGTCGGCAGCCGTGCCCCGCTGGTGTTCGCGCTGAAACGGCTGCTGCCGCAACCCGTTCTGGACCGGATCGTGGCCGCCATGCACGGCCTGAAGTAGGAGGACCCTCATGCCGGACCGCCCCGCTCTGGCCGCGGCCCTCGATCTGGAACCCCACCCCGAGGGCGGCTGGTTCCGTGAAACCTGGCGCAGCCCCATCGAATTCGCGCCCGAGGGCTACCCGGGCCCGCGCGCGGCGGCCACCGCCATCTACTTCCTGCTCATGCCCGGGGAGAAATCCGCCCCGCACACCGTCCGCTCCGACGAGCTGTGGCTGTGGCACGGCGGCGGCCCGCTCGCGCTCGACATCGGCGGCGAGGAGATCGTCCTCGGCCCCGACATCGAACGGGGCCAACGCCCCCACGCCGTGGTCCCCGGCGGCGTCACCCAGTCCGCCCGCCCCCTCGGCCCGGACCACGTCCTGGTCACCTGCGTCGTCTCCCCCGGCTTCGACTTCGCCGACTTCCGACTGGACTGAGGACCCGGCCCGCTACTCCGGCACCGACGGCCCGGCTACGGCAGCCGATTACTCCGGTACCTCGAGTGGCCCGGCCCCGGTGGCCCGCGACTCCGGAACCTCGACCAGCCCTCGGCCCTGGCGGCCCACTACTCCGGGACCTCGAGAAGGCCCTCGGCCACGGCGTGGTCGATGGTCTTCTCGAGGTTCGGGCAGGAGTCGGGGCGGCCGGGGCCGGTGTGCAGGTCGCGGAAGATCGGGCAGTGGGCGGCGGGGTCGGCCGTCCACTGCACCGAGGTCTGGTGGGCGCTGGCCTTGCGGACCAGGACGCCCGTGCCGCAGGTGGCACACGAGAGCGGGGTCATGCCGTCCTCGAGGTAGCGCTGCTTGTCGACGACCGTCTGGGCGCGCACCCGCGCGAGCCACTCGGGACGATCCGCGAAATCCGGTGCCTTCGCCCATCGGGTCATCAGGCGTTCGCCTCCTGCGCCGCCTCCTGCTCGCGCTTGCGGCGCAGGTTCTCGGCGACCTCGGCCTCCCACGCCTCGTTCGCCTTGGTCGTGTCGACCTCGAACTCGAAGCGCTGCACCGACTTCGGATCGATGTCGACGACGTCCACGTAGAACTGGTCGTACCAACGGCGCAGCTGGTAGACCGGGCCGTCCTCCTCGCACAGCAGCGGATTGTCGATCTTGGACTTGTGCTTCCAGATCTCCACGTCCTGGAGGAAGCCGACGCTGATGCCCTCGGTCATCTTGGCCGCCAACTTCTTCGACGCCTCGTCGTCGATGCCCTTGGGCTTCTCCAGCGTGATGCCCCACTGCAACACGAACGAGTCCTGGGTGACCGGGTAGTGGCAGTTGATCAGCACACTGCGCACCTCGAATCCGCCGTAGAAGTTGTGCAGCGGATTGATCATGTAGGACGGCCCGTAGTACGCGGCCACCGACTTGAGCAGGGTGTCGCCGTACTGGCTGCCCATGCCGACGTCGGGGCGGCTCTTGGTCTCCAGGTACTGGCTGGCGATGTGGCCCTCGAAGACGTTCTTGAAGTACGTCGGATAGGCGAAGTGGATGTAGAAGAAGTGGGCCATGTCGACCACGTTGTCGATGATCTCGCGGCAGTTGGCGCCCTCGATCAGCATCGAGTTCCAGGTCCAGTCCGTCCAGCCGCTGTCGAGCGTCTCGCTCGTGTTGCCCTCGGTGTCCTGGTAGGGACCCTCGATGTAGGGGATGGTGATGTCGTCCGGCGGCGGATTGCCCTCGTGGTCGTGCCAGACGAACAGCTGGCCGTTGCGCTCGAGCGTGGTCCAGGCGCGGGTGCGCGCCAGCGGCGGCACGCGCCGCGCGTACGGGATCGAGGTGCATCGGCCGTTGCCGCCCCAGCGCCAGTCGTGGAACGGGCAGGCGACCGAATCGCCCTTGATCTCACCCATGCTCAGATCCCCGCCGAGGTGTCGGCAGTAGGCGTCGAGCACCCGCAGTTCCCCCGAGCTGTCGGCCCAGACCACCAGCTTGGTGCCGAATGCCTGCACGGCGTGCGGCTTGCCGTCCCGGAACGATGCGGCCAGGCCCAGGCAGTGCCAGCCCCGCGCGTATCGCGTGGGCGTGGACCCGACGTCGATCTCACGGATCTTCCCGCCGCGCGCAGGTGCGGTTTCCGCCATTGTGATCCCTCCTCTGGAAGTACTAGAACACGTTACAAAAAACTCTGCCGCGACGCCAGCTATTGCCGTGACGACCAGGCAAGGGGCAATGTTTCCATCGAGCGGATACCCGTTCTCGACATGAATAAGAACCTGTTCTAGTCTCAGTGACAGGATCAACCGGGTACCCCGGTCCGAAGACGACCAGGCAGGAGCAGCCCCCGAGATGACGCAAGAAGTAACAGAGCGGGTCGAAGCGCTGTTGCCGATGCTGCGCGAGCGAGCGCAGGAGGCAGAGGATCTACGTCGCATCCCCGACGAGACGATGAAGGCGCTGGCCGAGACCGGTTTCTTCCGGCTCGTGCAGCCCCGGCAGTGGGGCGGCCTGGCCGCCGACCCGGTCGTCTTCTACGACACCGTGCGCAAGATCGCGAGCGCGTGCGGGTCCACCGGCTGGGTCGCGGGCATCATCGGCATCCACAACTGGCACCTCGCGCTGTTCGATCAGCGTGCGCAGGAAGAGGTTTGGGGCACCGACAGCACCGTGCGCATCTCCTCGTCCTACGCCCCGATGGGCGCGGGCGTGGTGACCGACGACGGGTACCTCGTCAACGGGTCGTGGAACTGGTCCTCGGGCAGCGATCACGCCGACTGGACCTTCGTCGGCGGGCCGGTCATCAAGGACGGCAAGCCGGTCGACTTCGGCAGCTTCCTCATCCCGCGCAGCGAGTACCGCGTCGACGACGTGTGGAACGTGGTGGGCCTGCGCGGCACCGGCTCGAACACGCTGGTGGTCGAGAACGTCTTCGTGCCGCGTCATCGCTTCCTGTCCTACAAGACGATGAACGAGCTGAAATCGCCTGGGCTGGAACACAATACCGATCCGGTGTACAAGATGCCCTGGGGCACCATCCATCCCACCACCATCTCCTCGCCGATCGTGGGCATGGCCTACGGCGCGCTGGAGGCGCACGTGGAGCATCAGGGCAAGCGCATCCGCGCCGCCTACGCCGGGGAGAAGGCCAAGGACGATCCGTTCGCCAAGGTGCGCATCGCCGAGGCGGCCAGCGATATCGATGCCGCCTGGCGGCAGCTGTCGGGCAATGTGGCCGACGAGTACGCGTTGTTGGTGGCGGGCAAGGAGATTCCGTTCGATCTGCGGGTGCGGGCGCGGCGCGATCAGGTCCGCGCCACCGGGCGCGCGATCGCCTCGATCGACAAACTCTTCGAGAGCTCCGGCGCGACGGCGCTGGCCAACGGCACTCCGCTGCAACGGTTCTGGCGCGACGCGCACGCCGGGCGGGTGCACGCGGCCAACGATCCCGAGCGGGCCTACGTCATGTACGGCACGCACGCGTTCGGCTTGCCGGTGACCGACGGGATGGTGTGATGACCTCGACCGCCGAACTGACCTTCGAGTCGACCTCGCGGTACGCCCAGGCGCGGCCGGATCTGCGCCTGCACTACCACGAGGCGGGCGTGGGCAACGGTCCGACGATCGTGCTGCTGCACGGCGGCGGGCCCGGCGCCTCCTCGTGGTCCAATTTCGCCCGCAATATCCCGGTGCTGGCCGAGAGCTTCCATGTGCTGGCCGTGGATCAGCCCGGATTCGGGTTGTCGGACAAGCCGATCGAGCATCCGCAGTACTTCGTGCACAGTTCGTCGGCGCTGCGGGATCTGCTCGACGCGCTCGGGGTCACCGGGCGGGTGCACCTGCTGGGCAATTCGCTGGGCGGCGGGACCGCGGTGCGGTTCGCGCTCGATTATCCGGATCGGGCGGGCAAGCTCGTGCTGATGGGGCCGGGCGGGTTGAGCACCAATCTGTTCGCGCCGGATCCGACCGAGGGCGTGAAGGCGCTGGGGCGGTTCAATGTCGAGCCGACGCGGGAGAACATCGAGAACTTCCTGCGGATCATGGTGTTCGACCAGTCGCTGATCACGCCGGAACTGGTCGAGGAGCGGTTCGCCTCGGCGTCGACGCCCGAGGCGCTGGCCGCGACCCGGGCCATGGGGAAGTCCTTCGCGGGCGCGGATTTCGAGAAGGGCATGCTGTGGCGGGAGGCGTACAAGCTGCGTCAGCCGGTGCTGCTCATCTGGGGCCGGGAGGACCGGGTCAATCCGCTCGACGGGGCGCTGGTGGCGCTGAAGACGATCCCGCGGGCGCAGTTGCACGTGTTCGGCGGTTGCGGGCATTGGGCGCAGCTGGAGAAGTTCGACGAATTCAACCGTCTGGCAACGGATTTCCTGTCGCCGAAGGAGAAGTAGCAATGGGCATTCGATCGCTCGGTTACATGCGCATCGAGGCCACCGACATGGCGGCCTGGCGCGACTACGGGCTCAAGGTGCTCGGCATGGTCGAGGGCAAGGGCGGCGATCCCGACGCGCTCTACCTGCGGATGGACGATTTCCCCGCGCGGCTGGTGATCGTGCCCGGCGAGCGGGACCGGTTGCAGATCTCGGGGTGGGAGACCGCGAATGCCGAAGAGCTGCAGGATGTTCGGGATCGGCTGGAGGCCGCGGGGGTGCCCTACAAGGAGGGCACGGCCGAGGAGCTGGCCGATCGGCGGGTGTTCGAGCTGATCCGGTTCGAGGATCCCTCGGGCAATGTGCTCGAGGCGTTCCACGGGGTGGCGCTCGAGCATCGGCGGGTGGTGAGTCCGTACGGGCATCGGTTCGTGACCGGGGAGCAGGGGCTCGGGCACGTGGTGCTGAGCACGACCGACGACAAGGCGGCGCTGCGGTTCTATCGCGATGTGCTGGGGTTCCGGCTGCGCGATTCGATGCGGCTGCCCCCGCAGGCCGTCGGGCGGCCCGCCGACGGGGAACCGGCCTGGCTGCGGTTCTTCGGGTGCAATCCGCGGCATCACTCGCTGGCGTTCCTGCCGATGCCGACGCCGAGCGGGATCGTGCATCTGATGGTCGAGGTGGAGAACTCCGACGATGTCGGGCTGTGCCTGGACCGGGCGTTGCGCAGGAAGGTGAAGATGTCGGCGACGCTGGGGCGGCACGTGAACGACAAGATGCTGTCGTTCTACATGAAGACACCCGGTGGTTTCGACGTCGAATTCGGTTGTGAGGGTTTGGAAGTCGAGGACGCCGACTGGGTCGCGCGGGAGTCGACCGCGGTGAGCCTGTGGGGGCACGACTTCACGATCCAGTTCAAGCAGGGGTGAGCGAGATGACGGACGGCCCGGCCGCGATCGACCCGCGTCGGTTCCGGAATGTGCTGGGGCAGTTCTGCACCGGCATCACGGTGATCACGACCCTCGACGCCGAGGGCGCCCCCGTGGGCTTCGCCTGCCAGTCGTTCGCCGCGCTCTCCCTCGACCCGCCGCAGGTGCTGTTCTGCCCCACCAAGGGCTCGCGCACCTGGGCGGCCATCGAACGCGCGGGCCGCTTCTGCGTCAACGTCCTCGCCGAGGAACAACGCGAGATCTGCGCCCGCTTCGGCTCCCGGGAACCCGACAAGTTCGCCGGAATCCCCTGGCGCCCCTCGAACCTGGAGCTCCCGCTCCTGGACGACGCCCTGGCCACCATCCAGTGCACCGTGGCCACGGTCGTCGACGGCGGCGATCACCACATCGTGATCGGCCGGGTGGAGGCCCTGTCGGAGTCCACCGACTCCGGCAGGCCGCTGCTGTTCTACCGCGGCCAATACACCGCCATCGAACCCGACAAAACCACCCCGGCCCCCTGGCGAGCCGACCTGGAACACTTCCTCACCACCACCACCCAGGACACCTGGCTCTGACCTGGACCTCATGCCCCACGCCGATCGCATCCAAGACCGGTCCCGACCCTCGCGGGTTGGACAGTTTGCTCCAGGCCGCGGTGGTTCTAGGCCACCCGGGGGCGTACCTGGACCACGAGGTCGGCGTCGAGGGCGTGGGCGAGTCGTTCGAGCACCGGGAGGCTGGGGACGGTTCCGCCCGCTTCGAAGCGGGCGACCGCGGATTGGGTCATACCGGCGCGGTCCGCGAGGCCGCTCTGACTCCAGCCGCGGTCCTCGCGCATCCGTCGAATGGTTCGCCCGAGTTCGTACGCGAGTCGCGTCACCTCGTACGCCTCGGCGGCGCCGGGCTCCCGCATTCGACGGTCGCGCAGTTCTGTCCAGTCGGAACGCTCAGCCATCGATCTCATCCTCCTCAGCGGAGTGCCGCGCCCTGACGCAGCGCTCCATGGCACGTCGCGCCCGCTCGATCTGCGCACGCTCACGCATCCGCGTCTTCACGAACACGGTCAGCAGTATGATCCGCCGCCCCGGAGCGATCCAGTAGGTGACACGCACCTGCCGACTGTCGAGATGGAATCGAAGCTCACGCAACTTGCCGTCGAGCTGCCGGGTGTAGGGCTCACCCAGCAGCGGCCCCTCCTCGGCCAGCAGGTCGATGTAGAAGGCCGCTCGGGCGAACTCGTCCGCGGGCAGGCGCTCCAGCCACGTACGTATCTCCGATTCCAGCTCGACGGTACCCCAACCCATAGCACGAATGCTATACGCCCAGCTGAGTGGTCATACCTTTTTCACATAACGGGGCCTCAGGCTGTGACGGCTTGTTGTTCGCGTTGGAGTTCCAGGGCGATGTCGATCAGTTGGTCTTCCTGGCCGCCGACGAGTTTGCGGTGGCCGGCTCGGACGAGCATTTCGGCGGCGGAGACGTTGTAGCGTTCGGCTTGGCGTTCGGCGTGTTTGAGGAAGCTGGAGTAGACGCCGGCGTAGCCCATCATGAGGGATTGGCGGTCGAGGAGGCATTCGGTGGGCATGGCGGGGCGGACGACGTCTTCGGCGGCGTCGGCTATGGCGTAGAAGTCGATGCCGGTCCTGATGTTCAGCTTGTCGCAGACGGCGACCAGGGCCTCGACGGGGGTGTTGCCCGCGCCCGCGCCGAAACGCCTTGCGCTGCCGTCGATCTGGGTGGCTCCGGCGCGGATGGCGAAGACGGAGTTGGCGTTTCCGAGGTCGAGGTTCTCGTGGCCGTGGAAGCCGACCTGGGCGTCGTTCCCGAGTTCGGCGACCAGGGCCGCGACGCGGTCGGAGACCTGTTCCAGGACAAGGGCGCCCGCGGAGTCGACGACGTAGACGCACTGGCAGCCCGCGTCGGCCATGATGCGGGCCTGCTTGGCGAGGACCTCGGGAGGCTGGCTGTGCGACATCATCAGGAAGCCGACGGTCTCCAGGCCCAGTTCGCGCGCGAGGCCGAAGTGCTGGATGGACACGTCCGCCTCGGTGCAGTGCGTGGCGATGCGCACGATCGAGGCCCCGTTGTCCTGGGAGATCTTGATGTCCTCCTTGACCCCGACGCCGGGCAGCATGAGCACCGCGATCTTGGCCCGCTTCGCCGTCTCGGCGGCGATCGTGATCAGTTGCTGCTCAGGGGTTTTGGAGAAGCCGTAGTTGAACGACGAGCCGCCCAGCCCGTCGCCGTGGGTCACCTCGATCACCGGCACGCCCGCGCCGTCGAGCGCGGCCACGATATCGCGCACCTCGGTGGCGGTGAACTGGTGGCGCTTGTGATGCGACCCGTCGCGCAGCGAGGTGTCGGTGACGCGGATGTCGAGTTCGGAAGAGTAGGGCATGGCGGTCTCCTTAGACCCGGGCCGACAGGATCTGGTCTGCGATGACGTCACCGACGCGGGTCGCGGCGGCGGTCATGATGTCGAGGTTGCCCGCGTAGGGCGGCAGGAAGTCCCCCGCGCCCTCGACCTCCACGAACACCGAAACCTTCGCCAGCCCACCGGAAACCACCGAGGGCTCGTCGAACTGCGGCTCGTTGAGCAGCCGGTACCCGGGCACGTACTGCTGGATGTCGGCGACCATCCGATGGATCGACTCGGCGATGGCGTCGGTGTCGGCGTCCTCGGGGATCGCGCAGAAGATGGTGTCGCGCATGATCATCGGCGGTTCGGCGGGATTGAGGATGATGATCGCCTTCCCGCGCTGGGCACCGCCGATGGTCTCCACACCGCGGCTGGTGGTCTTGGTGAACTCGTCGATGTTCGCGCGCGTCCCCGGCCCGGCCGACACCGACGACACCGAGGCCACGATCTCCGCGTAGGGCACCGCGACCACCCGCGACACCGCCGCCACGATCGGAATCGTGGCCTGCCCGCCGCAGGTGATCATATTGACGTTGGGCGCCTCGAGATTCGCGTCCAGGTTCACCGGCGGCACCACCGCGGGCCCGACCGCCGCCGGGGTCAGATCGACCGCCCGGATCCCCGCCTCGGCGTACCGCGGCGCGGCCTCGCGATGCACGTACGCCGAGGTCGCCTCGAAGATCAGCTCCGGCAGTTCGGACCGGGCGAGCAGCCAGTCCACCCCCTCGTGCGAGGTCTCGAGCCCCAGCCCGGCCGCGCGCTTCAGGCCCTCGCTCGCGGGATCGATGCCGATCATCCAGCGCGGCTCGATCTTGTCCGAGCGCAGCAGTTTGTACAGCAGATCGGTACTGATGTTGCCGGAGCCGACGATGGCGGCCGCGACCTTTCCGTTGGCAGGCACTCGGATCTCCTCAGCTGAATTTCAAACGGACGGAACCGAGTCCGGTGAACTCGGCGTGGAAGTCGTCGCCCGGCCGGGCGTCGATGGCGCGGGTGCACGAACCGGGCAGCACGATGTCCCCGGCGCGCAGCCGCACCCCGAAGGAGGCGACCTTGCGGGCCAGCCACGCCACCGCGACGGTCGGATCGCCCAGCACCGCGTCGCTGCGGCCCTCGGCGACCACCTCGCCGTTGCGGGTCAGGCGGGCGTCGATGGCCTTGATGTCCAGCAGGTCCGGGGCCACCCGCTCGGGGCCGAGCACCCAGCCCGCCGAGGAGGCGTTGTCGGCGATGGTGTCGCACAACGCGATTCGCCAGTCCTTGATGCGGGTGTCGATCAGCTCGATCGCGGGCGCGTAGGCGACGGTCGCGGCGAGCACGTCGGCCTCGGTGCACTCCTCCCCCGGCAGATCCGCGCCGAGCACGAAGCCGACCTCGACCTCCACCCGCGGATACAGGTACCGCGAGGTGTCCACCGGGGCGTCGGTGAACACCTCCATCTCCGCGAGCAGATGCCCGTAGTCCGGTTCGTCCACGCCCATCATCTGCTGCATGGCCTTCGACGACAGTCCGACCTTGTGCCCGATGATCCGCGCGCCGCCCGCGATCCGCTCGCGAATGTTGATCAGCTGGATCTCGTAGGCGTCGACGACATCGATGTCGGGATACCGCGCGACCAGCGGGTCGATCGGCACCCGGTCGCGCTCGGCGAGCGCGAGCTCGGCGGCCAGTTCACTCCGTACCGCATCCGACAGCACGCCACTTCCTTCCACTGGGGGCCGGTCCGCGCCCGAGATCGAAAACTGAAACGAGTTTTCCTGCGATTTCTCGCTCCAGCCGTCCCTTCTGCCAGATCAATATAGACCGAACCTGTGCCGATTCTATAACGTGTTCTACATGAGTGATCGGGAATACGATGTGGTGGTGGTCGGCAGCGGCGCCGCCGGAATGACCGCCGCCCTCACCGCCGCGCACCACGGCCTGCGTGTGGTGGTCCTGGAGAAGGCCGAGCACTACGGGGGGTCGACCGCGCGCAGCGGGGGCGGCGTGTGGATCCCGGGGAACAAGGCGCTGCTCGCGTCGGGCCGGCCCGACGATCGGGAGGAGGCGCGCAAGTACCTGTACAACATCATCGGCGACGTCGTGCCCAAGCAGCGGATCGACACCTACATCGACCGCGGGGCCGAGGCGCTGAACTTCGTGCTCGACCACACCCCGCTGAAACTGCGCTGGGTGCCGGGCTACTCCGACTACTACCCCGAGGCGCCGGGCGGTCTGGCGCAGGGCCGCTCGTGCGAGCCGAAGCCGTTCGACGCCAAGGTGCTCGGCGACGAGCGCTTCAAACTGGAACCCCCCTACAGCAAGGCGCCGCTGAACGTGGTCGTCACGCAGGCGGACTTCGTGCGGCTCAACCTGATTCGACGGCACCCCAAGGGCATGGCGCGCGCCCTGCGGGTCGGCGCGCGCACCTATTGGGCCAAGTTCACCGGTAAGCATCTTCTCGGTATGGGTCAAGCGATTATCGCGGCAATGCGCAAGGGCCTTCTCGATGTCAATGTACCCGTTCTCCTCAACACCCCGCTGACCGGACTGCTGGTGGAGGACGGCCGGGTGGTCGGCGTCGAGGCCACCCAGGACGGGAAGACCGTGGCGTTCCGGGCCCGGCACGGGGTGATCCTCGGCGCGGGCGGCTTCGAGCACAACGCCGAGATGCGGCACCGGTACCAACGCGAACCGATCGGGACCGAGTGGACCACGGGCGCGAAGGCCAATACCGGCGACGCCATCCGCGCGGGCATGGAACTCGGTGCGGCCGTGGACATCATGGCCGACGCCTGGTGGGGCCCGACCGTGTTCAAGGGCGGTAAGCCGTGGTTCGCGCTGGCCGAGCGCAATCTGCCCGGCGGCATCATCGTCGACACCGCGGGCAAGCGGTTCTTCAACGAGTCCCTGCCCTACGTCGAGGCCGTGCACAAGATGTACGGCGGCGAATACGGCCAGGGCGACGGACCCGGCGAGCACGTACCCGCCTGGCTGGTGTTCGACCAGCGCTACCGCAACCGCTACATCTTCGCGGGACTGCAACCGGGACAACGGATTCCGAAGCGGTGGATGGAGAACGACAACATCGTCTCCGCGCCCACCCTGCCGGAGCTGGCCGAGCGCATCGGCGTGCCGGAACAGGCCCTGGTCGATACGGTCACGCGCTTCAACGCCTTCGCCGAGACCGGGGTGGACGAGGACTTCGGCCGCGGGAACAGCGCCTACGACCGCTACTACGGCGACCCCACGGTCAAGCCGAATCCGTGCCTGGCCGCGCTGGTGCAGGGCCCCTACTACGCGGCGAAGATGGTGCCCGGCGATCTCGGCACCAAGGGCGGTCTGGTCACCGACACCGCGGGCCGGGTGTTGCGCGCCGACGAGACCGTGATCGAGGGCCTCTACGCCGCGGGCAACACCTCCGCGCCGGTCATGGGCCACACCTACGCGGGTCCGGGCGCGACCATCGGACCGGCGATCACCTTCGGCTATCTGGCGGTGCTGGACATCGTGGACCGCGCGAAGCGGCAGCCGGTGGCCACCGAGGCGAGCAACTAGGAGACAGCGTCATGCCGATCGACCCGAAACTCGCTCTGGGAGCGGCGCTTCCGAGCCAGGAGTTCGCCTGGTCGCCCTCCGACGTCCAGCTCTACCATCTGGGCCTGGGCGCGGGGGCGCGCTGGACCGACCCGGCCGAACTGCGCTACCTCGACGACCGCGACCCGCGGGTGCTGCCGACCTTCGCCACCGTCGCGCACACGCTGCGCATGACCGAACCGCCGCGGGTGAGCTTCCCGGGCGTGGAGATCGACCTGGCGAAGGTGGTGCACGGCAGTCAGGAGATCGTGGTGCACCGCCCGCTCCCGGCCGAGGGCAAGGCGTCGAGCACGGGGCGGATCAGCGAGATCTGGGACAAGGGCTCGTCGGCGGTGATCGTGCAGGAGACCACGGTCACCGGTTCGGACGGCGCGGCGCTGTGGACCGCGCGGTCGTCGATCTTCGCGCGCGGCGAGGGCGGCTTCGGCGGCGAGCGCGGTCCGAGCACGAAATCCGAATTGCCCGATCGCGCACCGGATTTCGATGTCGCCACGCCCACCCTGCCGCAGCAGGCGCTGCTCTACCGCCTGTGCGGGGACCGCAATCCGCTGCACTCGGATCCCGAATTCGCCAGGGGCGCGGGGTTTCCCGATCCGATCCTGCACGGGCTGTGCACCTACGGCATCGTCTGCAAGACGGCCGTGGACACCGTGCTGGGCTCGGACACGAGCCGGGTCACCGGTTTCCGGGCGCGCTTCGCGGGGGTGCTCTATCCCGGCGAGACGATCCGCTCGCGGATGTGGCTCGGCACCGGTGAGGTGATCATCGCGGCCACCGCGCCCGAGCGCGACGACGCGCCGGTGCTCGGGGACGTGCGGCTGACGTTCAGCTCCTGAGCGGACTCAGTGCTCGGGAAATCCCGTCGCGAACAGAACGGCGATGGCGATGGAACTGGCGACGGCGACAACGGGAATCAACCACATGGGCGTAATACTACATGAAGTAGTATTACGCCCTGTCGTCTCAGCCTACCGATCGGTCGACTCCGGGGCCGGTTCGGGGGTCACCCCGCGCACGACGCCCGCGTAGGCGAGGATCACCAGAACCGGCGCGGCCAGCGGTAACCAGGCGAAATGCGCGGGCACCACGCTCGCGGCAACGGCCGCGCCGGTGGCGATCAGCGCCCCGGCGACCGAGGGCAACGTGGTGGGAACCACACCTTTCGGCGCGTGCACGGTCGCGATGTTGAGCAGATACGTCGTGGCGACCACGCCGGTGGCGGCGGCGACCGGCGCGCCGGGGTCGGCCCAGGCGAGGGCGCCCAGCGCCACGAACACCGCGCCGACCGCGCAGATCCGCCACCACCAGCCCGCCACCACGAGCGCGGCCGCGGCGAGCGCGGCCCAGGGCAGCGCGACGGCCACCGCCACGGTCAGCAGCAGCCCGGACAACACGGCGAGGAATCGGGTCATCGCTTCACCCGCACCACACGGCGATGCGCGGGCAGCATCCGCACCACCTGATCGAGCCGGGCGTCCTCGGGCCAGGGCACGATGTCCACCCCGACCGTGCCCATGTCCCGGTACATGGCGGCCCGTTCGAGCTGCCACATCCGGGCCAGCGTGCGATCCAGGCCGTCGCGGAAGGGCGTGCCGCGCAACACGTCCACGACCACCACCACGTGTCCGCGCTTGCGCAGATCGATGAGCGCGAGCGCGAACTGGGTGTCGAGCAGCGTGGAGAAGGCCACCACGATCGCGCCCAGCGGCACCGCGGTGTGCGGGGCCAGCGTGCCCGAGGTGACGATGTGCTCGTCGCCGACGTCGAGCACGGTGTCCACGATCCGGTAGAACTGCCGCCGCCCGATGTCGGGCCGCAGCCAGCGCGGGGCCTGCCCGAGGCACACCACGGCCGTGCGGTCCCCGGCCTGCAGGGCCGACTGCGCGACCTGGGCCGCGCCGCGCACCGACAGTTCCAGCGAATCCGAGGCCGGGCCCGGGGCCTGCAACGAGGTGTCCACCAGCACGACCACATCGGCGGCCCGGTTGGTGAGCCGCTCGGTCACGAACAGCCGCCCGCGGCGCGCGCTCACCGCCCAGTTCACCGTGCGCAGCTGATCGCCCGGCGCGTAGACGCGGATGTCGGCGTATTCGACGCCGGGCCCGTGCCGCCGGGTCAGGTGGGTGCCGATGCGCTCGGGAAGTTCGGTGCGCGGCAGGCGCATTCGCTGCGGATCGGCGATCGGGTACACGTAGACCTGTCCGGCGGGCAGCGACACCGAGGCCACCGCGAGCCCGGCCGGGCTGAGCGCGGTCACCCGGACCCGGACCGGATAGCGGCCCCAGCGCGCGGTGGACAGGGCCAGCCGCAGCCCGGCCGGGGTGAGGCCGGAGTCCACCGCCTCCTCCACCCGCACCTCGATGCCCTCGATCGGTTCGGGTTTGCAGCGCAGCAGCGCGTGCCCGTCCTCGACGAACGCCGCGACCGGCAGCACCACCTCCTCGGATTCGAAGCAGCGCAGCACGCCCGCGCCGTCGACCTGAATCCTGGTGCGCGCCGACTGCATCGGGGCGCTGGCGAGCACGCCGAGCATGGGCGCGGCGAAGATCAGCAGCTGCCAGCGGCCGAGGATCACCGCCAGGGCGAGCGCGGGCGCGGCCGCCCCGGCCAGCATGAACACCAATGCCGCCGGGCGCCAGCGCAATTCGGCCTCGGCGATCGAGGTGACGTCGCGATGCCTCATGGCACGCTGGCGCGCGGGACCGGTAGGCGGCGCAGCAGTTCCCCGATCACGTCCTCGCCGCGGATGCGGCGCACCCACATCTCCGGGCGCAGCGTGATGCGGTGTGCCACCGCCGGAATCGCCAACGCCTTGACGTCCTCCGGGATGACGTAGTCGCGACCCATGAGCAGCGCGCGGGCGCGGGCCATCTGCACCAGATCCAGTTCCGCGCGCGGGCTCGCGCCCACCTCCACCTGCGGATGGCCGCGGGTGGCGGCGGCGAGCGCCACCACGTAGGTGACCACGTCCGGATGCACGGTCACGTATTCGACGGCCTGGCGCATCTCCAGCAGCCCCTGGGCGTCGACGACCTGACCGACCTGCGGCGGCACCGCGCCGCGCTCGAGGCGGCGGCGGATCATCTGGGTCTCGTCCTCCTCGGACAGATACCCCAGCCGCAACTGCACGGCGAACCGGTCGAGCTGGGCCTCGGGCAGCGGGTAGGTGCCCTCGTACTCGATCGGATTGTCGGTGGCCAGCACGATGAACGGCTGTGGCAGCGGGAAGGTTTCGCCGTCGATGCTGACCTGCCCCTCGGCCATGGCCTCGAGCAGGGCCGCCTGCGTCTTGGGCGGGGTGCGGTTGATCTCGTCGGCCAGCAGCATGTTGGCGAAGACCGGACCGCGCCGGAAATTGAACCGGCCCGAGTTCATGTCGTAGATCGTCGAGCCGATCAGATCCGCGGGCAGCAGGTCCGGGGTGAACTGGACGCGGGTGAACTGGAGGCCCAGCGCCGCGGCGAAGGACCGCGCGATGAGCGTCTTGCCCAGGCCGGGCAGATCCTCGATGAGGACGTGCCCGCCCGCCAGCACCGCGACCATGATCAGTTGCAGCTCTTCGCGTTTGCCGACCACCACGCGGGATATCTCGCGCAGCACCGCCTCGGTGCGTTTGATGGTGACGTCCATGGGAGTCGTCATATTCGAATTCGAAGTCACACTCGTAGCACCTTTTTCACATCGACTGCAGTCGGCGCAGGATCTCGTCGAGGGCCGCCCGGCCGGGCGCCCGCGAAGTCTGGTCGCGCAGCGCGGAATCGGCGGGATCCACCCAGCGCCACAGCTCCGGGCCGAACTGCATGAGTCCGGCGGCCTCGGTCGCCCGGCGATTCTTGGCGATCCGATGGCCGCTGGACAGCTCGAACTCCTTGGCCAGCAGGGGACGCAGATGGCGGTCCCAGTCCGCGCGCGAGCCGTCGGCCCGGTCGGCCAGCATCTGCGCGCGGGCCCGCCACCGGCGCAACATCTCGGCGGGGCCGTTCTCGATCTCGTTGTCGGCCGGATCCTTTCGACTCGCGGCGCGGGCGCCCTCGACCAGCGACCAGGCCAGCAGGCCCAGCGCGACCACCAGCGGCGCCGCCACCAGCAGCGGGATCAGGTCCCGTCGCTCGGCGGGGGCCGCCAGCTCGACCAGCGCGATCACCACGATCGCGCCGCCCACGATCATCGAACGCCTCACCGGACCTCTTCTCCCTGCAGATCCCGCAGCACGATCCGCAGCAGCTGCTCGGCGCGCATGCGCTGCCACTCCAGCATGGCGTGCGGGCTGAACCGGGCCTCCTCGAACAGCGCGACCAGTTCGCGGGCCGAGGCGTCGTGCAGCGCACCGCGTTCGAACGCGCGGGCCAGCACCTCGGAGGGGGTGTCGGAGATCAGCGGCGCGACCTCACGGGCCAGGGCCAGGCCGCGTTCCATCGCGACATAGCAGGCGATGATGGCCTCGCGGGCGTCCTGCCCGGAGGCGATCATGGCCGCCAGACCCATCTCGGCCACCTCCGCGAGCGAGACCGGGGGTTCGGCCGCCGCCGGGGCGGGCGCGTCGTCGGGGGCGGCCGGGCGACGACGGGTGCTCACCGCGACCACCACCAGTCCGACGAAGGCGGTGGCGATCAGGGCGCCCGCGGTCGCGCCGACCAGGACCAGGGTGCGCCCGGTGAGATGCGGTGTGCCCGAGAACGGATGGGGGTCCGGCGGGGTGGTCGGCACGGCGGTGGTCGGGGCGGGGCGCGGCGCGGGGGTCTCCGGGGTGGCGGACCCGCCCGGGGCCAGCAGCCGGATCGACCACGCGATCGCGCCGCACACGGCCAGCACGGCGAGCACCACCAGCAGCGCCAGGCCCATCCGGCGCAGTCGACCGGGGCGGCGTTCGCGGTCCCGATCCCGCTCGGGCAGCGCCAGCGGGAGCCGGTGCTGACTGGTGAGCACGCCCGCGAGCAGGATCACCACCGACACCAGCGACAGCACCGGCATGAGCGCGACGGTCACCGCCGAGGGCGGCGAGACCGCGTGCGGCCCAGCGGTTCCCGGGACGAAGCCGCGCAGGGCGAACACGGCCAGCACCAGCAGCACGATCGAGCCGATCGCGCGCGGTATCGCCGTACCCACCCGGCCCACTGGCCTCTCCCAAAGTATTCGCAACTGCCGGAAACAGCCACATCGTTACATGCCGCGCGGTTCGCCAGCAGGAGAATCGGAAACACCAGGTCGATTCCATATACGGTTGTGAATGGGCACAACCGATTCCCCCTACCGGCTTCCATCCGGCACAGAACGCAATTTCGCATTCGCCATTCGAAAGCGACTGTGCGCAATGGTTTTCCGGGCGAAGACCGATCAGTTCGTGGTGAGCACCAGCCCGGAGGTGGGCACCCCGGTCCCGGCGGTGACGACCATGTTGGTCACGTTCTCGACCTGGTTGACCGAGGTGCCGCGCAGCTGCCGCACCGCCTCGGAGATGCCGTTCATGCCGTGGATGTACGCCTCGCCGAGCTGACCGCCGTGGGTGTTGAGCGGCAGCCGCCCGCCCACCTCGATCGCGCCGTCGGCGATGAAATCCTTGGCGTCGCCGCGGCCGCAGAATCCGAGTTCCTCGAGCTGCATCAGCACGAAGGGCGTGAAGTGGTCGTAGAGAATCGCGGCCTGCATGTCGTCGGGCCGCAAACCGCTTTGCGCCCAGAGTTGTTCGCCGACCAGACCCATTTCCGGCAGCCCGGTCAGGGCGTCGCGGTAGTAACTGGTCATCACGTACTGATCCGCGCCCGAGCCCTGCGCGGCGGCGGCGATGACGGCCGGGCGCTGCGGCAGATCCCGCGCCCGCTCGGCGCTCGTGATCACCAGCGCGACGCCGCCGTCGGTCTCCTGACAGCAGTCCAGTAGGTGCAGCGGTTCGGCGATCCAGCGCGAGTTCTGATGATCCTCCAGGGTGATCGGCTTGCCGTAGAAGTGCGCGGCCGGATTGACCGCGGCGTGTTTGCGATCCGCGACCGCCACCCGGCCGAAGTCGGCACTGGTCGCCCCGTAGACGTGCATGTAGCGCCGGGCCACCATGGCCACCTGCGCGGCGGGCGTGCCCAGCCCCTGCGGATAGGCCCACGCCGCGTCCACGCCCGAGGAGGTCGGCGCGGTGGCCAGCTGCGTGGAGAACTGGCCGAACCGGTGCCCGGACCGCTCGTTGAACGCCCGGTAGGCCACCACCACGTCCGCGATGCCGGTGGCCACGGCCATGGCCGCCTGCTGCACGGTCGCGCAGGCCGCGCCGCCGCCGAACGGGATGTTGCTGAAGAACGTCAGATGCGGGATGCCCACCGCCCGCGCGACCGCGGCCTGGGTGTTGGTGTCCATCGTGAACGTCGTCAGCCCGGTCACGTCCGCGGGCGTCAGTCCGGCGTCGGCGAGCGCGGCCGAGACCGCCTCGGCCGCGAGCCGCAACTCGCTGCGCCCGGAATCCTTGGAGAAGTCGGTCGCCCCGATGCCGACGATGGCGGCCCTGCCGCTGATCGAATTGCTCACGCCCGCTCCCGAATCGCGATGACGACCTGTGCCCGGATGTGGTCGCCCAGGCTGTCCCGGCCGACCACCTCGATGTGGATCTCGTCGCCCTCGACCGCGGTCACCGTGCCCGACAGCGTGAGGGTGTCGCCCGCGTAGAGCGGCACGCCGAGCCGCAGCGCGTTGGACCGCATCACCGCGGCGGGCCCGGCCCAGTCGGTGACGAACCGCTGCACGATGCCCATATCGGTGAGGATGTTGACGAAGATGTCCTTGGAGCCGCGCGCCACCGCCTTGTCGCGATCGTGGTGCACGTCCTGGAAGTCCCTGGTGGCCAGGGCCGTCGAGACGACGAAGGTGGGGTCGGCGTGCACGACCGCCTCGGGCAGGGCCGTGCCCACCGCGACGGTGGCCGGATTCAGCGTGGCGGTCATGCGAGCACCTTCCAGTACGGCAGCACGGTGTCGTCGTCGAGCCGCTCGAAGGCCACCTCGACGGGCAGATCCACCCGCACCCGATCGGGTTCGACGCCGCGCAGCTCGCCCAGCATCCGCACGCCCTCCTCGAGTTCGACCAGCGCGACCACGTACGGCAGGCTCCGGCCGGGCACCTTCGGGGCGTGGTGCACGACGTAGCTGAAGACGGTGCCCTTGCCGGAGGCGACCACGTAGTCGACCGGTTCGGCCTTGTCCTGCCACAGCGCCGGAACCGGCGGATGCCGCAGGGTGCCGTCGGGCAGCCGCTGGACGCGCAGTTCGCCGAGTTTCGCTCCGGCCCAGAAGAATTCGGTGTCGAGCGAGACGATCGGACGGACGCGCTTGCTCGGATCATCCTGCGGTGCGGCGGGTTTCGCGGTGCCGGGCGCGAATTTCAGCATCCGGAAACGCATTTCGGTGACCGCCTCGTCGCCCACGTACCAGGTCAGCACATAGGTCGCGAACCAGCCCTCGCCGAGCGCGGTGCGCTTGGGGCCCACCAGATCCTGCAAGCGGGTGCGGGCCCGCGGGCGCTCGCCCAGCCGCAGGTACCGGTGATAGGTCTGCTCGCAGTTGGTGGCGACCACCGAGGTGTACCCGGCGCGGTCGAGCAGGTCGTTGACCGCGTTCATCGGATCGTCGGCGGGTCGCGCGCCGTGCAGGCCGGGCATCGTCCACACCTGGGCCATGGCGGGCGGGGCGACGATGCCGGGATGTCCGGCCGCGCGCGCGGCCTCCTCGTCGACGTAGATCGGATTGCGATCGCCGATCGCCTCGACCCAGTTGTTGATCATGGGCTGGTTCACCGGGTCGCGGGCGAGGCGCGGCGCGCTCTCCCCGGCCGCCTCGGCGCGCGCGCCCGCGGCGCGAATCTCGTCCGCTGTCAATGCTTCCGGCACGGACACTCCTATCTCGGTACGCGGGGCAGTCGCAGGCCCGCGGTGGCGATCAGCTCGCGCATGACCTCGTTGACGCCGCCGCCGAAGGTCACCACCAGGTTCTGTTTGGTGCGCCGGTCCAACCAGCCGAGCAGCTCGGCCGTGGCCGGGTCGGCGTAGTCGCCGTGGCGGCCCACGATCTCCTCGGCGAGGCGGCCCGCCTCCTGCAACGCCTCGGTCGAATAGACCTTGGTGGCCGAGGCGTCGGCGATCACGCCCATGGGATCGTCGGCGGCGTGGTCGGCGCTCGCGGCGACCTGCCAGTTCAGCAACTCGTTCTGCCGGACCATGGCGTGCATGCGGCCCAGCGAGCGGCGCACATCGCTCTCGCCGAGCACGCCGCGCCGCTGCGCCCAGTCCCGGACCCGGTCGTAGAGCTGCTCGATCTTGCCGGACGGGCCCAGGCTGACCCGCTCGTGGTTGAGCTGGGTGGTGATCAGCTTCCAGCCCCGGTTCTCCTCGCCGACGAGCATGTTCGCGGGCACGCGCACATTGTCGAAGTAGGTGGCGTTGGTGTGGTGGGCGCCGTCGCAGGTGATGATGGGCGTCCACGAGTAGCCCGGATCCCTGGTGTCCACGATGAGGATCGTGATGCCGCGGTGGCGGGATTCGACCGTGCCGGTGCGGCAGGCCAGCCACACGTAGTCGGCCTCGTGGGCGCCGGTGGTGAACACCTTCTGGCCGTTGACGATCCAATCGCCGTTCGCGTCGCGGACCGCGCTGGTGCGCAGCGCCGCGAGATCGGTTCCGGCCTCCGGTTCGGAGTAGCCGATGGCGAAGTGCACGTCGCCGGACAGGATGGCGGGCAGGAACTTCCGCTTCTGCTCCTCGGTGCCGAACTCTTGCAGCGTCGGCCCGACGGTCATCAGCGTCACCAGCGGCAGCGGCACATCGGCGCGAACCGCCTCGTTGTAGAAGATCTGCTGTTCGACCGGTCCGAAGCCGTGCCCGCCGTACTCCTTGGGCCAGCCCACGCCGAGCCATCCGTCGCCGCCCATCCGCCGCACCACCGCGCGATAGGCGTCGCCGTGCCGGTTGACCGCCATCTCGGCCTCCTCCTCGGGAGTGACGAGATCGGCGAAGTACGAACGCAATTCGTCGCGCAGCCGGCGCTGCTCCGGGGTCAGGTCGATGAACATCGGGCTCCCAAACGGTCCAGCCGGAACGACGCGCCGCCGAGCCAGCGGGCGATGTCCTTGGCCTGTGAGTAGTAGCGATGCAGGGGATGGGTCACGTCGACGCCGATGCCGCCGTGCAGGTGATGACACTTCTGCAGGGCCGCGGGCAGGTCGGCGGCGACGGTGTAGGCCAGCACGTCCAGATCGTCGTCCACGCGGGCCCGCAACTCCGGGCTCGGATCCGCTTGCGCCAGCGCCCAATTCGCCGACGCCGCCGCGACGTGCAGGGTCCGCGAGGTGACGTACAGATCGGCGATCTGCTGGGCCACCGCCTGGAATTCGGCCAGCGGTCTGCCGAACTGGTGCCGGGTCCGGACGTGTTCGGCGGTCAGGGTGAGCGCGCCCTTGAGCAGACCGTCGGCCACCGCGCCCAGACACGCCACCGCCGAGCGGTGCAGATCGGCGAGACCCGCGCTCGGCAGCAGATGGTCGGCCGGGATGCGGGCGTCCTCGAAACGCACGGAGAATTCCGGCATTCCGGTCGAGGCGGGCGATGGCGTCAGGGTCATGCCCGGCGTGTCCGCCTCGACCACCGCGATCCCCGAATCGGTCGGCACCAGCAGCCATTTCGCCTGCGCGGCATAGGGCACGGCGACCTTGTGGCCGCGCAACCGCACCCGATCGCCCTCGGTCACCGCGGTCGTCGCGGGCTTGGGCGCGAAGGGCGCGCCGGGCTCGTTCAGGGCCGCCGTGAGCACCGCGCCCTCGGCGACGGCCGGAAAGATCCGCTCCGCCAGCGTGTCCGGCGCGGTGCGCAGCAGCGGCAGCACACCGAGGCCCAGCGTGGCGAGCGCGGGCAGTTGCGCGGCGTCGGTGGCCAGTTCGGTGAGCAGCACGCTCACCTCGAGCAGTCCCAGGCCGTCGCCGCCGAATCGCTCGGGCAGCGCCACGATCAGCAGACCGCTGTCCACCAACGCGGGCCACAGCGCCATATCCCGGGCGCTGTCGCGTTCCAGCAGATTCACGACAACCTCGGCGACCGCGTCCTGGCTCTCGTCGTAATCGAAATCCATTCAATCTCCCCGTTGAGGTGTGGATTCAGCCGTGCGTTTCGCGCGGGAGCCCGAGAATCCGTTCACCGGCCACGGTCAAAAGGATCTGCTCGGTGCCCCCTGCGATCGACAAGCAGCGCGTCAGCAAGAATTCTTTCACCACATCCGATTCCCGCGCGCCCACCACACCAGCGAGTTCCACGGCGAATTCGGCGACCGCCTGCCGGTGCCGGACGCCGACCAGTTTGCGTACGCTGCTCTGCGGTCCGGGGTCCACCCCGGCCAGCATGCGCTGGGCCGCTCGGGTTTCCACGAGCAGCCCCGCGACCGCGTCGGCGACCAATCCGCCGAGCCGGTCCGCGATCAATTCCGCGCCCGGTCCGGCGGTCGGAGCCGTTTCGATCAATCGCTCGAGTTCGTCGCCGATTCCGCTTCCGCCCATGGCGACTCGTTCGTTCGACAAAGTGGAGCGCGCGATTTTCCAGCCCGCGCCCAATTCGCCGACCAGACCGTCGTCGGGGACGAACACATCGTCGAGGAAGACCTCCGAGAAACGCGCCTCGCCGGTGATCTGCACCAGCGGCCGCACCTCGATCCCCGGACTGCTCATGTCGACCAGGAAATAGCTGATGCCACGATGTTTCGGCGCGGCGGCGTCGGTGCGGGCCAAACAGATCGCCCAGTTCGCGACATTGGCCAGCGAGGTCCACACCTTCTGACCGCGCAGCCGCCAGCCGCCCTCGGTCCGGGTGGCCGTCGTGCGCAGCGCCGCGAGATCCGAACCCGCGTCCGGCTCGCTGAACAGCTGGCACCACACCACCGACCCGCGCAGCGTCGGCTCCACGAAGCGTTCGATCTGCTCGGGCGTGCCGTACTGCAACAGGGTGGGCACCGCCCAGTTGCCGATCTGGATGTCCGGCACGGTGATTCCCGCGCGGCGCACCTGTTCGTCGATGAGCGAGCGCAGGATCGGACCCGCGCCCCGCCCGTACGGCGGCGGCCAGTGCGGGGCGAGCAGCCCGGTGTCCACGAGGGCGTCGCGGCGCCGGTCGATCGGCAGCGCGGCGATCCGGGCGAGATCCGCGGCGAGTTCGGCGGCCCCGGCCGGGTCGAGTCCGACCGCGTCCCAAGCGGATTCGCCGACGCCCTCGTCCAGGACCGGTTCCAGTCCGACGGTGCGGCGCATGCCCGCCCGCACGAGTTCGGTCACCCGGGCCCGCCAGCGCGCCGAACCGCCGAGCAGCTGGCGCAGAGCGACCGCCCGGCGCAGATACAGATGGGCGTCGTGCTCCCAGGTGAAGCCGATGCCGCCGAGCACCTGGATGCAGTCCTTGGCGGTCTCCACGGCCGCGTCGAGCGCGACGGCCAGGGCGATGGCGGCGGCCAGCGGCAGTTCGTCGGTGCGCGCGTCCACCGCGGCCGCGGCGTCGGCGGCGACCGCGCGAATCAGCTCGGTGCGGCACAACATCCACGCGCAGATGTGCTTGACGGCCTGGAACTCCCCGATCCGGCGGCCGAACTGCTCGCGCACCTTCGCGTACTCGGTCGCGGTCTCCAGGCACCAGCCCGCGATCCCCGCCAGTTCGGCGGCCACCAGGGCGGCGATGAGATCGGTTGCGTCGTAATCGGTTTCGAACAGTTGCCCGGGGGTGATCCGGACGGCCGCGCAGGTGACCCGGGCCAGGGGGGTGGACGTGTCCAGGGGCGGATGGGGTTCGACGGTGAGGCCGTCGGTCCCGGCGGGGAGCAGGGCCCAGCGACCGGAGTCCACCCGGAGCAGCACCGCGGTGCCCGCGGCCGCGCCCAGCACGGTCTCGAAGGTCCCGCTCAACTCGAACGCACCGGACCCCTTGGCGGACACCGCGATCGGATCGCCCAGCGAGATGCCGCACGGCACGTCCTCGGCGAGTGCACCGTTCGTCACCAGACCGGCGAGCGCGGTCGCCGAGACGGGCCCGCCGACCAGATCGTGCGCGGCCTGTTCGAGGAGCACGGCCAGGTCGGCGACCGAACCCTCGGCGTCCCCGCCCGCCTCGGGCACGGCGACGCGGAAGATGCCCAGCCCCACCAGGCTCGGCCAGTACTCCCGCCAGTGCTCGGGGCCGCCGTGGCGCAGTGTTGCAATCGGCCGGATCGACGCGGCCCATCCGCGCATCGACTCCTGAACCGCTTTATGCTCGTCAGTGGTGGCGATGCTCACACCGCATACCGCCTTTCCGGCGTGACTCCCACACCTAGAACATGTTCTAATATTCCATCCGGGCGGAAGTCAAGAGACGATTCCACCGCGAGCGGCCACGCACCCCAGCCGCGCTACGACGTTTGCAGGAAAGGACTTTCATCGATGGCCAGTCCCTCCCGAGAGCCGGCGGACTCGGGTGCGCCGAACGGAAACCGCGCGCGCACCGCACCGGTCAGCACGCTCAGCGAGGACGAGCTGAGCTCGGCCGCGCAGCGGGAGCGGCGCAAGCGGATCCTCGACGCCACCCTCGCGCTGGCGTCCAAGGGCGGTTACGACGCCGTGCAGATGCGCGCGGTCGCCGAGCGCGCCGACGTCGCCGTGGGCACGCTGTACCGCTACTTCCCGTCCAAGGTGCATCTGCTCGTCTCCGCGCTCGCGCGCGAGTTCGAACAGTTCGAGAGCAAGCGCAAACCGCTGCCCGGGCAATCGCCGCGCGAACGCATGCATCTGCTGCTCACCCAGGTCACCCGGGCCATGCAGCGCGACCCGCTGCTGACCGAGGCGATGACGCGCGCGTTCATGTTCGCCGACGCCTCGGCCGCCGCCGAGGTCGACCGGGTCGGCCGGGTCATGGACCGGTTCTTCGCGCGGGCCATCGAGGACGGCGAACCGACCGATCGGGATCTTGCCATCGCGCGGGTCATCAGCGACGTGTGGTTGTCGAACCTGGTGGCGTGGCTCACCCGGCGGGCCTCGGCGACCGACGTCACAGAGCGGCTGGAACTGACCGTCGACCTGCTGCTGGGCGACAAATCCTGAGAAGTTTGCCTACCCTTCCGCGTGGCAAACCAGTCAACGTACGGCAGGATCCCGCAAAATGGGGGACGCGTACGGCGAGGCGTCTGTAAACGTCTCGTATCACTGCGCGTACATGCGAGCAAACCTCACCCAGTAGAGTTTCTCGCGCCCTGCCATTTCTCCTCCGATCACTAGGTTGGATGCGTGAGCGCACAGGATTTGCCACAGGAACTTCGCCGTGCCTTGTCCGCGGTAGCCCGCATGCCGCGGCTACTTGTCGCATCGGACTACGACGGGACGATCGCGCCCATAGTGTCCGACCCGGCGAAGGCCTATCCCCATCGGGAATCGGTGAGCGCGTTACGCGCGCTCGCCGGCCTCACCGCCACCACGGCGGCCGTCATCTCCGGCCGGGCGCTGCGCGATCTCGCGGCGCTGTCCCGGCTTCCGGTCGAGGTCCAGCTGATCGGTAGTCACGGTTCGGAATTCGACGTCGGCTTCGTGCACGCCATCGACAACGACGCCAAACACCTACTGCAGGAAGTGCAGAACTCCCTGAACCGCATCGCCGAGGACAATCCCGGCGCCGCGGTCGAGACCAAACCGGCCAGCGTCGCGCTGCACGTCCGCAACGCCGCGCCCGAGGTCGGCCGACGCGCCCTGCACCAGGCCCGGCAGGGCCCTGCGAGCTGGGTCGGCGTGCAGGTCACCGAGGGCAAGGCCGTCATCGAACTCGCGGTCATCCAGACCGACAAGGGCGACGCGCTCGACATCATCCGGCATCAGGAGGGCGCCTCGGCGGCGGTCTTCTTCGGCGACGACGTGACCGACGAGAAGGCGTTCGCGCGGCTGTCGGGTCCCGATGTCGGCATCAAGGTCGGCGACGGCGAGAGCCTGGCCAAGTACCGGGTGGCCAGCACCGAGGAGGTGGCCCGGGCGCTGGCGTTCCTGCTCGAGGAGCGGCGCACCTGGCTGGCGGGCGCCTCGGCCCCGCGCATCGAGCGGCTGACCATGCTGGCCAGTCCGCGCTCGAAAGGTCTTGTGACACCGGACGGTACGGTCACCTGGTTCTGTCACCCCGAGCCGGATTCGGCCGCGGTGTTCGCGCATCTGCTCGGCGGGCCGGATGCCGGACACTTCACCATCGCGCCGGAACGTCCCGGGCTGCCGCTGTCGCAGCGGTACGTGGACGGCACCATGACCGTCGAAACCCGTTGGTCCAGTTTGCAAGTGCTCGACTACCTGCCGCACGACGTGGCGCCCGAGCGCACCGATCTGACCCGGGTCATCACCGGCGTCGCGCGCGCGGTGGTCACCTTCGCGCCGCGGCCGGAGTTCGGTCAGGTGCCGGTGAGCATCGATCGCGAACCCGCGGGCCTGCGCGTGCACGGCACCAACGATCCGATCGTGCTGCGCTCTCCCGGCGTCGCGTGGGAGATCATCGAGGAGGGCATCCACCAGACCGCGCGCGCCGTGGTCGATCCCTCGCGCGGGCCGATCGTGCTCGAAATGCGTTGCGGCACCTCGGATCTGGCTCCGGCCATGGTCAGCGAGGCGGAGCGGCGGTCCGAGGCCGAACGGTACTGGCGGGACTGGTCGGAGGAGCTGGAGCTGCCGCCGCTCAAGCCGGATCTGATGAAGCGGTCGGCGCTGACGCTGCGCGGGCTGGTGCATCAGCCGTCCGGTTCGATCATGGCCGCGGCCACCACCTCGCTGCCCGAGGACATCGGCGGCGTGCGCAACTGGGACTACCGGTACTGCTGGCTGCGCGACGCCGCGCTCACCGCGCACGCTCTGGTGCGGCTGGGCTCGCTGCACGAGGCCGAGGAGTACCTGGACTGGGTGCACCGGGTGCTGGAGACCCTGGCCGGGCCGGAGCGGTTGCATCCGCTCTACACGCTCTACGGCGAGACCCTGCCGCCCGAGGCCGTCATCGACTCGCTGCCCGGATACGCGGGGTCGCGCCCGGTGCGCGTCGGCAACGCCGCGAACATGCAGGTGCAGCTGGACGTGTTCGGTCCGATCGTGGACCTGATCGCCGAGTTGGCGGCGGCCCGCGAGCGCAAGGGCATCCACGATCCCGCCAAGGCGCTGCCGGATCGGGACTGGGAGTTGGTGCACGCCATGGTTTCCGCGGTGAAGCGGCGCTGGCGCGAACCCGACCACGGCATCTGGGAGATCCGCGGCAACCCGCGCCACCACGTGTACTCCAAGGTGATGGGCTGGCTGACCGTCGACCGCGCGCTGCAACTCGCGCAGCGGTTCAACCGGTTCGCCGATCCGGAGTGGGTCGAGCTGCGCGAGACCATCGCCGAGGAGGTCAAGGCCAAGGGCTGGAACGAGGAGGTGCAGTCCTTCACCGCGGCCTACGACGGCACCGATCTGGACGCGGCGACGCTGCACATCGGGCTGAGCGGGCTGATCGATCCGTCGGATCCCCGGTTCGCGGCGACCGTGGTGGCCACCGAGGCCGAACTGCGCAGCGGGTCGACCGTGTACCGGTACCACCACGACGACGGCCTGCCCGGCGGCGAGGGCGGCTTCCATCTCTGCGCGGCCTGGCTGGTCGAGGCGTATCTGCTGATCGGCAAGCGGTCCGACGCCGAGGCGCTGTTCGCGCAGCTGGTCGACGTCGCCGGGCCGACCGGACTGCTCAGCGAGGAGTACGACCCGGTGGCCGAGCGCTCGCTGGGCAATCATCCGCAGGCGTACAGCCATCTCGGTCTGCTGCGTTGCGCCCAGCTGCTCAGCCAGCCGGTGCCCGCACTGGTTCAGTAGCGAATCCGCGTCGAGGGCCCGTGACCACGGTCACGGGCCTTCGTCGTGTCGAGGACCACACGGGAATCGGACAGATCGATGTCACCGGCTATGGACACGTACGCTACATTCAAATGGAAATCGTTTCCGTTAAGTGCTGTGCAGGAGTACCCCCGCGTGAACAGAAGTCTCGTCGTCCGATCATTCGCCGTCGTATTGGGGGTCGCGGCAGCGGCAGCCCTGACCGCCTGCTCGAGCAGCTCCGAGGACACCGGTAAGCACACCGTCGTCGCGTCCACCAGCGCGTGGGGCAGCATCGCCGCCGCGGTCGCCGGGCCGGATATGACGGTCGAGTCGATCATCGATCAGCCCACCCAGGATCCGCACGAGTACCAGACCAGTCCGTCGGACGCGGCCAAGATCCGCGAGGCGGGGCTGGTGATCTTCAACGGCGGGCACTACGACGAGTTCGCGGAGAAGGCCGCCGAGGGCCGCGACAAGCCGACCATCGACGCCTTCGAGCTGCGCGCGGGTGCGGCGAAATCCGATGACAACGAGCACATCTGGTACGACGTGGACACCGTCGACGCGGTGGCGACGCGGATCGCGTCCGAACTCGGCAAGATCGACGCCCCGCATGCGCAGGCGTACACCGACCGCGCCAACGCCTTTCGCGCCCGGCTGAAGGAGATCTCCGCGATCACCGCCAAGATCGCCGCCGAGCACCCGAAATCGCCTGTGCTGCAGACCGAACCGATCGCGCACTATCTGCTGCTGGCCGCCGGGACCGACGACCGCACCCCGCACGCCTTCGCCGAGGCCGTCGAGCAGGGCACCGATCCCGCGCCCGCCGACGTCGCCACGGTCCGGGACCTGTTGAACGGCAAGCAGGTTCGCGCGCTGGTCTACAACAAGCAGACCGAGGACAAGACCACCCGCGACGTCGCCACGGCCGCCACGGCCGCCGGTGTCCCCGTCGTCGAGGTCACCGAGACCCTGCCCGCGGGCAGCGACTACCTGCAATGGCAGATCGGGAACGCCCAGGCGCTGGCCAAGGCGCTGGGCTGACGACGGGAGTGGTGATGTCCGGGAAGGCAGACCTCGGCGAACGTGTTGCGAACGGTGTGACAGGCACTCCGGGCGCCACTCCCGCACTCGCCGAAACCGATTGTCCGTTCGATGCCGCGTGCGCGGGTGAGCTCGCCGAGCCCGCGGTGCGGCTGCGGGGGGCGCGGCTCGCGTTCGGGGAGCGGACGCTGTGGGACGGGCTGGATCTGGATGTGGCGGCCGGGGAGTTCGTCGCGGTGTTGGGGCCCAACGGGTCCGGCAAGACGTCGCTGTTGCGGATGCTGTTGGGGCAGATCGCGCTGAGCGCCGGGAGTGTGGAGATCGCGGGTTCGCCTGCGCGACTGGGGAATCCGCGGGTGGGGTACATCCCGCAGCAGAAGACGATGGACGCCGGGGTGCAGTTGCGCGGGATCGATCTGGTCGGGCTCGGGGTGGACGGACATCGGTGGGGGCTGGGCTGGCGGGGGCGCAAGGAGCGGCGGGCGCGGGTCGCCGCGGCCATCGCTCAGGTCGGGGCGCAGGATTTCGCGCGCGCGCCGTTGGACGCGTTGTCGGGCGGGGAGCAGCAGCGGCTGCGGGTGGCGCAGGCGCTGGCGGGGGATCCGAAGGTGCTGCTGTGCGACGAACCGCTGCTGAGCCTGGATCTGGCGAATCAGCGGCTGGTGTCGCAGCTGGTCGACCGGCGGCGGCGCGACCACGGGACGGCGGTGCTGTTCGTGACGCACGAGATCAATCCGGTACTGCCGCTGGTGGATCGGGTGCTGTATCTGGTGGACGGGAAGTTCCGGATCGGCACGCCGGACGAGGTGATGACCTCCGAGGTGCTCTCGGAGCTGTACCGGACCCAGGTCGACGTCGTGCGGGTGCGGGGGCGGCTGGTCGTCGTCGGGGCCGAGGAGGGCGCGGCGTGATCGAGAAGTTGTCCGAGGTCTTCACGCGGATGGTCGATCTCCAGGTGACGGCGAATCTGCTGTCCTACGACTTCGTGCGGCAGGCGATCCTGGCCGCCGCGCTGCTCGGATTGCTCGCCGGGGCGATCGGGCCGCTGATCGTGAGCCGGCAGATGTCGTTCGCGGTGCACGGGACGAGCGAGCTGTCGCTGACCGGGGCCGCGGCGGCGTTGCTGGCGGGGATCGGAGTCGGGGTCGGGGCCATCGCGGGTTCGGTGGTGGCGGCGGTGTTGTTCGGCGTGCTGGGAGCCCGTGCGCGGCAACGGGATTCGGCGATCGCGGTGGTGCTGTCGTTCGGGTTGGGGTTGTCGGTGCTGTTCCTGTGGCTGGGTCCGAGCCGGGCGGGGTCGAAGTTCTCGCTGCTGACGGGGCAGGTCGTGAGCGTGGGCGACGGCGGGCTGGGGCTGTTGCTGGCGTGCACCGTCGGCGTCCTGGTGGTGCTGGCGGTGATCTACCGCCCGCTGCTGTTCGCGAGCACCGATCCGGAAGTGGCCGTGGCCCGCGGTGTTCCGGTCCGCGCCCTCTCGGTGGTCTTCGCCGTCCTGCTCGGCATCACCGCCGCCTTCGGCGTCCAGATCGTCGGCGCCCTCCTGGTCCTGTCCCTCCTCATCACCCCCGCCGCGGCCGCCGCCCAACTGACCGCCAGCCCCCTCCGCACCACGGTGCTGGCCATAGCCTTCGCCGAAATCTCCGCGGTAGGCGGCATCCTCCTCTCCCTGGCCCCCGGCGTCCCCGTCTCCACCTTCATCACCGCCATCTCCTTCGCCATCTACGTGATCTGCCGCCTCATAGGCACGAGAACCCGAAACCGCCGCTCCCCCATACCCGTTTGACCCCCAGGTACGCCAACCCAGCCGCACCCTTTATTCGGATCCGCACCCGTTTCAGGGCTCTGGAAGGGGTGCGGATCCGAATAAGGGGTGCGGCTGGGTTCGTGGGCTGCGGTTAGGGGGTGGCTTCGCCTGCTAGGGCGAAGAGGCCTTCGGGGGTTTGTTCTATGAGGCCGTCGGTGAGGAGGGAGTCGAGGGCTCGGGTGCGTTGGGTGGGGTTTTGGGGCCAGGCTAGGTCGAGGGTGGAGCGGGGGACGGGGGTGGGGGTGTTGCGGAGGACGTCGAGGAGGCGGCCTCGGGCCTGGCGGTCGGTGCCGGTGTATTTCTGGGTGCGGCGGGGGGTGGTGGATGGGGGGTGGCCCGCGGATTTCCAGGTGCAGTGTGGGAGGGGGCAATTGGTGCAGGTGGGGGTTCTGGCGGTGCAGATCAGGGCGCCGAGTTCCATGAGGGCGGCGGAGAATTTGGCGGCTCGGGGGACGTCTTTGGGGAGGAGGGCCTCGGTTTCGGCGAGGTCTCGGGCGGCGGGGTTGGCCGCGTCGGCGCGGCCGTGGACGGCTCGGGCCACTACCCGGCGAACGTTGGTGTCCACCACGGGAACTCGCTGTCCGTACGCGAAACAGGCCACGGCGCGGGCGGTGTAGGCGCCGATGCCGGGCAGGCCGAGGAGGACGTCCACGTCGGCGGGGACCTCGTCGCCGTGTTCGTCGGCGAGGACCCGGGCGCATTCGTGCAGGCGCAGGGCGCGGCGGGGATAACCCAATCTGCCCCAGGCGCGCAGGACCTCGCCCTGGGACGAGGCGGCCATGGCGGACGGGACGGGCCAGCGGGCGACCCACTCGCGCCAGATGGGCTCGACCCGCACGACGGGGGTCTGCTGGAGCATGATCTCGCTCATCAGGATCTGCCAGGCCGTCACCCCGGGCCGCCGCCACGGGAGGTCGCGGGCGGTCTCGTCGTACCAGTCGATCAAGGCGTCGGAGTCGATGCTCACGCGTTCGCCGTCCTCTCGCAGTTCGCCCTCACGCTGCCCGCCGCCGCACCACTCATTCCGTACACTTCCCGTACCCGGCCGACACCGGTTTGCCGGGACGTAACTTGGCGGACTCGCCGGTAACCGGCCCAGTATGGAAAATGGGACACATGCCTCATACCAACCCGATCAGTGCCTGGAAGGCCCTCCGCGAGGGCAACGAGCGGTTCGTGAGCGGCACGCTGCAGCATCCTAGCCAGGGTGCCGCCGACCGGGCCAAACTCGTGGCCGGTCAGCAGCCCTCGGCAATCCTGTTCGGGTGCGGCGACTCTCGCGTCGCCGCCGAGATCATCTTCGATCAGGGCCTCGGCGACATGTTCGTGGTGCGCACCGCGGGACATGTCATCGACTCGTCGGTGCTCGGCTCGATCGAATACGGCGTCGAGATCCTGAACGTGCCGTTGATCGTCGTGCTCGGCCACGACAGCTGCGGGGCCGTGCGCGCGACCATCGACGCGCTCGACGGCGGCGATGTGCCGGGCGGCTTCATCCGCAGCGTGGTGGAGCGGGTCACCCCGTCCATCCTGGTGGGCCGTCGCGAGGGCTTGACCGAGGTCGACGAGCTCGAGGCGCGGCACGTGATGGAGACCGCGCGCCTGCTCATGCAGCGTTCGATGATCATTTCGCAGCGGGTGGCGACGGGTGAGTGCGCGATCGCCTGTGTGACATACAAACTCACCGACGGCAAGGTGCAGCTGCATCGCGCGGTCGGCAACATCGGCGAAGTGGCCTGACCGGGGCCGACACGCCGTGCGCGTGAGCCGGACCGGCCGGATCGTGCGCTTACCGTTGTCGCTGTGCTGGAACCGACTGGACCGTTACCGCCCGAGGTCTACTGGCGGCGCCGCCTGCTCGCGATCGCGGCGCTGGTGGTCGTGCTCGCGCTGCTGATCTGGCTGGCGGTCTTTCTGCTGGGTGGGGGCGACGACAAGCCGAGCTCCGCGGCGGCGCCGAGTTCGACCTCGGCCTCCCCCGGTTCCGCCGCGCCCGCCGCGGGTGCGGAGAGTTCGCCGAGCGCGGCCGCGACCACGAACGCCGCGGCCAGCGGGTCGCCGTCGCAGTGTCCGGATCAGTCGCTCGCGGTGAAGGTGGCGGTGGGACAACCCAATTACAAGTCGGGCGAGCAGCCGGTGTTCCGCATCGTGATCACGAACATCTCCACCGCCGCCTGCACCCGGGACATGGGTTCGGGTTTGCAGCAGGTCTCGGTGACCTCGCTCGACGGGCAGCGCCGGCTGTGGGCGAACACCGATTGCGATCAGGGTGGTCCGGGAGATGTGCGGACCTTGAACGGGGGGCAGCAGGCGGAGTTCACGCTCACCTGGTCGGGGACGACCTCGCAGCCGAACTGCGCCGGGGAACGGGTGCCGGTCGGGGCGGGGGCGTATGCCGTTGTGGCGCAGTTCGGTTCGGTGCGGAGTGTGCCGGAGCCGTTCAATATCGCGTGAGCGCCGCGCGGATTCGGCGGGCCAGCCCGTCGTCGATACCGGGGAGGGCGGTGAGGTCGGGGAGGTCGGCGGCGCGGAGGTCGGTGAGGGTGCCGAAGGCGGCCACCAGGGTTTCGGTGGCTTCGCCGGAGAGTTGCGGGAGCTGCGCGAGGAGGCGGTAGCCGCGGGGTGCGGTCGTGGTGTCCAGGGCCTCGAGCCTCGCGGGAAAGCCCAGGGGCGGGGCCAGATTCGGCAGGTCCAGCAGGTCGAGTTCGTGGAGTTGGTCGAGGGCGTCCAGGGCACGGTCGGCGACGGTCTCGTCGGCGGTCGGGCGCGCGTGATCGCGGACGATCAGGCGGCGGACGCGATCGGTGTCGCCGACCACCTCGGTGAGTTGCAGGGCCAGTTGACGGCCGTCGGTACCGAGTTCGAGCACGTCGGATTCGATCTCGTGGGTCACCCGGCGGACCAGTTCGAGGCAGTGCAGGGCGCTCAGCACATCGCGGAGGGTCGCCGTGTCGGACAGCTCGGCGGCCGAGAGGCGCCGGAGCGTCTCGTCCAGCCGGGTCCGATACCGATCGAGGGTCGCCATGGCCTGATTCGCCCGCGCCAGAATGGTTTCCGAGGGCTGGATCAGGTGCCGGGCGCCGTGGGCGTAGACGGTGATGAGGTTGGTGGACCGGCTCACCGAGACCACCGGGTAGCCGATCTGCGCGGCGGTCCGCTCGGCCGCCTTGTGCCTGGTGCCCGTCTCCGTCGTCGGCAGTAGCGGATCGGGAACCAGGTGGACGTTGGCCCGCCGGATCCGCGTCCCGTCCGCCGAAAGCACCACGGCCCCATCCATTTTCGACAACTCCCGCAGCCGCGTCGGCGAGAACTCCGTATCCAGATCGAATCCCCCGTCGCAGATCCGCTCCACGCTCTCGTCGTACCCGAGCACGATCAGCGCCCCGGTCCGAGCCCGCAGAATCCGATCGATCCCGTCCCGCAGCCCGGTCCCCGGCACGAGCCGGGCCACGACCGCCCGGACGAGAGCGTCCGCGCCGCTGTCGCGGCGGGAACCGAGGGAGAGGCCCCCGGGGGAACCGAGAGAGTGGTCCCGGGGGGAACCGAGGGAAAAGTCACGAGGGGAACCGAGGGAGAGGTCACGGAGGGAACCGGAGGAAGCGTCGGGGCGAACGCCGACGGGCGGATCGTTGCGAGTGCCCAGAGGGTCGCGGCCCGGGGGGCCACCGGGCGATGCGAGGGGTAGGTGGCCGTGTGGGCCCGGTGGGAGGTCGGCGTGAGAGTCGTTGCCGGAGTGGGCATTCGCCGCGGGCGGGAGGGACAGGCCCGCGGCGGCCAGGGGGCGGCCCAGGAGGTTGGTGACCCAGCGGCCCGGTCTCATTCGACGGCCTCCAGTCGGGGGCGGTTGCGTTTGGCCAGGCCGGTGACGGTGAGGGCGGTGCGGACGTCGGTGACCTCGTGGATCTTCAGGCCGAGGCCGGAGGTGTCGACGCCGGGCGGGACCAGGGCCTCGGTGAAGCCGAGGCGTTCGCCCTCGGCGAGGCGGCGGGTGGCGCCCGCGACGCGGCGGACCTCGCCCGCGAGGCCGACCTCGCCGAGGATGACGGTGCCCGCGCGCAGGGGTTTGCCACGCTCGGCGCTGGCGATGGCCAGGGCCACGGCGAGGTCGGCGGCGGGTTCGGTGAGGCGCATACCGCCGACGGTGGCGGCGTAGACCTCGAATTTGCCGAGGTAGAGGCCGCACCGGCTCTGGAGGACGGCCAGCACCATGGAGACGCGGTTGTAGTCCAGACCGCTGACCGCGCGGCGGGGCATGGCCGCCTGGGTTTCCACCGTGAGGCCCTGGACCTCCCCGACGAGCGGGCGCTTGCCGTCCATGGCGACGGTGATGGCGGTGCCGGGGACGGCGTCGGCGCGGTGATGCAGGAACAGGCCGGACGGGTCCTCGACGCAGACGATGCCGTCGTCGTGCATCTCGAAACAGCCCACCTCGTCGGCACTTCCGAAGCGGTTCTTGATGCCGCGGATCATGCGCAATGTGGAATGCTTGTCGCCCTCGAACTGCAACACCACGTCCACGAGATGTTCCAGCGTGCGCGGCCCGGCGAGATTGCCGTCCTTGGTGACGTGCCCGACGAGCAGCACGGCGATACCGCTCGCCTTGGCCAGCGACGTCAGCGCCGCGGTGACCGCGCGCACCTGCGTCACGCCGCCGATCACGCCGTCCACATCGGCGGCCAGCATGGTCTGCACCGAGTCCACCACCAGCAGCGTCGGCCGCACCTGGTCGACGTGCCCGAGAATGGTCGACAGATCGGATTCGGCTGCGAGATAGACCCTTTCGTGCACCGCGTCGGTGCGGTCCGCGCGCAGCCGGACCTGTCCGGCCGACTCCTCCGCGGTGACGTACAGCGACCGCTCGTCGCGTTGCCGCGCCCAGCGATGCGCGACCTCGAGCAGCAGCGTCGACTTGCCCACCCCGGGCTCGCCGGACAGCAGCACCACCGAACCGGGGACGATGCCGCCGCCGAGCACCCGGTCCAGTTCGCTCACCCCCGTGGAGCGGGCGCGGGTGATCTGCGAGTCGATCGTGGAGATGGGCGCGGCCGCGGTGGACGGCAGCAACGCCCGGCGCGCGGCCGAGCCGCCCGTGGACGACACGACGGGGGCGGCCTCGTCGACCGAACCCCACTCACCGCAGCCGGGACACCGGCCCACCCACTTGGCGACCTCGTGCCCGCACGCGGAACATCGGTACTGCGATTTCACCTTGGCCACGTGCGCAGCCTAGAGATCGGGTCCGACACGAGCGGGCAACGGCGCGAGGCGATTCCGCGCGCCGGGGCTCCGACTCAGTGACCCGAGCCCTCGGCGGCCTTCTCGCCCGCCTTACGCTCGAGGTCCGGACCCGCGTCGACGGGGACGTCCACCTTGACCGTGCCCGCGTTCTTGAAGTTGAAGGTGACCTGGTAGGTCAGGCCCGGCGAGACGTCCTTGGTCAGGCCGGTGATCTCGATGAGCAGCGGATGCGCGGCCGGGTCGGCGGGCTGATCGGGCGAACCCTCGCCCACGCCGTGCGCGGGCGCCGCGCTCGCGGTGGCCGAGGCGCCGGTGCTCGTCGGCGCGGCCGTGGTGCTGGCGGCGGCGGAGGTGGTCGGCGCGGCCGCGTGGACCGCCTTCGGCGAGGCGGCGACGACGGTCTGGCCGGACTGCAACTGCGGGTTGGCCGGGGTGATCTTCACCGTGCCCAGATCGGAGGTGATGCTGGTGAGCTCGTCGCCATGGGCCGGATCGGCGTTCACGGCGCTGAAGGCCAGCACGGCCTTGCCGCCCTTGGCGTTGGTGTACTCCTCCGACTGCGGCAGCAGCAGGCGCACGTCGCGCAGCGCCACCTTGCCGATGTTCGCGCTGTTGCCGTTGACCGCGGCGACCTGGTCCGCGGTCTGCGAGATCTGACCGGCACCGCACCCCGACAGCGCGAGCATCGCGCCCGCGGCGAAGGCGGCGACGGTCACGGCGTGGCGGCGCGCCTTCGACGCTGTGGTGGCTTTCTGGGCAGTCACGGCTTGTCCTCCATGTCGACCGGCTCACTCCACGATGCAGAGTAGTAGTAGGCAGCGTAGTAGTCGCCCCGCGACGCCTCGTGTCGGGTAGGGGGACTTGTAAGCTCAACAATGGGCGGTCGGTACCATTCGACGAGCGGAATGCGGGCCGATCCGTAAATCCTTCTGGCACAACGGGATGCACACCAATGGCGTTCTGTCAACCCCCGCCGCCGCCTCGTTGTGGCCCTGACCTGCGTCGTTGATCGCGCCGTTACCGAGTCGCATGTTAAACTGTGAACATCGAAAGGGGCACGGGACACATGATTTTTAAGGTCGGAGACACCGTCGTTTACCCCCACCACGGAGCGGCGCTGATCGAAGCTATCGAGACTCGCACCATCAAGGGCGTGCAGAAGGAGTATCTGGTCCTCAAGGTCGCCCAGGGCGATCTCACCGTACGCGTTCCCGCCGAGAACGCGGAGTACGTCGGCGTCCGCGACGTCGTGGGCCAGGAAGGTCTCGACCGAGTTTTCCAGGTGCTACGCGCACCGCACACGGAGGAACCGACCAACTGGTCCCGCCGGTACAAGGCCAACCTGGAGAAGCTCGCCTCCGGCGATGTGAACAAGGTGGCCGAGGTCGTCCGCGATCTGTGGCGCCGGGAGCAGGACCGCGGCCTGTCCGCCGGTGAGAAGCGGATGCTGGCGAAGGCGCGCCAGATCCTCGTCGGGGAGCTGGCCCTCGCCGAGGGAACCGACGACGTCAAGGCCGAGACCCTGCTCGACGAGGTTCTCGCCGCGGCCTCCTGACCGTGAACGCCGCACACGACGCAAGTCGTGTCGTGGCATTGGTGCCTGCCGCCGGTCGGGGCGTGCGCCTGGGTGAAGCGATGCCCAAGGCGTTCGTCCCGATCGGCGACAGCCCTATGCTCACGCTCGCCGTCGACGGTCTGATCGCGTCCGGGGTCGTGGACCGCATCGTGATCATCGCGCCCGCCGAACTCGTCCGACACGCCGAATCCGCCTTGCCCGCCGGATTCCCGGCGGATGTGGTGGCCGGCGGCGCCGAACGCATCGACTCCGTGCGCGCCGGACTCGCGGCCGCGCCGGAGGCCACCCATGTCCTCGTGCACGACGCGGCCCGCGCCCTCACGCCGCCGTCGCTGATCGCGCGGGTGGTGGCCGAACTGCGCGCCGGGCATCCGGCCGTCGTGCCGGGCGTGCCCGTGGCCGACACCATCAAGTCGGTGGATTCGCGGCAGACCGTCACCGGCACCCCGGACCGCGCGGGGCTGCGCGCGATCCAGACCCCGCAGGGTTTCGAGGCACAGCTGCTGCGCGAGGCGTACGCGCTCGATGTTCCCGCCACCGACGACGCGGGACTGGTCGAACGCCTCGGCGCGCGCGTGCGCGTGATCCCCGGGGACACAATGGCTTTCAAGATCACCACCCCGCTCGATCTGCGGCTGGCCAACGCCCTGCTCGCCGATCGGCCCGTACCGGACGCGGTGTCGTGATGTCCGAACTCGCGGCGATGCGCGTCGGCATCGGAAGTGATGTGCATCCCATCGAACCCGGCCGTCCCTGCTGGCTGGCCGGGCTGCTGTTCGAGGGCGACAGCGGGTGCGCGGGTCACTCCGACGGCGATGTGGCCGCGCACGCGCTCTGCGACGCGCTGCTCTCGGCCGCCGGGCTCGGCGATGTGGGCGCGGTCTTCGGGACCGGACGCCCGGAATGGGCGGGCGTCTCCGGCGCGGCCATGCTGAAGGAAGTGCGCCGCCTGCTCGACGAGGCCGGGTTCACGGTTGTCAACGCCGCCGTCCAGGTTATCGGGAATCGTCCAAAAATCAGCCCGCGCCGTGGCGAGGCTCAGCGGGTGCTGGGAGAATTACTGGACGCGCCGGTCTCGGTGTCGGGCACCACGACCGACGGATTGGGGTTGACCGGTCGCGGGGAGGGGATCGCGGCGATCGCCACCGCCTTACTCCAGTGTTGTAGCCCCTCCTGTCCGGGTTCGCACTGACCCCTGCGCCTCTCCGGCATCGGAGCGCGTGCCCGTGCTCCCCCCTTGTACCACCCGTAATCTGCAAATTCTCAACAGCTAGGATGGCTGGTCGTGACTCTGCGCCTGTTCGACACCGAGACGCGGACCCTGCGTGATTTCACGCCGCTGGTCCCCGGCCGCGCGTCCGTGTATCTGTGCGGGGCCACCGTGCAGGGCGAACCCCATATCGGACACGTGCGCAGCGGCGTCGCCTTCGACGTGTTGCGACGGTGGTTGTCCGCCAACGGATTCGACGTGGCCTTCGTCCGCAATGTCACCGATATCGACGACAAGATCCTGAACAAGGCCGCCGCCGCCGGTCGTCCCTGGTGGGAGTGGGCCGCCACGCACGAGCGCGCCTTCGACCGCGCCTACCAAGCGCTGGGCGTGCTGCCGCCGTCGGTCGAGCCGCGGGCCACCGGGCACATCACCCAGATGGTCGACCTCATGCAGCGACTCATCGATCGCGGCCACGCCTACGCCTCCAGCGGCAACGTCTATTTCGACGTCCGCAGCTACCCGGACTACGGCAGCCTGTCCGGGCACAAGCTCGACGACGTGCACCAGGGCGAGAGCGCCGGGGAGGGCAAGAAGGATCCGCGCGACTTCACGCTCTGGAAGGCCGCCAAACCCGGCGAGCCGACCTGGCCCTCGCCGTGGGGTCCCGGGCGCCCCGGCTGGCATCTGGAGTGCTCGGCCATGGCGGAGTTCTATCTCGGCCCCGAATTCGACATCCATTGCGGCGGTATGGATCTGGTGTTCCCGCACCACGAGAACGAGATCGCCCAATCCCGCGCCGCCGGAGACGGTTTCGCCCGGTACTGGCTGCACAACGGCTGGGTGACCCTGGGCGGGGAGAAGATGGCGAAGTCGCTCGGCAACACGCTGTCGGTGCCGAATGTGCTGGAAAACGTTCGCGCCGTGGAACTCCGGTTCTATCTGGGCAGCGCGCACTACAGCTCGATGCTGGAGTACTCCGACCAAGCGCTGCGCGACGCGGCCCAGACCTATCAGCGGCTGGAGGCGTTCGTCCGGCGCACGGTCGAGCGGGTGGGCGAGGTCCCGGTCGGCAAGTGGACCGACGATTTCGCCGAGGCGCTCGACGACAATCTCGGAATTCCCAAGGCGCTGGCCGAGATTCACCGGGCGGTGCACGAGGGCAACAAGGCGCTGGAGTCGGGCGATCACGACACCGCGCGGGAACTGGCCGGGCAGGTGCGCGCGATGCTCGGTGTCCTCGGTGTGGATCCGCTGGATCCGCACTGGGCCGCCCCGGAGGATTCCTCGGCGGCCCTCGACGCCCTCGACGTGCTGGTCCGCGCCGAACTGGAGCAGCGTCAGCAGGCCCGGGCCGCCAAGGACTGGGCCACCGCCGACGCGGTCCGGAACCGGCTGACCGCGGCCGGTGTCGAGGTGACCGACACCCCGGACGGCCCCGAGTGGAGCCTCAGCGGAAAGGCCAACTGATGGCAGGCAATTCGCAGCGCCGCGGCGCGATTCGCAAGTCGGGCACCAAGAAAGGGCAGACCGTCGGCTCGGGCGGGCAGCGGCGGCGCGGGCTGGAGCCGCGCGGCGCGACCCCGCCCGCGGAGATGCGCAAGTACCATCCGGCGGCCAAACGCGCCGCCGCGGCGGCGAAGAAGGCCACCCAGCAGTCCAAGCGCCCGGCGGGCCGCCCGAGCACGCGTAAGGGCGACGACGGTCCCGAACTGGTGCTGGGCCGCAATCCGGTGGTGGAGTGCCTGCGCGCCGGGGTTCCGGCGACCGCGCTGTACGTCGCCAACGGCACCGAGAACGACGACCGGCTCACCGAGGCCGTGCAGCGCGCCGCCGACACCGGGATCTCGATCCTCGAGGTGCCGCGCACGGATCTGGATCGCATGAGCGCCAACGGTTTACATCAGGGTCTGGCATTGCAGGTGCCGCCCTACCGGTACGCGCATCCGGACGATCTGCTCGAGGCCGCGCGCGCCTCGGGGACGCCGCCGCTGCTGGTGGCGCTGGACAACATCTCCGATCCGCGCAATCTGGGCGCGGTGATCCGCTCGGTGGCGGCGTTCGGCGGGCACGGCGTGGTCATTCCGCAGCGCCGCAGCGCCAGCGTCACCGCGGTGGCGTGGCGGACCAGCGCGGGCGCGGCGGCCCGGCTGCCGGTCGCGCGGGCCACGAATCTGACTCGGACGCTGAAGGATTGGGCCAAGGCCGGATTGCAGGTGGTCGGGCTGGACGCGGGCGGGGACACCTCGCTCGACGACTTCGACGGCAGCACACCGACGGTCGTGGTGGTCGGATCGGAGGGCAAGGGCCTGTCCCGGCTGGTGCGCGAGACCTGCGACAGCGTGCTGAGCATTCCGATGGCGGGCGAGGTGGAATCGCTGAACGCCTCGGTCGCGGCGGGTGTGGTGCTCGCCGACATCGCGCGGCGGCGGCGGGGCTGAGCCGGAAACCGCGCGCGTCCGCGAGCTTTCGGGGTACCGAGCCCCCTAAACTTGGTTGGTGGCCAGCTACCCGCCCCAGTATTTTCCCGACGAGCCGATCGGTTCGCCCGTCGAGCATCCGCACGCGACCACGGTGCTGCTGCTCGGCGCGCTGAGCGTATTCTGTTGCGGCGCTCTGGGTCCCGTGGCGTGGGCGATGGGCAAGCGCGCGCTCGATCAGATCGAGTTCTCCCTCGAGCATCCCGAGCAGACCGGCGGGCAGGTGTTCGGCGGCCGGGCGCAGGTGCTGGTGGGTTACATCCTCGGGATCATCGGCACCATTCTGATGGTGATCGAGGCGATCATCTTCCTGCTGGTGCTGATCGGCGGCCACTGACCGCGGTTCAGTCCAGGCCGGGGCGCGGCGGGTCGGCGGGGACCTTCCAGGCGGGCCAGTCGGCGCTCACGCGTCCGGTCCAGTTGGGGGCGCGGCGATCTCGCACGGCGGCCAGGCCCTCCCCCGCGTCGACGCTGTTGGCGACGTAGGTGGTGAGTTCGGTCTCGAGCGCGGCGACGGCGTCGGGGCCCATGCCCAAGCCCTCCCACAGCAGGCGCTTGGACAGCGCGGCCGACAGCGGGGCCGAGCCGGCCGCGATGTCGTGCGCGACCGACAGCGCGGTGGGCAGCACCTCGGCCACGTCCAGGCTGGCATTGGCCAGGCCGAGCTCCTTGGCCTCGTCGCCGTCGAAGGTGCGGCCGGTGAGCAGGATGTCGGCGGCGTTGGCCATACCCGCCAGGCGGGGCAGCAGCCAGTGCGCGTAGCCGTCGGCGAGGACGCCGCGCCGCACCTGGTTGAGTCCGTAGATGGCGTCGCGGGCCAGGTAGCGCAGATCGCATTGCAGCGCGAGCGCCAGGCCGAGCCCGACCGCGTGCCCGTTGACCGCCGCGATCACGGGTTTGCGGATGCGCCAGGGCGCGGGGTCGATGGTGGCGGTGACGTCGCCGACACGGCTGGACAGGTCCGCGCCCGCGCAGAAGGCGGGCGGCGTACCCGTGACGACCACCGCCCGCACGGCGTCCTCGGTATCGCACCGCCGCAGCGCCGCCCCCAGTTCGGCCGCCATCGTCGGGGTGAACGCGTTCTGTTGCGCGGGACGATGCAACGTGAGCACGGCGACTCCGGCGGATACATCGACGTGCAGTTCCGAACTCATGCGACGAAATCCTAGCTCTGTGCGCGGGTCGTGCCCTGGTACGCGAACGAGCAGATCACAGGCGGGCACGGTCCCGCAACCGCGATGCGGAGGGAGCGCGAACGCGAACCCGCCGCGACGAAGGAGCGGCCGAAATTACCGCAGCACCTTGCGGCCGATGGCCCACTTGTGGACTTCTGTGGGGCCGTCGTAGAGGCGGAAGGCGCGCATGTCGCGGAAGATCATCTCCACGACGGTCTCGTCGCTGATGCCGATGCCGCCGAGGACCTGGACGCAGCGGTCGGCGACCTTGAACAGTTCCTCGGAGACGAAGGATTTGGCCATCGAGCTCTCGTGGCGGGCCTTGTGGCCCTGGTCCATGAGCCAGCAGGCGTGCCAGATGGTGAGGCGGCACTGGTGCAGGGCGATCTCGTTGTCCGCCAACATGAACGACACGCCCTCGTGTTCGCCGATGGCCTTGCCGAAGGCGGTGCGGGTCTTGGCGTGCTCGACGGCGATGCTCTGGGCGCGTTCGGCGGCCCCGAGCCAGCGCATGCAATGGGTGAGCCGGGCGGGGGCCAGGCGCAATTGGGCGTAGCGCAGGGCCTGGCCGGTCTCGCCGAGCAGGGATTCCTTGGGCAGCACCAGGTTGTCGAACCGGACCACGCCGTGGCCGCCGACGTAGTTGCGGTCCATGGTGTTCATGGTGCGTTCGATGACGATGCCGGGGGTGTCGCCGCCGGTGAGGAACAGCGTCGGACCCTCGGGCAGATGCGGGTTGGCGGCGAGGCGGGCCATGATGATCCACGTCTTGGCGCCGTCGGCCCCGGTGATCAGCCACTTGCGGCCGTTGACGGTGAAGTTCTCGCCGTCGAAGGTGGCGGTGGTGGCCAGCTGATCGGGATCCGAACCGGCCCCGGCGGGTTCGGTCATGGCGAAGACGGACCGCTGGTGGCCGGTGATCACCGGCATCAGGTAGCGGTCGACCTGTTCGGGATTCGCGATCTTCGACAGCAGGAACATATTGCCCTCGTCGGGCGCGGCGCAGTTCATGGCGACCGGGCCGAGGGTGGACCAGCCCGCGGCCTCGTAGAGCACGGCCTGCTCGACGTGGGTCAAGCCGCGGCCGCCGAGTTCGAGCGGGGCCTGGATGGTCAGCAGTTTCTCGGCGCGGGCGAGCTCGACCAGTTCCTGTCGCAGCTCGTCGTTCGGGCCGTGCGAGGTCAGTCGCGGATCGCGCTCGTAGGGCACGATCTTGTCGACGACGAATCCGCGAATCCGGTCGCGTTCGGCCTCGAGCTCGGCGGGCAGCGAGAAGTCGATCATCGGTTCACCCTTTTCCAGCGGTCCCGGCGCGTCGTTCGCCGGGTGTGCTGCGAGCATACGGCCCGGCCGGGCGAAGACTGAAGGCGGCTGCCATCAAATGCTGTCGCGCAGGAATTCGGCCACCTGCGCGCGGTAGACCTCGGGCCGGTCGTCGTGCGCGAGATGGCCCGCCCCGGCGATGCGGATGTAGCGGGCGTGCGGATGCGTCGCCGCCATCTCGCGCATCTGGCCGGGCGGGGTGATGGTGTGCTCGGCCTCCACGAGCAGGGCCGGGGCGCGGACGGCACGCCACTGCGACCAGAACTCGCGCGTCCCCCATTCCTCGGAGATGGCACGGAAGGTCTCCACCGAGCCGTGCAGGCGATACCCGTCCGGACCCGCGACGAAGGAGTTCAGGAAGTACTCCCCCGCCACCGGGCCGAAGAATTCGCGCACGGCCGCCGCGTCCGGAAACGGTTGCGGCCAAGCCGAAATCATGGCCGCCCAGTCCGACGCGGTGCGGCCGCGGAAGTCGGGGGCCATGTCCTCGACCACGAGCGCGCGCACCCGCCGCGGGAATTCGGCCGCGAACATCCAGCCGTGCAGCCCGCCCATGGAGTGCCCGATGACGATCATGGGTTCGGCGATGGCCGCGGTCGCGGCCGCGAGATCGGCGACGAACGCCTCGGTGCGCAGCTCCGCCGGGGCGGGCCGCCCGTGCCCCGCCGCGTCGACGGTGTACACGTGCCCGAACTCCCGCAGCCACGGCACGTGCGCCCGCCAGGTCCGGGCGCTGCCCATCAGCCCGTGCAGCAACAGAATCGGCACACCCGTGCCACCCTCGTCGTACAACAGCTCGTCCGCCTCCTCGTGCGCCGCGCACTCGCCACGGGTCCTGCGACCCTACCCACTGCCCTAGGCTGGGGCGCATGGCTGTTGTGAAGATCAATGCGATCGAGATTCCCGAGGGCGCGGGACCGGAGCTGGAGAAGCGGTTCGCCGCTCGCGCGCACGCGGTGGAGAACTCGCCCGGTTTCCTCGGTTTCCAGCTGTTGCGCCCGACCGCCGGGGAGAACCGGTATTTCGTTGTGACGCAATGGGATTCGGAGGAGTCGTTCGCGGCGTGGCGGGACGGGCCCGCGCGCGAGGCGCACGCCGGGCAGGCGCGGCAGCCGGTCGCCACGGGCGCCTCGCTGCTCGAGTTCGAGGTGGTGCTCGACGTGGCGGGCAAGGGCGCGTAGGACCTCAGCGCGGCCGGGTCGCGACGTCCACCTCACGGATGCCGGGCCGGGCCGTCGGATCGCCCCCGTCGACCTGGATCCGGACGTAGCGCGCGCTCGTCGGTTGCAGGAGTTCGCCCAGCGGCGTGGTCGCCACCTGCGACCATGTCCGGTTGTCGCCGGAGACGAGGATGGACGAGGTGACGGGGGCGGGTTCGGTCCAGCGCGGGCTCACCCGGGTGAGGGTGACCGTCGCGCCGAGGTCGACGGTCAGGTCGGCCCGGGACGAGTCGGGGAGCCAGCTGGTGGCGGTGTCGCCGTCCACCGCGGCCGCGGCGTAGTCGCCGGGTTGTTCGCTGCTGGCCGCGGTGGCCTTGCAGCGCGCGGCGTCGTCGGTGGGGACCAGATCCGGTCGGCGGGTGGGCAATTCCAGCGTCCCGTTCGAAGCGACCTGGCGCAGGCCGGAATTCGTCTCGACCGGGAGCGGGTCGCCGGAGCGCAGCGTGACCGTGGTGCGTTCCGGTCCGGCGGCGACGTCGAAAACGCGTCCCTGCCACCGCAATCCGCGCACGGTGAGGCCGGCCGCCAGGCGCGGGGTCAGCATCGGGTCCAGCACCACCCGGTCCTCCCGCAGGCGCAGCCCCAGCAAACCGTTGGTGAACTCCTGGAGGTAGCCGCCCGCGAGGGTGGTGAAATCGAAGGCGGGGGATCCGGCGAGCGGGTCGTTGGCGCCCGCCTTGGCGCCGCGCGCCTCGGAGAACTGGCCGAACGGTTCCCGGGCGAACGGCCGCGCCGAGCGTTCCAGATAGGTGGCGACCGAACAGCCGGGCTCGTTGTTGCGCGCGGCATCGATCGCGTGCACCGAATCGGTCATGGCCGGTCCGTCGGGGTCGGTGCGTTCGGCGTAGTAGTCGAGGGTCTTCGCGGCCACCTCCGGGGACATCGGCCATTCGAGGGGATATTGCAGCAGCACGGTGTCGGCCTGTTTGATCTGCGCGCCGCGGTAGCCCGCGTATTGCAGGAATACGCCGTTGACCGGATCGAAGGGGATGCGCAGGTGGTCGGCGACGTCGGTCCAGGCCGGCGGGGCGGGCTGGTTCAGCAGGCGCGCGGCGGCGGTCGCGTTCCGGAGTGCCTCGGCCGCAACGGCATTGGTGTATACGCCGTCGTCGACGCCGTTGCTGTACTCGTCGGGTCCGGCGACATCGCGGATCGAATAGCCGCCGTCCGGGTCCGCGGTGACGCGCGCGGCCCAGTACTCGGCCACCGCCGAGAGCACCGGCCAGCCGCGGTCGCGCAGGTAGCCCAGGTCCTTGGTGGCGAGGTAGTACTGCCAGACCGCCAGGGCGACATCGCCTTGCAGATGGTTCTGGATCAGGCAGTGCGGGGGTGACCAGCTGTGGCAGTCGGTGTTCAGATCGCCGGTGGCCGCGCTGGTCCAGGGGTAGAACGCGCCGGGCAGGCCGAGCCGCCGCGCGTTCTCGCGGGCGGCGGGCAGGGTCTTGAAGCGGTAGTCGACCACGGATCTCGCCAGGTTCGGGGCCAATTGCAGCAGGCCCGGGTACATCCAGATGTCGGCGTCCCAGAAGATCAGCCCGGCGTAGTTGTCGCTGCTCAGACCGGTCGGCGAAATGCTGTTGTCCTGCTGGGCGTTCGTCGCCGAGTACAGCGAGTACAGCGCGCCGCGCACCCAGCGCTGCGTGTCCGGATCGCCGGGCACCTCGATATCGGCGGACCAGAGTTCGCGCCATTGCCGGGCCTGTTCGGCGAGCAGGTTCGCCCAGCCGCGAGCGGCGGCGCGGTGGGCGGCGTCGGTGGCGGCGCGCGCCGGATCGGGGGCGGTGAGGGCGGTGTCGACGCCGACATACTTGGTGATCTCGTACGAGTTGCCCTGGGAGACTTGGAGTTCGGCGCGCTGGCTGGTTTCCTGTTGCCGCACCGGGGCGTTCCCGGCGGCGAGGACCGAGACGACGTCACCGACGACATTCGTGGTGCGCGTTCGGAATTCGAGGGCGGTGGTGTTCGCGTCCGGGGTGGCGATCGCGGTCCGGTCCAGGCGCCGGGCCCCGGCCATGTCCAGCAGGCCGGTGATCGTGGCGGGGCCGTCCCAGTGCGGGGTGAGCGTGAGATGGACGGCGGCCGTGTGCTGGTCGGCCCGGTCGGCGAGGACGTCGTAGACCAGATCGGTGGCCCGGCCGTCGCGGGTGGTCCAGGTGAGCGCGGTGCGGACCAGGCCGCAGCGCAGGTACTCGGTCTGGCGGAAGTTCGACACTTGATCGGGAGACAATGCGGGCGTGAGGGTTTCGCCGTTCACGGTGACCTGCAAGGTCGACCAGTTGGGCAGCGCGGCGGCCACCGTGCGGCCGTCGGCGAGTCCCGGTTCGGCGCCGTAGAGTCCGGCCACGAACGCGCCGTCGTAGCGCGGGGTGTACAGCGGCCAGCCGGTGCGCTCACCGGTCTCCACGTAGCCCGTGCCCGCGGGCGGGACGCGCAGGCCGAGATAGCCGTTGCCGACGAAGGGATGCCGGTCGTATCCGGCGCGGAAGTCCTCGGAGAAGGGCGCCCAATCCGGGCGCGCCGCGGCGGTGTCGCCGGGACACGCGGGCGCGCTGGCGGATTCGCCGTCGCGCGACCGCACCGCGACGAGCACGACCGCGGCCACCACCACCGCGACGACCACGACCACGACGAGTCCGATCAGCAGCCGCGTACGACTGCCGAGGAGATGTCGCGCTCCGGACGCCACACAGGCAGAGTGCCACAAACGGGCCGGATGTATGCGCGGACACGACACCCGCCGGACCGTCGCGACCGATGGGCCGCAACGGTTTCGGCGGGCACGAGATCAGGACGCGAGCGCGGCGTCCAGTTCGATGGTGTCGACTCCGGCCAGCGCCTTGCTGACCGGGCACCCCGCCTTGGCGCCCTCGGCGGCCTGCCCGAACGCGGCGGCATCGATGCCGTCGACGTCGCCGCGAACGGTCAACTTGATCTTGCTGATTCGGAAGCCGCCCGCCGGATCCGGGCCCAGCGTCACGTCCGCGGTGACGTCCAGGCTCCGCACGGTGCCACCGGCATTGCCGATCTGCGCCGACAAAGCCATGGCGTAGCAGGAGGAATGCGCGGCCGCGATGAGCTCCTCCGGGCTGGTGGTGCCGTCGGCGTTGTCGGCGCTGCGCTTGGGGAAGGAGACGTCGTACTTGCCGACGCCCGAACTGGCCAGCTCGACCTGTCCGGAACCGTCCTGCAGGCCGCCGGTCCAAGCGGTGCGCGCGGTACGTGTTGGCATCACTGTCCTTTCAGAGTGGGTATGGGGTCGCCGTCGCGATCGAACCTACCGCCTTCCCGTGTTCCGGGTTGTCGTGCGGACGAGACGAGCCCGGCATCCGTCGGTTCAGGCGGGGTTGGTGGCGCGGGCGAGCACGATGCCGCCGACGATCAGGGCCAGGGCCAGTACGCGGCCCGCGCTGACCGGGTCCTTCTGGACGATGACGCCGAGGACGATCGCGCCGACCGCGCCGATTCCGGTGAACACCGCGTAGGCGGTGCCGACCGGCAGGGTCTGCATGGAGCGGGAGAGCAGGTAGACCGCGGCGGCGGCGAGCAGGAAGCACAGCAGGGTGGGCAGCGGGCGGGTGAAGCCCTGGGTGGGCTTGATGCTCTGGGACCAGGCGATCTCGATCAGACCGGCGAAAGCCAATAGGGGCCAACCCATTTCGGGACTCCTTCGCAGACAAGTGGACGAGTTGTCCACTTCTTTCGAGGGTAGAGCGATATGGACACGTTGTCCACTTACTTCCGTCCGCAGTAGAGTCGAGCCCATGACCGACCTCCTCGCGCCGGACCCGGCCCCCGGGGAGCGGGCGGATGCCGCGCGCAATCGCGCCAAGGTCCTGCACGCCGCCGCGGAACTATTCCGCACCCGCGACCCCCGGGCGGTGACGATGGACGACATCGCCAAGGCCGCCGGGGTGGGCCGGGGGACGCTGTACCGGCGCTACCCGGACGTCGCCTCGATCGCCCTCGCCCTGCTCGACGAGCACGAGCGGGACGTGCAGGGCCGCCTGCTAGACGGCCCCCCGCCGCTGGGCCCCGGAGCGCCGCCCGGCGAACGGCTGGCCGCCTTCTACGCCGCGATGGTCGAATTGCTGGAAACCCATTCGCATCTGGCGCTCGGGGCGGAGACGGGCGGGGCCCGGTTCGCGACGGGCGCGTACGGGTTCTGGTACGCCCACGTCCGGACGCTGCTCGCGGAAGCCGGTGTGCCGCAACCGGATCGACAGGTGGACATCCTGCTCGCGCCCCTGGCGGCGGAGGTGTATCGGCATCAGCGGGAGCGGGGGCTGTCGGCGGAGGAGATCGCGGAAGGGTTGGCGCGGTTGGCGTATTCGGTGGTGGGGTAGCACTCAGGCCATATCGCGGCGGCGGATCAGCCAGAGCGTGCCCACGACGAACACCGCCACGTACACCCCCGTCGTCACGAAAGCCACTGGGCGGGTGAGGGTGTCCACCACGCCGGGGGTGGCCGCGCCCTGGACGGTGCGCATGGCGTTGGCCAGGGAACCCGCGGCGGTGCCGGGGAGGTGGTCGGTGAGGGGGCGCAGGGGGGTGAAGAGGGCGGCGACGCCGCGCAGGAGGTTCTCCACGACCAGGACCCAGACGAGGCCGAGGCCGACGGCGAGGGCGGGGCCGCGGGCGAGGGCGCCGATGAGGGCGCCCGCGAGGGTCCACATGGCGAGAATGGCGGTGCCGGTGAGGATTCCGAGCAGGACGCGGGAGGCCGAGGGGAGGGCCAGGGATTGGTGTTGGGTGGCGGCGATCAGGGCGGCCACGCCGGTGTCGACCACGAAGGCGACGCAGACGAGGGCGACGACCACCGCGGCCAGGGACACGATCGTCCCGCCGATGACGGCGATGCGCGAAGGCCCTTGGGCGAGAGCGGTTTTCCAGGTGCCCCAGCCGTAACCGCTGCCGATCGCCAGCGCGCCCAGCACCAGGATGAGCGCCCCGCCGAACATCGCCATGCCCTGGGTGAACACCTCCGGCACCGCGGCGGGCAGCATCTGCCGCAACAGCAGGTCGCGCGGCAGCCCGTTGGACATCCGGGAACTCGACCCGGACGAATAGGCCAGGTAGTTGAACAGATACGCGAAGGTGAGATTCAGCAGCAACCAGGTGCCGACCAGAATCCACATCGCGGGCCATTTCACCATTCGCGCGAATTCGGCTCGCGCGCAAGCCAACAGGTCGGTCATGATCCCGCCGCCACCTTCGTCATCTCGAAAAACACTTCTTCCAGGGACTTCTCGTCGGTGCGCAACTCCAGCAGATCCGCACCGGCCTCGATCACCGCGCGTGCCACCGTGGGCGCCGTCGCCCGATCGGCATCGACTCTGATGCCGCTGGCGGTCAGCAACGCGGAGCGCTCCCCCACCACCCGGCGCACCGCCGGGAAGGCCACCTCCAGCGGTTCGGCACGCAGGAAAAGCGTTGCCGCGCCGCGCAGTTCGCTCACCGTGGCCTCGGTGAGCAACCGCCCCCCGGCGATGACGCCGACCCGATCACAGATCTCCTGCACCTCGCTGAGCAGGTGTGACGAGAGCACGACGGTGTGCCCGTCGGCGGCCAAACCGGTGATGAGCTCGCGCATCTCGGCCATTCCGGCCGGATCGAGCCCGTTGGTGGGTTCGTCGAGGATCAGCAGATCGGGGCGGCCGAGCAGAGCCGCGGCCACCCCGAGTCGCTGCTTCATGCCGAGCGAATACGCCCGGAACTTGTCGTCGGCGCGGTCGGTCAGGGCGACCCGGGCCAGCGCCTCGGCCACGGCCGCCGTCTCGCAGCCGCGGTAGCGGGCCAGGACCCGCAGGTTGTCCCGGCCGGAGAGATACGGGTAGAAGCCGGGACCCTCGATCAGCACGCCCATGCGGCGCAGGGTGCGCGGATCGCCCGGTCGGCTGCCGAGTACCCGGGCGGTTCCGGACGTCGGGCGGATCAGGCCGGTCAGCATGCGCAGCGTGGTCGTCTTGCCCGCCCCGTTCGGGCCGAGGAAGCCGTAGATCTCCCCCGCCCGGACCGTCATGGCGACGGCGTCGACGGCGGTGTGGGTGCCGTAGCGTTTGGTCAGTGCCTCGGTGACCACGACGGTGTTGTTCATGCCTTCGAGAATCCGCCCTCGACCTGCCCGGACACATCGGCCGCCCGGCGTGAGCGGACGTACGTATCGCGACGTATTTCCTCGTGGCGGCGTACCGCGCCGGGTTCGTCCGGGGTTACCGTGCGAGGGTGAGTCCTACCGCGCGCCCGTGTGGGCGAGACGTGCTGGTGGCGCTCGTCGTCGCCGGTGTGCAGCTGGGCGCGGGCCCGGCGGTCAACCACGGGGAGGTACAGCACGGGCTCGCGGGCGCGCGGCCGGTGGACGCGCTGGGGTACGGCCTGCTGTTGCTCGGGCCGCTGCTGCTGGTGGTGCGGCGGGCCTACCCCTTGGCCGTCTTCGTGGGCGCGCTGGCGGTGACGGTCACCTATCTGGTCGCGGGTTTCGGCTACGGGCCGATCTTCCTGTCGCTGGTCATCGCGTTCCTCACCGCGGCCTCCGCCGGATCCCGGTGGCGCACATACCCATTCGTGCCGGTGGGCTATCTGCTCATGATCTGGCCGCTGCCCGCGCTGCGCGGCTATCCGACCAACGGCTGGCAGATGGTCGGGGTGCTGGCCTGGTTGTGCGTGCTGCTCGGCCTCGCCGAGGGCATCCGCCAGCGCCGCGAGATCCGCACCGCCCGACGGCAGCGGGCCGAGGCCGCCCACCGCAACGAACAGGCCGAACGCGAACGCGAACTGGCCCGGCGCGAACAACGCGCCTCCGAGGAGCGGCTGGCCATCGCCCGCGAACTGCACGATGTGCTCGCGCACAGTCTGTCGCTGATCAATGTGCAGTCCTCGGTGGCGCTGGAGTTGCTCGACCGCAAACCCGAACAGGCCGCGACCGCGCTGGCCGCCATCAAACAGGTCAGCCGCGACGCGCTCGGCGAGGTGCACACGCTGTTGCGGTCGATCCGCTCGGGCGCGGAAACCGGTGCGGCGCCGACCAGTCCGACGGTCGGCATCGCCGATCTCGACGCGCTCATCGATCCGGCCCGCGCGGCCGGGCTGACCGTGCGCACCGAGATCAACGGTCCGGCGCGCCGCCTGCCCGCCGTGGTCGACGTGGCCGCGGCCCGCATCGTGCAGGAGTCGCTGACCAATGTGCTGCGCCACGCGCCCGGCGCGGAGGCCGTTGTGGCGCTGGACTATTCGCCCGGCGAACTGCGGCTGACCGTCGAGAACGGCAGGCCCGCGAGTTCTCCACAGCCGTCCACAGGCGGCGGCAACGGCATCGCCGGAATGATCGAGCGCGCCCACGCGCTCGGCGGCGAGGTGGCCGCGACACCCGCCGGGGACGGCGGCTTCCGGGTGGCCGCGCGGCTGCCGCTCGGCTCGACCGACGAGGGGACCCGATGACCGTTCGAGTACTGATCGCCGACGACCAGGCCCTGGTCCGCGCCGGATTCGTGGCCCTGCTCGACGCCCAGGACGGCATCGAGGTGGTGGGCGAGGCCGACAACGGTCAGCAGGCGCTGCGCCTGACCCGCGAGCTGCGTCCCGACGTGGTGCTCATGGACATTCGGATGCCGGTCCTCGACGGGTTGTGCGCGACCCGCGAGATCGCCGCCGACCCCGACCTGTCCGAGGTGCGCGTGGTCGTGCTGACCACCTTCGAACTCGACGAGTACGTCTTCGAGGCGATGCGTTCGGGCGCGACCGGATTCCTGGTCAAACACACCGAACCCGCCGATCTGGTGAAGGCCGTGCGGGTGGTCGCCGCGGGCGACGCCCTGCTCTCCCCCAGCGTGACCCGCCGCCTGGTCGCCGAATTCGCCACCCGCGCCAAACCCGCGCCGCCCGCCGAACTGACCGGCCTGACCGACCGCGAACGCGAGGTGATGGTGCTGGTGGCCGAGGGCCTCACCAATGCCGAGATCGCCGAACGCCTGTTCCTCAGCCCCGCGACCGCCCGCACCCACGTGAGCCGAATCCTGTTGAAACTGCGCGCCCGCGACCGCACGCAGCTGGTGGTGCTGGCCTACGAATCCGGATTGGTGCGGCCGGGCTGGCAGTGATGCCGAATCCCGTACGCATGCAGACGTACGACGGGTGTCGCTCCCGCGCCGATGCCCGTCGACAGGGATCGGCGGAGGCTGGGGATATGAACGAATACCTTTCCGCGGCGGCCGAATACGGCTGGCATCCGTGGCCCTTCTTCTGGATCTTCCCGGTGCTGTTCTGGCTCGCCGCGATCACGTTCGCGGTCCGGTTCCGGCGTGGGTGTGGGCGTGACAACGGGGTGGGGCTGTTGCGCTCCGCCTTCGCCCGGGGGGAGATCAGCGAGGAGGACTACCTGTCCCGGCTCGCGGTGCTGCGCCGTTCGCGGCGTCTTTTCTGACCGATATCCACATTCGACGAGAGGCCGTCATGTCCATCAGCTTCGCCACCATGGCCGTACCCTTCGCCGGTCGGGCCTGGGCCGAGACCGCACGCCGGGTCGAGGAGCAGGGGTATCACACGCTGCTGCTGCCCGATACCCTGCACACCCCGTCCCCGTTTCCCGCGCTCGCGGCCGCCGCGGCGGTGACCACCGCACTCCGGTTGCGCCCCAACGTGATCGCCGCACCGCTGCGGACCGCCGCGGCGACGGTGCGGGAAACCGCCGCGCTGCAAGTACTTTCGGATGGCCGATTCGAACTCGGGATCGGCATCGGCCGACCCGACGCCGCGGCGGAGGCCGAGCGACTCGGGCAGCCCTGGGGCTCGGCCACCGCACGCCGTGCGCATCTCGCCGAGACCGTGGCCGCGGTCCGGGCCGGGGTCGATCCCGTGCCGCCGATCGTGATCGCCACCTCCGGGCCGCGGATGCTGGCGCTGGCCGGTCGCATCGCCGACCGCGTGGTGCTCGCCGCCGGACCGCAGGTGACCGAGGACGATCTGGCGGGCATGGTCGCCGTGGTGCGCGACAACGCCGAACGCCCGGTGGCCTTCACCGTTCAGCTCATGGGCATCGGCGACGCCGTGCCGCGCTGGCCCGGGAACTGGAAGGTGCCCAGCGTCGACGCGCTGCGCGACGTGGGCTCGGCGGCCGTCCTGCCCGGCGATCCGGACGAGGCGGCCGAGATCCTGCGGCATCGGCACGAGAAGTACGGCATCGACGAGGTGATCGTGCCCGGCGATATCGGGGACGCCTTCGCCCCGATCATGGCGTTGTTGCGCTGAGCCCGCGCCGAATCGCCTGTTCCACAGGCGAATACGCGCCGTCGGGGCGCTCCAGGACGCAGGGCTCGCGGGGCAGCAGCGGCGGCTGGGCCATGAATTTCGGCCGGTCGCCGCGATGGCGCTGGGCGGCGTGGACCAGGAACGGATGGCACAGGTACACGTCCCCGGCCCGCCCGGTCGCCGCGACCTCCGGCAGATCCGCGGTGTCGGCGTAGGCGGCCTGCATCTCGGGGCCGCCGATCGGCAACCCGGCGGCGCCGTGCGGCGCGAGCACACCGGACAGCCGCGTATGCGAGCCGACCCGGATGCGGGTCGGCGCGTCGGCGGCGGAGACGTCGGAGAACAGGAACAACATCAGCAGCGCGCGCCCCTCGGAACGCACGTTGACCCGCCAGGTGAGGAAGTCGGTGTAATCCTCGCCCGGCAGGCTCGCGTCCACGTGCCAGCCGTCGTCGCCCGCCGATCGTTCGCTCGGGAAGCGGATCGGGAAGGTGCCGAGGCTGATTCGCGGCAGCCACCGCCCCGCCCCGACCAGCTGATCGAACGCCTCGACCAGGGCCGGAGCGGTCGCCGCGGCGCGGAACGGCTCCTCGCCGTGCTCGCCGAGGCGGATCACCGGTTCCGTCCACGTTCGCGGATCGTCCGGATCGCGGCCGGTGGCGCGCCACAGGATCGCCCGCCCGGCATCGGCGGTCGCGCGCGGGAACGCCTGCTCGATCCGCACGAATCCGTCGGTGATGAAACCCTCGATCTGCGCGTCGGTGAGCACTGGCGTCCTTTCCTCCCGGGTCGGCTCGACAATGGCCCACGATCGCGGCCGCGCGCCAGCGATTTTCGGGCCCGCACACGCGAAAGCCCCTCTCGCACAAGGCGAGAGGGGCTTTCGAGCTGGACTTACTCGCCCGCGGCGGCGGCCTCGCCCGCGAGGGCGGCGACCGGCTCCTCGTCGGACTTCTTCGCCTTCTCCGTACCGGCGAAGGTGAACTTGGCGTCCTCGCCCGCGCCCTCGCCGTCCCAGTTCTCCACGTCGACCCGCACCAGCTGACCGGGGCCGATCTCGCCGAAGAGGATCTTCTCCGACAGCTGGTCCTCGATCTCGCGCTGGATGGTCCGGCGCAGCGGGCGGGCGCCCAGCACCGGATCGAAGCCGCGCTTGGCGAGCAGGCTCTTGGCGCGCTCGGTGAGCTCGATCTCCATGTCCTTGTTCCGCAGCTGCGTGGCGACGCGGCCGATCATCAGATCCACCATCTGGACGATCTGCTCGGTGGTGAGCTGGTGGAAGACGATCACGTCGTCGATGCGGTTGAGGAACTCGGGGCGGAAGTGCTTCTTCAGCTCGTCGTTGACCTTGAGCTTCATCCGCTCGTAGTTCGAGCCCTCGTTGTTCGACTGGGTGAAGCCCAGGCCGACCGCCTTCGAGATGTCCTGCGTGCCGAGGTTCGAGGTGAAGATCAGCACCGTGTTCTTGAAGTCGACCGTGCGGCCCTGGCCGTCGGTGAGGCGGCCGTCCTCGAGGACCTGCAACAGGGTGTTGTAGATCTCCTGGTGGGCCTTCTCGATCTCGTCGAACAGCACGACCGAGAACGGCTTGCGGCGCACCTTCTCGGTGAGCTGGCCGCCCTCCTCGTAGCCGACGTAGCCCGGAGGGGCGCCGAACAGCCGCGAGGCGGTGAAGCGGTCGTGGAACTCGCCCATATCGATCTGGATGAGCGCGTCGTCGTCGCCGAACAGGAAGTTCGCCAGCGCCTTGGACAGCTCGGTCTTACCGACGCCGGACGGACCGGCGAAGATGAACGAACCGGACGGGCGCTTGGGATCCTTCAGGCCGGCACGGGTGCGGCGGATGGCCTTGGAGACGGCCTTGACCGCGTCCTCCTGGCCGATGATCCGCTTGTGCAGCTCGTCCTCCATGCGGAGCAGCCGGGTGGTCTCCTCCTCGGTGAGCTTGAACACCGGGATACCGGTCCAGTTGGCCAGCACCTCCGCGATCTGCTCGTCGTCGACCTCGGCCACGACGTCCAGATCGCCCGAACGCCACTGCTTCTCGCGCTCGGCGCGCTTGGCGACCAGCTGCTTCTCCTTGTCGCGCAGGCGCGCGGCCTTCTCGAAGTCCTGCGCGTCGATCGCGGACTCCTTCTCCCGGCGCGCGTCGGCGATCTTGTCGTCGAACTCGCGCAGGTCCGGCGGCGCGGTCATACGACGGATGCGCATCCGGGCGCCGGCCTCGTCGATCAGGTCGATCGCCTTGTCCGGCAGGAAGCGGTCGTTGATGTAGCGGTCGGCCAGCGTGGCGGCCGCGACCAGCGCGGAGTCGGTGATCGAGACGCGGTGATGCGCCTCGTACCGGTCGCGCAGGCCCTTGAGGATGTTGATGGTGTGCTCGACGGTCGGCTCACCCACCTGCACCGGCTGGAACCGGCGCTCGAGGGCGGCGTCCTTCTCGATGTACTTGCGGTACTCGTCGAGGGTGGTCGCGCCGATGGTCTGCAGCTCGCCGCGGGCCAGCTTGGGCTTGAGGATGGAGGCCGCGTCGATCGCGCCCTCGGCCGCGCCCGCGCCGACCAGCGTGTGCAGCTCGTCGATGAACAGGATGATGTCGCCGCGGGTGTTGATCTCCTTGAGCACCTTCTTCAGGCGCTCCTCGAAATCACCGCGGTAGCGGCTGCCCGCGACCAGCGAACCCAGGTCGAGGGTGTAGAGCTGCTTGTCCTTGAGCGTCTCGGGGACCTCGCCGTTGACGATGGCCTGGGCCAGACCCTCGACGACGGCGGTCTTGCCGACGCCGGGCTCGCCGATCAGCACCGGGTTGTTCTTGGTGCGGCGGCTGAGCACCTGCATGACGCGCTCGATCTCCTTCGAGCGGCCGATGACCGGGTCGAGCTTGCCCTCGAGGGCGGCCTGGGTCAGGTTGCGGCCGAACTGGTCGAGCACCAGCGAGGTGGACGGGGTGCCCGACTCGCGGCCACCGGCCTCCACGGCCTCCTTGCCGCCCTGGCTGTACCCCGACAGCAGCTGGATGACCTGCTGGCGCACCCGATTCAGATCGGCGCCGAGCTTGACCAGCACCTGGGCGGCCACGCCCTCGCCCTCGCGGATCAGGCCGAGCAGGATGTGTTCGGTGCCGATGTAGTTGTGACCGAGCTGCAGCGCCTCGCGCAGGCTCAGTTCCAGCACCTTCTTCGCCCGCGGGGTGAAGGGGATGTGCCCGGACGGGGCCTGCTGGCCCTGGCCGATGATCTCCTCCACCTGGCTGCGCACACCCTCCAGCGAAATGCCCAGCGACTCCAGCGACTTCGCCGCGACACCCTCGCCCTCGTGAATCAGGCCCAGCAGGATGTGCTCGGTGCCGATGTAGTTGTGGTTGAGCATCCTGGCCTCTTCCTGAGCCAGGACAACGACCCGCCTTGCGCGGTCGGTGAACCTCTCGAACATCGCTCCCTCACTTCCTGCTCCGCTATCCACGGCGTTCCGGCGGTTCGGTGGGATCCGTCGCCAGCCTGCCATGAAGCCCTGGGGTTGCATCCCCCGCCTCCACTCTAGTTGGCGGGGGTCGCGGCCGTCGTGCGTCCACCCTATTGCGGACCTCCGACAGCACGTGTCATTCAGTCATAACGCGACTGTTGCCCGGTTCGTTTCCGTCTCGATACGCCGACAGCGAACACTCGTCCCGCCGAGGTCCTACCCGGGTCGCCGAGGGCCTAACCGGCCGCGGCGGCGGCCTACAGGTCCCGGTCGGAGATGATCCCCGCCTGCAGCGCGAGGCTGGCCAGCCGGACCCGTTTCTGGTTCTGCGGCAGGTCCTCGACGCCGAACTTCGAGAACAGCGTCCGCAGATGGGTTTTGATCGCGTCCACGCTGAGGAACAGCTCGTCGGCGATCTGCTGGTTGGACGCCGGGGTGGCGAAGCCGGAGTTGTTCTTGTACGGACGGCACAGCGCGACCAGGACCGCGCGCTGAGTCTCGGTCAACGAGCGCAGGGTGGGGAACATTCCCACCGACGTGCGGGTGGCGTCGTCGGCCACGCCGCTGAAGTCGTGGAACGACAGCAGCTGGGAGCCGATCCGGATGCGGTCGCCCTCGGTGAGCCGCCGCCGGCCGAGCACGCGTTCGCCGTTGACGAACGTGCCGTTGCGGGAGAGCCCGTCGTCGACGATCGTCCAGCCCGCGGTCAGGAACTCCACCGCCGCGTGCAGCCGGGACACCTCGGCGTCCCAGGACAGCGTGAGGTCGGCCTGTGGCGAGCGTCCGATGGTGACGCGCTGCCGATCGGGGGTCAGCATCAGCTCCTGGCGTTGGCCGTTGTCGTCGGTGAATCGCAGGAACGATCCGTGAAATCCGGTCACTGTGCCGATCCCTCACTCACCCGTCCATGGTGCCGCGCCCGCTCGGCTCGAAGCAAGATCGCGTGACGCTCGTCCGGGGAGCGTCACTTTCACCGGTTATGCGGAAAAGGTATGAAAATGCCGCTGCCGTCCGGACGGGGCGCGATTTCCTCCGGGCGGCAGCGGCCCCCAATTACAAACCGAGTTGTCGCTCTAGTTGTTGCGGCCGACTTCCTTGTTGTACGCCTCGGCGATCTCGGCGGAGATGCGGCCGCGTGCGGAGACCTTGTGACCCTTGCGCCGGGCCCATTCCCGAATTGCGGCGCTCTGCTCGCGATCGCGCGAGACATGGTTCTTCGGCGCGCCCGCACCGGTACCCGCGGGCTTGCTGCGCCGCCGGCCGCTGACCCGGCGGGCGTTGGAAACCCACGGCTCCAGCCCATCCCGCAGCTTCGCCGCATTCGCCGACGACAGATCGATCTCGTACGACACACCATCGATCGCGAACTCGATGGTCTCGTCCGCGATGGACTCACCGTCGACGTCGTCGATCAGGCTAACGGTGACCTTCTTTGCCATGAGCTGAACGTCCCTTCGAAATCGTGCGACCCGCATACCAGGCCGATACCCGAGTCGAGAATACCTCGAATTGCGAGATTTCCAAGACGAGACTTCGGCATTCAATCCCGAAGTTCACCGGGCGGCCGGACGCACAATTGGGAAGAGTATGGTTTCCCGGATTCCGAGACCGGTCAAGGCCATCAGCAACCGGTCGATTCCCATACCCGTACCGGTTGTCGGCGGCATGCCGTGTTCCATGGCGGTGAGGAAGTCCTCGTCCAGCCGCATCGCCTCGTCGTCGCCCGCCGCGGCCAATCTGGCCTGATCAATGAAGCGCTCGCGCTGAATGACGGGATCCACGAGTTCCGAATAGCCGGTGGCCAACTCGAACCCGCGAACGTAGAGATCCCACTTCTCGGTCACGCCGGGCCGGTCCCGGTGCTCGCGGGTGAGCGGGGACGTCTCGACCGGGAAGTCGCGCACGAAAGTCGGGGCGTACAGCTTGTCCCCGTAGGTGTGCTCCCACAGTTCCTCGACGAGTTTGCCGTGTCCGTACCCCTTGCCCTGGGGAATTTCCAGACCGACCCGATCGGCCAGCGCCAGCAATTCCCGGACCGTGGTTTCGGGGGTGACCGCCACGCCCAGCGAGTCCGACAGCGACGGGTACATCTCCACGGTGTTCCACTCGCCACCGAGATCGTATTCGGTGCCGTCGGCCAGGGTGACCACCAGGGTGCCGTACACCTCGGCGGCGACCTCCTGGATCAATTCGCGCATCATGCGCGCGGAATCGTCGTAGGTACCGTACGCCTCGTATGTTTCCAGCATGGCGAACTCGGGCGAATGCGTGGAGTCCGCGCCCTCGTTGCGGAAGTTGCGGTTGATCTCGAAGACCTTCTCGATGCCGCCGACCACGCAGCGCTTGAGGAACAGCTCCGGCGCGATGCGCAGATAGAGATCGATATCGAGCGCATTGGAGTGGGTGACGAACGGCCGCGCCGCGGCGCCACCGTGCAACGTCTGCAGCATCGGGGTCTCCACCTCGAGAAAACCCCTGCGCTCCAATGCGTTTCGCAGCGCGCGCACGACCCGCACGCGGGTGCGCGCCATTTCCCGGGCCTCCGGGCGCACGATGAGATCGACATAGCGCTGCCGGACCCGCGCCTCCTCGCTCAACTCCTTGTGCGTCACCGGCAGCGGGCGCAACGCCTTGGCCGCCATCGACCAGGAATCGGCCATGACGCTCAATTCGCCGGTGCGCGAGGAGATCACCTCGCCGTGCACGAATACGAAGTCGCCGAGATCGACCTCGGCCTTCCAGGCGGCCAGCGCGTCGGCGCCGACACCGTTCAGGCTGATCATCGCCTGCAGCTTGGTGCCGTCGCCCTCCTGCAGCATCGCGAAACACAACTTGCCGGTATTGCGCACGTGAATGACGCGCCCGGCCACGCCGACCACCAGGCCGGTCGCCGTATCGGCCGCCAGGTCGGGATAGGCCGCGCGAATTTCGGCGAGGCTGTGGGTGCGCGGTACCACCACGGGGTAGGGCTGGCGCCCCTGCTCGAGCAACCGCTCCCGCTTCTCCCGCCGAATCCGCATCTGCTCGGGAAGGTCGACTTCCATTGCGGCAGGACCGTTTTGCCGCGGCGGAACCGTGGCGTCACCGGTTGCGGGAGGATTCGGGTTGCTCACATCGAACCACCCTATCGTGCGGTGAAAATTCTTTTGCGGCGGAGCCCTGCCGGGCAGGCGACAATTACGACGACGCGAGCGCCACGACCTCACGGGTGATGTGCGGGGCGTTCGCCGCGACCGACAGCAGACCGGCCGCCTTCAGCGCCTGATATCCGCCGACCAGATCGGTCGCCCGGCGCAGGCCCAGCTCTTGCAGCGAGGCCGCGGCCAGGCTCGAGGTGTAGCCCTCGGAGCAGACCACGATCCATTCCACGTCGTGGTCGACGGCCAGCGCCAGCCGCGCGGAACTGGTCGGATCGAGCCGCCACTCCAGCACATTGCGCTCGATGACCAGGGCGCCGGGCAGCGTGCCCTCCTTGACGCGCTGCGCCTGCGGCCGGATGTCGACGAGCAGGGCGCCCCGCGCGAGGGCCTCCGGCAGTTCGAACGCGTAGATCCGCCGCAGCCGCTCACGCGTGTTCGCCAGCATGCGATCGATCGTCAGATGGGTCATTTCGCATCGCCTTCCGGCTGGTCGGTGAGGACGGTCCGGGTGCGGCGCAGCGTGCCGTGGCCGGTGACCTCGTAGTAGGACATGGCGGTGAGCGGTGGTGAATAGGCGTGCACGGACAGCGTGGGATCGGCCGGTCCGGCGACGAGGTGATCGGGGGCGCGCACCACGTCGTGCACCCAGCCCAGCGGGAACGCCGCCTGATCGCCCGCCGACAGCGTGCGATTGCGTAATTCCCTTCCGTTCCAACGGAATTCGGACAACGCGCCGGAGAGCACGGTCAGCGCGCCGAGGGATCCGGCATGGTCGTGCAGTTCGGTGTACTTGTCGGGCACCCAGCTGATCAGCCAGACGTCGACCTCGTCGTCGGCCGACAGGCGGGTGGCCCAGCGGTTGTCGGTAGGCCAGGCGCCGTCGGCGGGCAGCAGGTGGTCGTAGCGCCCGGCCAGCACGTCCTCGGCGCCCTCGTCGGTCAGGCGCAGCAGGTCGGCGGGGCGCAGCCGGGTGGGCAGCGCCGAGGCGACCGCGCGCTCGGTGACCTCGGGGGCGAGGCGCTGCGGCGCGAGGGCGGGAGAGGCGGGGGTGATGACAGAGGAACGCATGAGCGAATCTCCAGGAGAAGTGGTCGGCCGGGGGATGCGAAGCCCCGACAACGGTCGAGGCGAATCAGCCTCGACAACACTCCTGGACGCTCATGCGGTAAGCCACGGGCAAGAGCTTAGCAGCCGGTGAGAGAAGCACAAGCGGGCGCCTAGCGACGGCGTTGCTGATTGCGCTCGTAGACCAGCCGCAATCCGTCGAGTGTGAGATGCGGCTCATGATGTTCGATGGTCTCCGACTCCGGCACGATCAGCGGCGCGGTGATCCCGGTGGCCACGATCGCGACATCGTCCCCCGCGAAGGCGTCGAACTCGTCGCGCACGCGGTCGATGATGCCGTCCACCAGTCCCGCGAAGCCGAACACCGCGCCGGACTGGATGCATTCGAGGCTGTTCTTGCCCAATACCGAACGGGGACGGGTCAATTCGGCCCGGCGCAGCGCGGTGCGCGCCACCAGCGCCTCGGTCGCGATCTCGACGCCCGGCGCGATGCTGCCGCCGAGGAATTCGCCCTTGGCCGAGACCAGGTCGACGCAGATGGCGGCGGGACCGAAATCGACCACGATGGCGGCGGATTCGAAGCGGTGATAGGCGGCCAGGCAGTTGACGATGCGGTCCGCGCCGACCTCCTTCGGATTGTCCACCAGCAGTGGGATTCCCGTGCGCACGCCCGGTTCCACCAGGACGTGCGGCACGTTGTTCCAGTACCGGCTCAGCATGGCCCGCAGCTCGCGCAGCACGGGGGCCATGGTGGACAGCGCCGCGACGCCGACCACCCGGTCGAGTTGGTCGCCGACCAATCCCCGTACCTGCATGGCGAATTCGTCGGCGGTCAGCAGCGGATTGGTGTGCATCCGCCAGGTCTGCGTCAGCTCCGCGTGCGCGCCGCTGCCGGAGAACAGGCCGATCTCGATGCTGGTGTTGCGGACGTCGATGGTCAGCAGCATCCCCGAGGCCCGCCGCTCAGGCGAAGGTGAGCGAGCGCGGGGAGGTCAGACCCGACCCCTCCGGCGCGTGCGCCGGATCCGACCCGAGTTCCACGGGCCGGTTGCGCTCGTCGACGAAGACCACGCGGGGCTGGTACTCGCGGATCTCGCGCTCGTCCATCATGCCGTAGGCGATCAGGATGACCAGATCCCCGGGATTCACCAGATGCGCGGCGGCGCCGTTGATTCCGATGACGCCCGAGCCGCGTTCGCCCGCGATGACATAGGTCTCGAGGCGGGCGCCGTTGTCGATGTCGACGATGCAGACCTGTTCGCCCTCGAGCAGGTCGGCGGCGTCCATCAGATCCGGATCGACGGTCACCGAACCGACGTAGTGCAGATCGGCGTGGGTCACCGTCGCGCGGTGGATCTTGGATTTCATCATGGTGCGCAACATCGTCGTCGCCTTCCTACGAAAGAGCTTGTGCGGCAGGGGTATTGGGGTGGCCGTCGATCGGTACCCCGACGGTGACGGCCATGTTGTCGATGAGGCGGGTCGCGCCGATACGCGCGGCGACCAGCAGCCGGGCATTGCCGCTCGCGGTGATCTCCCCGAGGTCCGCGCCGCGCAGTTCCAGATAGTCCACGCCGATCTCGGGCCGGGTGTCGAGCACAGCACGCGCGGCGGCGAGGACGCCCTCGGGGCCGAGGCCCGCGGCATGGCGGCCGGCGGCCAGGGCGGCCGACAGGGTGGTGGCCAGTTCGCGTTCGGCCGGATCGAGGTAGCGGTTGCGCGAGGACAGGGCCAGCCCGTCGGGTTCGCGGACCGTGGCGACCGGGACGACGCGGACGTCGAAGTTCAAGTCCCGCACCATCTGTCGGATCAGGGTGAGTTGCTGGTAGTCCTTCTCGCCGAAGAACGCCTCGTGCGGGCGGGCGATCTGCAACAGTTTGGCGACCACCGTGAGCACCCCGGCGAAATGGGTCGGGCGGCTCACGCCCTCGAGTTCCGCGCCCAGCGGTCCCGGATGCACCGAGGTGCGCGGCCCGTCGGGATACATGTCCGCGGCGCTGGGCGCGAAGACCAGTTCCACCCCCTCGCCGCGCAGCAGGGCCACGTCGGCGTCGAGCGTGCGGGGATAGCGATCCAGATCCTCACCCGCCCCGAACTGCAACGGGTTGACGAAGATCGACACGATCACGACCTGATTGGTGCGCCGGGCGCGGCGCACGAGCTCCAGATGACCCTCGTGCAGGGCGCCCATCGTGGGCACCAGCGCGACCTTGCGGCCGACCGAGCGCAGCGCGTTCACCACCGCGGAGACGGTCGCGGGGTCGTGCAGCACGGTGAGTTCACCCGGACGGTAGGAGCCGCGCAGGGCGAGCAGCCGGGAATTCGGATCGGACATCAGCGTCCCTCCAGCAAATCGATCAGCTCGGGTTTCGCGTGCGCCCGCTCGGCCGTGCGCAACGACAGCGCGCGATAGCCCTCGGCCAGGCGCGGGTCCACCTCGCCCAGCGCCACGAGATGGGCCGCGACGGCCGCCGCGTCGCCGCGCGCGACCGGTCCGGTGAGCGCGGATTGCCCACGGCGCAGGGCATTGTCGAGGGCCGCCGAGGCCAGCGGCGCGAGCATGCGTTCGGCGAGGCCGCCCGGCTGGTCGTCGACCACCTGCTGGCCCATCAGGCCGGGGCCTTCCAGCGCGGCGCGCAGCGCGGCCACCGCGTCCACGATCAGCGTGACGAGATGATTGCTGCCGTGCGCGAGCGCGGCGTGGTACAGCGTGCGCTGCTCCTCGCGCACCCGCACCGGCTCGCCGCCCATCTCGATCACCAGCGACTGCGCGATGGCGTAGCCCACCTCGTCGGCCGCGGTGATCCCGAAACAGGCGTTGCCCAGCCGGGCCACGTCCTCGTCGTGACCGGTGAAGGTCATGGCCGGATGGATCGCGAGCGGACGCGCGCCGCGCTCGGTGAGCGGGGCCAGCACGCCGATCCCGTTCGCGCCCGAGGTGTGCAGCACGATCGTGCCCGGGCGCACCACGCCCGCGGTCGCCAATCCGCCGACCAGATCGGCCAATTCGCTGTCGGGCACGGCGAGCACCAGCAGTTCGCTGCGCGCGGCCACCTCCTCGACCGGCAGGATCCGCGAATCCGGCAGCCGGGTGCGGGCGCGCCGGACCGACGCGTCGGAGATCGCCGCCACGCCGAAGACGACGTGCCCCGCGCGCTCGAGCGCGGCGCCCAGTGCGGAGCCCACGCGTCCCGCCGAGACGATTCCCACCGTCAGTCGTGCAGGCGCAGGGTCACTCCCAGAATTACCTGAGGTCACCATTGTCCTCTCGATGTCGTTCCAGTCCCGCCGTGCGGGTACCGGACGTTACCGAGTCGAGGATAGGACGACGGACGTGCCGCGCCCAGAGGCGGGCCCGGTGATGTTCACCTCAGCGTCCGCTCTGCTCCGCGCGGAGATTGGCCATGATCTCGGCCACCGACAGGCGCGGGCCGTCGTCGTCGCCGTCCTCGTCGTCGGCGCGGCGACGGCGGCGCGAGCCCGCGGTGCCCATCGGCGTCCGGCGCTCCGGGCCGGGGTGGGCCGTGGGTTCGGGCCCGGATTTCGGTGCGGGCGTTGGCTTTTCGGGTTCGGAGGCGGGCGTCTCGGGCTCGGCCGGTGTCGCGGGCTGCCGGGCCTCGGGCGGTTCGGACGCGAGTCGCGCGGGACCGGCCTGCTCGGCGGGCTTGGGGTGGTCGACGACCTCGGGGCGCACCGGCCCGGGCTGTTCCGGCTCGGCCTGCTCCGGAGACTCGGCGCGGTCGCCGTCACCGGATTCGCGGTCGGGCTCGCGCTTCGAGGGCCGCTCCGGCTCGGCGCGCGGTCGCTCGGGGCGGACCCGCTCGGCCTCGAGGTCGGCCAGTTCCTCGGCCGAGACCACCGCGGTCTCGGCGGTCACCGGATCGTCGAAGGGGCTGGCGAAGGCCGGGGGCTCGGTGTGGTCGGTCTCGAAGACCGGGGTCACGTCCAGCGGGACCGCGGGGGCGTTCCACGCGTCCCAGGTATCGGTTTCTCGCGAGTTACCGTTCGCCACGCCCGGAAGTTCGGGCAGGCGGAACGCGTCCGCGTGCAGGGCCGGGCGCTGATTCGGCAGGCCGCCGTCGAACAGTCGTTGCAGACTCTCCCGCAGCACCGACAACTCGGCGCGCAGCGCGGCCAGTTCCGCGGCGTCCGCGCCGACCTTCTCGCGCACCCGCGCCTCGACGGTCAGTTCGTATTCGCGGCGGGCGCTGATCTCCCGCTCGAGCTGCAACTCGTACACCGTCCGCAGCTCGCGCGCCCGCGCCTGATCGTTGGCCGCCTCGCGCCGGTACCTGGTGGCCGCGAGCGCCCCGAGGACCGCGGCCCACAGGGCGGCGACCAGACCGACCCGGACCAATTGCAGGCTGTCGCTGAAGATCAGGAACACACTGGCAATCAGGCCGAGCAGGATCAGAATTCCGATCAGGAACTTTCCCGCGTAATCCCGCCACCGACGGGAAGTACTGCTACGGGCGGGTGAAACCATGACCGCGAGGATAGCCTGGTCAACTCGTTCCGGGTGGAAGCCGGTGCGATAATTCCCGAACGAATAATTGCTAGGAAGTAGCCGCTTCGTCGGGCGGTTCGTTGGGCGCGCGACAGCAATACTCCAGCCACAGGGCCGCCGCGACCAGGGCCAGCCCGGCGACGAGACCGACGACCGCGCCCGGCGTGTCGGCCGCGGCCGCGCGCAGGGTCGACCGCTGCGGGAAGACCCAGATCAAAAAGCCCAGCCACACCCCCGCCGCCAGCGAACCCACCAGCGCCGACGCCTTGGCCAGCGCGGCCGCGCGGGCGACGGTGATCGGATGCAGATGCCGGGGCGCGTCGCCGATCCGGTCGTCGTTGACCCGGGCGCGAATCACGAAGGCCAGCACGGCCTCCAGCGCCGCCACCGGATAGAGCGAGGCGCCCGCGATCGCGGTGATCGGCGGGAAGCTGGAGTACGCCCAGCGCGTGGCGATCCACGCCACGACGGCGGCCACCAGCACGTTCGCGGTCAGATCCAGGGCCCGCGTCGGCTTCATGACGTTCATGACACGGCCGCGCGCAGGGTGAGTTCGGTCCGGCGGACACCGTCGATCTCGCTGGCGTCCAACGCGTTCAGCCAGTCCCGGATCGGCAGTTCCCGGCCCTCGGCCGCCAGCACCGCGTCCGGTTCCACCTCGAGCCAGGGCACCAGGACGAAGGCGCGGCGGTGCGCTTGCGGATGCGGCAGGGTCAGCGTCGGGTCGGTGCTGCGCACCTCGCGCGAACCCGTCGCGCAGCGAATCACGTCGACGTCGAGAGTCCGTGCGCCCCAGCGCACTTCGCGCACCCTGCCGGCGGCCTGTTCGAGTTCCTGGCCGCGCCGCAGCCAGTCGCGCGGTTCGGCGGCCGGATCGTCCACCACCACAACGGCATTGAGGTAGTGCTCCTGCGGCACCCCGCCCCACGGCGCGGTCGAGTACACCGACGACACCGCGACCAGATGCGGCGCGCAGGCGTCGACGACGCCGCGCAGGTGGGCGAGGCGGTCGCCCAGATTGGATCCGATGGACAGCACCGCGCGGCTCACGCGATCACCTCAGCCCCGGCGCGGCGACGGGTGGCGACCACCCGGACGTCGGCGAAGGTGTGCGGGATGGGGGCGGACGGCTTGTGCACCACGACCTCCGCGGCGGCGACGCGCGCGTCGGTCATCACGTCGTCGGCGATCTCGGCGGCCACCGTCTCGATCAGATTGCGGGGCGGTCCGGTCACGACGGCGACGGCCCGCCCGGCCAGCTCGCCGTAGTCGACGGTGGCCGAAAGGTCGTCGGCGGCGGCCGCTTTCGCGAGGTCCAGCCACAAAGTGATGTCCACGACGAACTCCTGGCCGTCGCGGCGCTCGAAATCGAAGCACCCGTGATGGCCGTACGCGCGCAGGCCGCGCAGCTCGATGCGGTCGGTACTCACTCGGCTCCCTGTCGGATTCGTTCGGCGCGCCGCCAGGCGTCGGCGACGGCGATGGCGTCCAGTGACGCACGAACATCGTGGACCCGCACACCCCAGGCGCCGTGCAGCGCGGCCAGCGCCGAGATGGTGGCCGTGGCGGTCTCGCGCCCGTCGGGCGGGCGCGGGCCGGAGTCGTCGGCGAGCAGCGCCCCGAGGAAGCGTTTGCGGGAGGCGCCGATCAGGATGGGCAGGCCGTGCGCGGTCAGCTCGGGCAGCGCGCCCAGCAGCGCCCAGTTGTGCGCGGCGTTCTTGGCGAAACCCAGGCCGGGGTCGAGGACCAGGCGGCCGGGGTGCACCCCGGCGGCCATGGCCAGGTCCACCTGCATGGACAGCTCGTCGCGCACCTCGGCGACGACGTCGTCGTAGTGCTCGGCCCGGCCCGTGTGCCGGTAGTCGGCGTCCGCCCGCCAGTGCATGAGGATCCACGGAACCTCCGCCGCCGCAACGACTTTCACCATATCCGGATCGGCGCGGCCGCCGGAGACGTCGTTGACCACCGAGACCCCGGCCGCGAGCGCGGCGTCGGCCACCGGGGCGCGCATGGTGTCCACGCTGGTCGGCACGCCCGCCGCGACCAGTTCGCGGATGACGGGCACGACCCGCGCGGCCTCGGTCGCCGGATCGACGCGCACCGCGCCCGGCCGGGTCGACTCGCCGCCGACGTCGATGATGTCCGCGCCCGCCTCGTACAGCGAGAGCCCGTGCGCCACAGCGAGATTCGGATCCAGGTAGCGGCCGCCGTCGGAGAACGAATCGCCGGTGACGTTGACCACGCCCATCACCACGCACGAGCGGTCGCCGCGCGGGGAGACGAGTCGTCCGGACACGGGCCGCTCGCTCACTTCCGCAGGATCAGATCGAGGGCCTCGGCGCGCGAGGAGGCGCTGCTCTGCAGCAGGCCGCGCACCGCGGACGTGGTGGTGCTCGCGCCCGGCTTGCGGATGCCGCGCATGGCCATGCACAGATGTTCGGCCTCGATGACCACGATCGCGCCGCGCGGATCCAGTTTGCGCATGACGGCGTCGGCGATCTGGCTGGTCAGCCGCTCCTGCACCTGCGGGCGCTTGGCGTACAGATCGACCAGCCGGGCCAGTTTGGACAGACCGGTGACCCGGCCCTGCGGGCCCGGGATGTAGCCGACGTGCGCGACGCCGTGGAACGACACCAGATGATGTTCGCAGGTCGAGTACATCGGGATGTCGCGCACCAGCACCAGCTCCTGATGGCCCTCGTCGAACGTGGTGTTGAGCACCGCGTCCGGTTCGGTGTACAGGCCCCCGAACATCTCCCGGTAGGCGCGCGCGACCCGGGCGGGGGTGTCGGCCAGACCGGGGCGGTCGGGATCCTCACCGATCGCGAGCAGCAGTTCGCGGACCGCCGCCTCGGCGCGCGCCTGATCGAATCGGCGGCCGGTCTCGATCGCGATCAGAGCGTCGGTATCGGGTTCTGCGATGGCGTGGTTGTTGGCCGACACTCGGGACACCTCCAAAAATCCGGGTACGCGGCGCCCGGCGGCGCCGGTCGCGACCGGCGCCGGTTACCTCTCGGCACCGCGCTGTCGAGCCTAATCTCCGGTCGATCAGTGCCGACCGTTCGGCCCGTCCCACTCGCCGCCCTCGGATTCGCCGTTGGGCGAGGGGTAGCCCTGGCCCTGCTGATCGTGCGGCTGATGCCGAGCGGGACGGCCGTAGCGCTGACCGCCGCCGGGCGCCCAGCCGCCCTGCGCCTGCCCGCCGGGGGCGGGACGGCCCTGCTGATCCTCCTGCGGCGGCCAGCCGGGGGCGGACCAGCCGGCCGGGGCGCCGTAGTCCGGCCGCGAACCGTGCGTGCCGGGCCGCGGGTAGCCGGGGCCGTTGCCGGGCAGCGGGTACCCGCCGGGCTGCGGCTGCGGATACCCGGGCTGCGGCTGCCGCGCGCTCTCGGGCGGGTAGCCGTTGGCCGGAACCGGCTGGGCCGCGGGGCGGGCCGCCACCTGGGTGGCCGACTCGTCGGGCCACGGCTCGCCGCGCTCGGCGGCCAGTTCGCGGGGGGTCTTGACCGGCGGGCGGTCCGAGGGGGTGCGCTCGCCGAAGTCGTTGAACGCCGTGATGCGCGGCCGCTTGTCGACGGTGGCGAGGACCTCCTCGAGATCCTTGCGGTGCAACGTCTCCCGCTCGAGCAGCGCGCTGGCCAGCGCGTCCAGTTCGTCGCGGTAGTCGTTGAGGATGGCCCACGCCTCGGTGTGCGCGGCCTCGATGAGGTTGCGCACCTCCTCGTCGATCTCGCGGGCGACCTCGTGCGAGTAGTCCGAGCCCATGCCCATGGACCGCCCCAAGAACGGGTCGCCCTGCTCCTGGCCGTAGCGGACCGCGCCCAGCCGGGCGCTCATGCCGTATTCGGTGACCATCGCGCGGGCGATCTTGGTGGCCTGGTCGATATCGGAGGACGCGCCCGTGGTCGGCTCGTGGAACACCAGTTCCTCGGCGGCGCGCCCGCCCATCGCCATCACCAGCCGGGCGATCATCTCCGAGCGGGTCATCAGGCCCTTGTCGTCCTCGGGCACGGTCATGGCGTGGCCACCGGTGCGCCCGCGGGCCAGGATGGTGACCTTGTAGACCGGCTCGATATCGGGCATCGCCCAGGCCGCGAGGGTGTGCCCGCCCTCGTGGTAGGCGGTGATCTTCTTCTCGTGCTCGCTGATGATGCGGCTCTTGCGCCGCGGGCCGCCGATGACGCGGTCGACCGACTCCTCCAGCGACGCGCCCGTGATCACCTGGCCGTGCTCGCGCGCGGTGAGCAGTGCGGCCTCGTTGATGACGTTGGCCAGATCCGCGCCGGACATGCCGACCGTGCGCTTGGCCAACCCGTCCAGGTCGGCGTCGGGGGCGATCGGCTTGCCCTGGGAATGCACCCGCAGGATCGCGCGCCGGCCCGCGAGGTCGGGGTTGCCGACGGGGATCTGCCGGTCGAAGCGGCCCGGCCGCAGCAGCGCCGGGTCCAGGATGTCGGGGCGGTTGGTGGCCGCGATGATGATCACACCGGTGCGGTCGCCGAAACCGTCCATCTCGACCAGCAACTGGTTCAGGGTCTGTTCGCGCTCGTCGTGCCCGCCGCCCAGGCCCGCGCCGCGCTGACGGCCGACCGCGTCGATCTCGTCGACGAAGATGATGCAGGGGCTGTTCTGTTTGGCCTGGTCGAACAGGTCGCGCACCCGGGACGCGCCGACACCGACGAACATCTCGACGAAGTCCGAACCGGAGATGGTGAAGAACGGCACCCCCGCCTCACCGGCGACCGCCCGCGCGAGCAGCGTCTTACCCGTGCCGGGCGGGCCGTAGAGCAGCACGCCCTTGGGGATCTTCGCGCCCAGCGCCTGGTAGCGGGCCGGATTCTGGAGGAAGTCCTTGATCTCGTAGAGCTCCTCGACGGCCTCGTCGGCCCCGGCCACATCCGCGAAGGTGGTCTTGGGCATGTCCTTGGACAGCTGTTTGGCCTTGGACTTGCCGAAGCCCATCATGCCGCCGCGCCCGCCGCCCTGCATGCGGGCCATCACGAACACGAACAGGCCCAGCAGGACCACCATCGGCAACACGAACAGCAGCACCTGGGTGAACCAGCTGTCCTGCTTGACCGTCGTGTTGTAGGGCGCGCCGGAGGCCTGCACGTCCTTGAGGATCTGCGCGGAGACCTCGCTGCCGCCCGGGTACTTGGCGATGATCTGGCTCTGGCCGTCGGTCGCGTCGTTGCCCTTGTTCAGGGTGATGCGGAGCTGCTGCTCCTTGTCATCGATCTGAACCTGTTTGACGTTGGCCTTGTCCTGCAGCTGGGTGAGCGCCACCGAGGTATCGACGTTCTTCCAGCCGCGCGTGTCGTTGCTGAAATACGTGACCAGATAGATCACGAGCAGGATGCCCGCGACTATGGCCAGGTTGCGAAACACTGTCTTGCGGTTCATAGAGCGTCGGCCGGCGGGCCAGTCCTTTCCGGTGATTCCGGTTCGTGCCTACGATGCATCGGGCGGCGTATCCGCAACCGGAGGCGACCGGGTGCGACCGAACGGATGCGGACAAGCCACGTTACCGCGTACGGTCTACTCGATACATCGCGCAGTTCGGCACCTGATGCAGTTCGACAAGTAAACGGTCGGAGAACAGCGGTGGTTCCCGGCCTGTGCTCAGACCGATCCGAACATCATGTGTTCGGCGTCGGACCAAGTGGTCACAATGATGACATGCGCGTCCTATTGTGAGCGAGGACACAACACGAGTGCAGGGGGTATGGACATAGTCGAGTTACGGACACCCACAGCGATCCTGCGTCACGGCGGTGGTCGGCTGCAGGTCCTCAGACCCGGTGCGGAGGGCGAGCGCGTGCTCGACGTGCCGGTCTCCGACCTGCTCAAGGTCCGGCTGAACCGGCGTACCGACGACGCCGTCGTCATCGAGATCTACCTGCGCTACCCCACCTCGCTGCTGACCGGCATCCCGGCGGACCGCACTCCGCTGCCCGTGTTGATCGCCGAGCACGATGTCCCGGCGGCCACGGTGATCGTCGAGCGGATCAACGCCCAGATCACGGCCACGCAGCGCATCGACATGTCCGTACCCGACCTGGAACCGCCCGCCCCGGTGTGGGGTAAGAACGGTCCCACCCGCGCCGACGTCGATCGCGCGGTCCGCCGGATGGCCCCGCGCCGGGACACCAAGGCCGCGGTCACCACGCTGCACCGGCTGGTCACCCCCGAGGAGTTCGCGCTCGAGACGGCGCTGGTCACCGCCCAGCCCCCGGCCGGACGCGGGCGCGGACTGCTGGCGGTCACCACCGCGCGCCTGCTGTTCGTCGCGATCGGCCCGGCCGAGCGCTACGCCCACGAGATGCCCGTCGCCGCGCTCATGACGGCGCGCTCGGCCGACACCGACGGGGAACCCGGCGTGCAGGTCTGCGACGGCAATATGACGCTGACCTTCGTCGGCGCCGACCGGGCCGACACCGAGCGCGTGGTGGGCGCGCTGACGTTCGCGATCCAGCGCGAGGCCGCCGACGGGGCCGTCGCCCCGCCGGATCCCGGTGTGGCCCAGCTGTATTCGGAGTGGGAGCTGCTGGTCGAGCGGCATTCGCTCGGTATGGTCGACGATTCGCAGTTCCAGCGCTACGGCCGGGGCATCCTGCGTTCGCTGCCCGACTGAGCGCTAGGCGCTCGCCTCGGTGGGCTGCAACGAGATCCGGCGCCAGGGGCTGGTGGGCCGCATCCACAGCCGTACCAGTTCCAGGCGCCGGTCCACGCCGCCGGACTTCAGTTCGGCCAGATCCTCGCACGCCTGCCAATAGGTCCAGCCGGTGAGATAAGAGTCACCGAACTGCCGCCAGTTGCGGTAGCGGCGCTGGGCCGCGGGCAGCGCCCGCATCACGTAGTCCCAGGCGGCGTCGGCGTCGAGATATCCGGCGGTGAACGCCATCCGCGCGACCGCGACCACGCGGGCCAGATCCCACGCCTGGATGTCGGCGGGCAGCGGCTGCACCAGATGCTCGGTGAGGCCGAGTTTGATGGCCTGGGACCAGATGTCGTAGTCGCGCACGAGGGCCTCGGGGTTCTCCATGCCCCGGAACGAGCCGACCTGCCGCAGGAAGGCCCGGTGCCGATCGGCCCGCTCGCCGAACCGGTCCCGCTCGGGCGAGTTGATCGCGGCCATCACCAGCGGATGCACCAGCGCGTAGAGCGGGGAGTGCATCCCCTCCAGCAGCTGTTCCATCGAGGCCATGGCCTCGGTGCCGTCGGTGATGCCCCAGGCGCCGGTGAGGGTGTCGATGGCGAGTTCGCGGCGGTCGCCGAGCGGGTGCTCGCGCTCGGGGCCGAGCAGCAGCGCGTCGTGGAAGGCGTCCCAGCGCGCGGAGTAGAACGCCCCCAGCGAGAGCGCGCGCAGCTCGTCGTCGGAGACCTGCGCACCGGACCAGTGGTCGTCCTCGCGCCGGTCCAGCTCCTCGTAGGGGAAGGTGGTCAGTGTCGGCACGTCGCGGGTGGCCATATCTTCGATTGTGTCGTATCGATGCGCGGCGGGTTCGCCCATCCCCGTCGAGACGCGCGTCACGCCGCCGCCGCGCGGCCGGCGCGGCTGCAACACACAATTTTCACATCTGTGGTTTCTTGACCTGTCGCGGTCGGTTACCGAGCGCTACTCTCGGCGCCATGTGTAGAAACATCACCGTCCTGCGCGGGCTCGAGCCGCCCGCGACCGATCAGGAAATCTACGCGGCCGCACAGCAATACGTGCGGAAGGTCGGTGGGCTGACCGGCCTGTCCTCCACCACCAAGCCCGCGTTCGACAAGGCGGTGGCGGCGGTCGCGGCCGCGACCACGCAGTTGCTGGCCGAACTGCCCGATCGCCGGGTGCCCCCGGCCACCGAACCTCCGCTGCGACGGCTGGCGGCCAACGCGGACCAATAGCTCACGGCTATCGAACTCCGTAGATCGCGGCGCACTCCAGCGCGATCTCCAGCCACAGGCCGCGGTGTTCGATCGGATGGCCCAGTAGTTCCTCGATGCGCTGCATTCGATAGCGCACCGTGTTCTTGTGCACGCCCAGTCGTTTCGCGGCCGCGTCCGGACTGCGACGGCAGCGCAGATAGGCGTGCAGCGTCTCGCGCAGCCGCGCGGAGTTCGCGTCCGGCGCGGCCAGCGGGCCCAGTTCCCGCACGATGAGCGCGCGCATCGCCGCCTCGTCGGTTCCGGCCAGATAGGCCACCTCGACCTCCGGATAGTGCAGCACCCGCCCGATCTCGCCCCGCGCGCGCTCGGCCACCCGCCGCGCCGAGACCGCCTCCCGATGGCTCGCGCGGAAGCCCGCGATCCCCGCGGCGGGCGCGCCGACCGCGATCCGCACCGGCGCCTCGACCGTCGCGGGCGCGCGGGCGGCGTCGGATTCCACCGCGATCCAGGCCCACAGCGCGCTCGCGCCCGACGGCACGGTCAGCACGCTGCGGCTGCCCAGGGCCGCGGCCAACCGCGCCACCACCCGGTCGAGCAGGCCCAGCGTCTCGCCGTCGCCGACCTCGGCGCGAAAACCGTTGTCCGGCAATGTCATCGGGCCCGGCATCGCGTCGTCGGTCCACACCACGCAGGCCAGGTGCCGCCCGGCGAGCCGGTAGCCCAGCCGCGCGCTGGCCTGATCGATGTCGGCGTCGGCGCCCGCCAGCAGCGCGCGCACGAGTTCGGTGCGCTGGTTCAGGGCCGCGCGCAGGCCGCGTTCGCGCTCCTCGATGTAGGTCTCGGTGAGTTCCTCCACCGACGTGCCGACCCAGCGGATGGACCGCTCGAACAGCCGCATCAGCACCGATCGCTCGATGTCGGGCGGCAGCCCGCGCCGGTCCAGCACCTCGGTCATGTAGTCCATCACCGCCTCCTGACCCAGGTGGTAGACCCGCAGCAGCAGTCGCAGCTCGAGGCCGCGGCGGGCCAGGGTGCGGGCGAAGTCGTGGGCCTGCTGCGGCACCGGGTAGTCGGCGCGGTCCTGGGTGAGCCCGCCCAGCATGACCAGCGCGTGCGCGTGGGTGCTGGCCGCCAGATCGCGGCGGATGTCGCGATCGGCCAGCTCCGGCAGCCGGGCCACCACCTCGTCGTCGAGCCGGTCCACGATCTGGTCGAGGATGCCCGGACGCAGGGTCTCGGCGACGAAGTCGTTGAGCCACTCCCGCACCAGCGGATGGGTGCCCGCGGTCCGCGTCATCGCCGCCCTCCCTTTGTATCCGGAGTACAAACCGCGCGGGGAGGATTGACCGTCACGGCCAAGAAGCCGCCGCGCGATTGTGTCACGATCATAGTTCAGTGAACCATTTCACAATTCAGCGAAACGTGTACCCGGAGAACAGATCGTGACGAACCCCCAGACGACACCCGCCGACGCCGCCGGGATCGAGGTGCGCAATCCGGCGACCGGCGCGGTGGTCGGCACGGTGCCGAACGAGTCGGCCGCCGCCGTCGCCGCCAAGGTCCGCGAACTGCGGCTGTATCAGCGGGAGTGGGAGGCCATCGGTCCCGACGGCCGCAAGGAGTGGCTGCTGAAACTCCAGGACTGGCTGATCGACCACACCGATCACCTGGCCGACGTGGTGCAGTCCGAATCCGGCAAACCGCGCGTGGACGCCCTGATCGATCCCGGCTTCGCGGTCGATCTGATCGGCTACTACGCCCGCCGCGCGGCCGGTTTCCTCGCCGACGAGCATCCCGCCCCGCACAGCCCGCTGGCCCGGGTGAAGAGGCTGACCACGGTCTACCGCCCGTATCCGGTGGTCGGGGTGATCACCCCCTGGAACTTCCCGCTCGCCATGCCCGCGCTGGACGTGATCCCCGCGCTCGCGGCCGGGGCGGCGGTGCTGCTCAAACCGTCGGAGGTGACCCCGCTCTCGGCGCTGGAACTGGCCCGCGGCTGGGCCGAGATCGGCGCCCCGCCGGTGTTCGCGGTGGTGACGGGGGCGGGCGAGACCGGCGCGGCCGTGGTCGACAATGTCGACTATCTGCAGTTCACCGGGTCCACCCGGACCGGCCGGGCGATCGCCACGGCCTGCACGCGGCGGCTGATCCCCTACAGCCTGGAGCTGGGCGGCAAGGATCCGGCCATCGTGCTCGCCGACGCCGATCTGGATCGCGCGGCGTACGGCGTCGCGTTCGGCGGGCTGTTCAACGCGGGCCAGGTCTGCATCTCGATCGAGCGCGTGTACGTCGAGGCCCCGGTGTACGACGAGTTCGTCGCCAAGCTGACCGCGCACGTGCGCACGCTGCGCCAAGGCCAGGACGATCGCCGCGCCCGCTTCGACATCGGCGCGCTGGCGACCGAGGCGCAGCGCGACATCGTCGCGCGGCACGTCGACGACGCCATCGCCAAGGGCGCCACGGCCGTCACCGGCGGCAAGCCGACCGGCGTGGGCACCTTCTTCGAGCCGACCGTACTGGTCGACGTCGATCACACGATGGCCTGTATGACCGAGGAGACCTTCGGCCCGACCCTGCCGGTGATGAAGGTCGCCGACGAGACGGAAGCCGTCGCGCTGGCGAACGATTCGATCTACGGCCTGTCGGCGTCGGTGTGGACCGGCGACAAGGTGCGCGGCGAGCGCATCGCGCGGCGGCTGAACGCGGGCGCGGTGAACGTCAACGACGTCTTCGCCAACCTGTTCAATTTCGCCCTGCCGATGGGCGGCTGGCAGCAGTCCGGCATCGGCGCGCGCTGGGGCGGGGCCGAGGGGGTCCGCAAGTACTGCCGCAAGCAGGCGCTCACCACGCCGATGCTGCCGACGCAGCAGCGGGAACTGTTCTGGTTCCCCTACACCAAGACCCGGCTCGCGATCGCCCTGTCGGCCATGCGCGCCGCGGGCGCCCGGGGCATGCGGCGGCTGGGCGTGCTGGACGTGATCAACACCGTGGGAGGTAGGGGCAAGTGACGGATTTCGGCATCATTCGCGGCAAGGTCGTGGTGATCACCGGTGGCGCCCGGGGCATCGGGCTGGCCACCGCCACCGCGCTGCGCGCGCACGGCGCGAAGATCGCCATCGGCGACGTGGACGAGGTGGCCGTCAAGGAGTCCGGCAGCGCCCGCGATTTCGAGCACTACGCCCGGCTCGACGTCACCGACCAGCAGTCCTTCACCGCCTTCCTCGACGAGGTGGAACGGCGGCTCGGCCCGATCGACGTGCTGATCAACAACGCGGGCATCATGCCCACCGGCCGCGTGGTCGAGGAGCCGGACGCGCTGACCCGCCGCATCCTCGACATCAATGTCTACGGCGTGATCCTCGGCTCCAAACTCGCCCTGGCCCGGATGCTGCCACGCCGAAGCGGGCACATCGTCAATATCGCCTCCCTCGCCGGGGAGACCCATGTCCCCGGGCTGGCCACCTACAACGCCTCCAAGCACGCGGTGCTCGGCTTCACCGACACGCTGCGCGAGGAGTACCGCGACAGCGGGGTGTCGTTCTCGTCGGTACTGCCGACGCTGACCAACACCGATCTGGGTTCGGGCGTGACCGCGCCCAGACTGCTGCGCCCGGCCGAGCCGGAGGAGATCGCCGCCGCCATCGCGAATCTACTGGTGCGCCCGCGCGCGAAGGTGCGCGTCACCCGGGTGGCGGGGACGATCTCGCGGTTCTTCGGCCTGCTGCCCCAGGGCGTCGCGGACGCGCTGGGCCGCTCGCTGGGTTCGGGCCGCGCCTTCCTCGACGACGTCGACGCGGGCGCGCGCAAGGCGTACGAGGAGCGGGTGCGCTCGGATACGAAGTGAGCCACCGCTAGGGTCGCCGCATGGCGACGGCGGTATTCGCGGGGCTGGCCACGCTGGACATCGCGTACGCGGTGGACCGGTATCCGGCCGAGGACAGCAAGACCCGGGCGCGCGATCAGTTCCTGGGCGCGGGCGGCCCGGCGGCCAATGCCGCCGTGGCCTACGCGTTCCTGTCCGGCCGCGCACCGACCCTGGTGACCGCGCTCGGGAAACATCCACTGGCGCAACTCATCCGGCACGATCTGGACGAATTCGGCGTGACGCCAAGCGATCTCACTCCGGACGGGACGCACCGCCCGCCCGTCTCGTCGATCGTGGTGGCGACGGAGGCGGCCACCCGCACGATCGTGTCCCGGGATGGTTCGGGAATCTCCCCGACCCTCGACGCGGATCCGTCGCCGTCGCTCGCGGACGCCGAGATCCTGTTGCTCGACGGCCACTATCCGGCGGTGGCGCTCGAATTCGCCCGCGCGGCACGGCGATCCGGTGTTCCGGTGGTGCTCGACGCCGGGCGGTGGCGGGACGAGCACGCCGACCTGTTGCCGCTGACCGACATCGCCATCTGCTCGGCGTCCTTCGCCCCGCCCGGGGTGCCGCCGGAGGGGCTGTTCGATCATCTGCTGGAACTCGGCGTCGGACAGGTGGCGGTCACCCGGGGCGGCGAGTCGATCCGTTACGCCACCCCCGACGATCGCGGGGAGATCGCGATCGCAAAGAGCCCCATGGTCGACACCCTCGGCGCGGGCGACATCCTGCACGGCGCGTTCTGCCATTTCCACACGGCCGGAAGCGATTTCCCGGATTCGTTGCGCCGGGCCGCCGAGGTCGCCTCGGCGTCGTGTCGCTATCTCGGTACCCGGGAGTGGATGCGGCACTACCGCATCGAGTAGTTCTCCCCGTCGAACCGCAGGACGAGATCGGCGCGCTCCCTCGTGCCCGCGACCAGTTCGGCATTGCGCAGATCGCTGTCCGCCACCTTCGCCGTGGCCGATTCCGCACTGCGTCCGCCGCGAATATGCCTGCGCACCAGGCGGTCTCGTAGCTGTTCGACGGGGGCGTCGAGATACCACGCCTCGTCGAGCAGCGCGCGCACGCCCGCCCATCCGGCGGGCCGGTGGTCGTCGAGCAGCAGATAGTTGCCCTCGGTGAGCACGATCGGCTGCCGCTCGAACACCACCCCGTCGGGCACCGGCTCGTGCCGGTCCCGATCGTAGATCGGCCACGAAACCGCTTGTCCGAGTGGCGTTTCCCGCAACAGCCGGAGCCGCTCCAGATATCCGGTGACATCGAAGGTGTCCGGCTCGCCCTTGCGCGCGAGCGCGCCCGCGGCCCGCAGTTCGGCGTTGGGGAGATGGAATCCGTCCATCGGCGCGACCTCCGCGAGCCCGTCGAGTTCCGCCCGCAGCGCGGCCGCGAAGGTGGACTTGCCCGCCCCCGGCGGTCCCGCGATCCCGAGGACGAACCGCCGCGACCGCCCGGCCGCGTGCGACCGCACCCGCGCGGCCAGCTCCGCCAGCGTCACCGCGCCGCTCACGGCACCAACGCCACGACGCCCGCCGGACCACCCGAGCCGCCCCGGTAGATCGGTCCCCCGGCCAGCACCCACGCCCCGGTCACCGGCAGCGCGGCCAGATTTCCCAGGCACTCCAGGCTGATTCGATGCTCCCGATACACCATTCGCGACACCCGATACTCGTGATCGATCCCCCGGTCCGGTCCGAACGTATCGATCCCGAGCGCGCCCCGCCGCCCGAGCCGCCCGGTCGCCAGCAGCCACGCCACCGTCTCGGGCGCGAATCCCGGCTGATGGCCGAAGGATTCGCCGACCCCGACGAAATCGGGGCCGCCCCACTTGGCGTCCCACCCCGTCCACGCCACCACGGCCGCCTCGTCCGGAATGCGCCCGTACTCGGCCTCCCACGCCGTCAGATCCGCCACGGTGATCGCGTAGTCCCGATCCCCGCACCGCTCCCGCACATCGATCTTCACGGCGGGCCGGAACAGATCCTCCGCGTCGAGTTGGTCCGCCGCGAGCCCCGCCGGATCGAAATGCGCCGGTGCGCCCCAATGCGTTCCGGTGTGCTCGCCCTGCCGCACGTACCGCAGGAAATACCCGTCGGCCGCGATCTCGGCCACGGTCTCGAACTCGAACGCCGGATCGCCCGGATACAGCGGCGTCGTCGCCGGATCGTGCACATGCGACAGGTTCACGATCCGGCCGAAGGGCGTCATCGCGTCCCCCGCGGCAGGGCCCGGATGAGCGCGCGCAGATCCGCCTCCAGCAACCGGAACAGCCAATAGGTCAGCACGAACGCGACGATCCCCGCCACGCTCAACACCCGCACCGGGCCGATCACCAACGGCAGCTGCCCGTCCGGCACGAAGGTCGCGCTGGCCACCGCCAGCAACGGCACCGACGCCGCCGCGGCCAGATACAGATTGCTCCGCCGGGCCAGCCGCGCCAGCTGCCGCCCGTCCTCGGGACCGACCGGCCCGGCCACCAGCAACTGCGGATAGATCGACCGGATCATGTAGACGGTCACCAGGAAGAACGGGTACGCCAACGCGATCGCGGCACAGACGACCTGGGCCGTGTAGAACTGCACGAAATTGTGCGACGGCAGCACGACCCCGGTCCGCATCAGCGCCAGCGGCCACGCCACCCCCGCCAGCAGCCACATCGCGAACGGCACCAGCACCAGCCGATCCCCCACCGACAGCGTCTCGGTCCGCGCGCGCGGCACCTCGGCCGGCGGGTAGCCGCGCCCGTAGGCGAGCCGGTAGCCCGCCACCAGCGCCCGTCGGCACAGCAGCAGCATCACGATCCCGGCCAGCGGGAAGCTGACGAGATTGTTCACCAGCGCGACGGTCCGGAACCGCTGTTGATCCGACGCCGCGAGCGCGTCCACGATCAACACCTGATTGAGCCGGATGTTGTAGACGCTGGCGGCGAGGTTCGGAATGCCCACGCAGAGCGCGGCGATCGGGAACAGCCAGCGGCGGGCCCGGAAGCGCAGGCTGCGCGGCGGCGGATCGACCAGATCGCGGGCCCGCGGATCCAGGCACAACTCCAGTTGCCCCGCCAGTTCCGCACCGGATCGCCAGCGCCGCTCGGGCTCGGGATGCAGGCAGGTGAGCAGCACGCGGCGCAGGGTCGCGGGCGTATCCGCGGGCAGCTCGTCGAGTGCGCTCCCGTCGACACCGGCCGCGCGGGCGCGCAGCATGGTGGTCAACGGATCCGGGTCGTCCGCGGGCGGATCCGCGAACGGCCTTCTGCCGGTGAGCATTTCCCACAGCAGCACGCCCAACGCGAAGACGTCGGCGCGGGCGTCCGGCGGCGGGGCGGTGGGATCGAGGATCGCCGCCAGGTACTCCGGCGCCTGATACGGCACGGCCTCCGGATCCGCCGAAGCCGGTATCTCGCAGGCGAAGTCGGCCAGCTTCGGCACGCCCTCGGCGGTGAACAACACGTTCGCCGGTTTGATCGCGCTGTGCGAAACCCCTTGCTGGTCCGCGTAATCCAGCGCCGAGGCGAGCCGCCGCCCCACCCACGCCACGGTCTCCGGCCACGACAACGCGGCGATCTCCCCGCGCACGGCCGAATCCGTCGGGCGGATCTCCCCGCGCGCCTCCATCGCCGCGTCCACCGCCCGCAGCAGCCGCGCACCGCCGTCCGGCGTGGCCGCCCCCATCGAGCGCAGCAGATCCGCGCCGGTGCCGCCCGGCAGATACTGCATGTACTGCAACCGCAGCGCCGCGTCGTCGGCGTCGGCGATCACGCGCTGATCGAAGACCCGCACGATGTACTGGTGGTCCAGCTGCGCGACCCGGCGCGGATCGTGCGCGTCCCCCGCCTCCACCCGCACCGCGACCAGCCGCTGCATCGAAAGTTGCCGCGCCAGAAAGACCTTCGCGTGCTCCCGGCCGCCCAGTTGGGTGAGCAGATCGAAGTCGTCGACCCGGATGCCGACCTCGATCCGCGCGGGCAGCGCGGCGTCGGGCCGCGAAAGATACTGTGGCGCTTCGGAATCGCCGAATCGGTCGCGCAGTTCGGCCGCCTGGTCGGGGTATTCGGCGCAGAACTCCGCCAGCTCCACCGCCTCGAATCGGCGGCGCAACGTGAACTCCTCGCACACCAGCTCGGTGTACTGCGCGGTCCCCACCAGATCCGGGAACTGCTCGCCGTACTCGGTCATGCGCCGCCCGGCCCCGCGCCGCCACCGCTGCCGCTGATCGATGCGGATCAGATCGGCCAGCACCGCCAGCCGGACCGCGCTGCCGTCGGGGATGTAGCGCGCGAGCACCGGTGGCTCGAACCGCGTTTCGCGCAGGGTCGCCTCCCAGTCGGAGGCGAAACGCGCGACCGTCGCCGCCGGGGCGGTGTTCACGCGGTCATCCTTCCGCTCGCGGCCGCGCGTCGGCGGCCCGGCCCGCCGACCCCGGATCGACCACCCGCTCGAGCGCGCGCAGATCCGCCTCCAGCGCCCGGAACAGCACATACGCCACCAGGAACGCGGCGATCGCCCCGACGCACAGTACCCGCACGGCCACGATCACCCGCGGGATGTCGGCGGCGGGCAGCAGCGTCACCCCCGCGACCCCGAGCAGCGGCACCGAGGCGGCCACCGCCAGATACGTGGTGCACCGCCGGTCCAGCCGCCGCAGATGTTCGGCGTCGGCGGCCCCGATCTCGCCCTGCCGCAGGAAGATCGGATAGATGCTGCGCATCATGTAGAAGGTCACCAGGAAGAACGGATACGCCACCGCCATCGCCCCGCACACCAGCAGCGACCACAGGAAATGCACCAGGATCCGCGTCGTCACCTCCCCGTTCACCACCTGCAGGATGATCGGGAACAACACCGCCGCCACGCCCCACAGCGAGAACGCCACCAGCACAGCGCGATCCCCGAGCAGCAGCGCGTCCGAGCGTGCCCGCGCCAGCGTCCGCGAATCGTAGGTCCGCCCCTTGCGCAGCCCGCGGTGCACGACGAGCAGCGTGCGCGACAGATACACCAGCAGCGCCACCCCGGCCGGGAAGAACACCCCGTTGATGAGGGCGGTCACGATCAGGAACGTGTGCTGCGCCGGTTCGCTGAGCCGGTCGATGATCAGCGACCGGTTGTGCTGGATGTTGAACAGCGAGGCGACGATGTTCGGGAAGCCGATGGCCAGCACCACCACCGGAATCAGCCACCGCCGCAACCGAAGTCGCCAACTGCGCGGCGGCGGATCGACCAGATCGCGGGCCCGCTCGTCCAGGCACAGCTCCAGCTGCTGGGCCAGTTCCGCGCCGTCGGTCCAGCGCTTGGCGCGGTCGGGTTCGAGGCAGGTCAGCAGCACCCGCCGCAGCGCGGCCGGGCAGTCGTCGGGCACCCGGGCCAGCGCGGCCTCGTCCACCCCGGCCCGGCGCTGGGCCAGCATCTGCCGCAGCGTCGTGGTGTCGCCGTGTTCGGAAGCGGTGAGATCGTCGAAAGGCTTTGCGCCCGTGAGCAATTCCCACAGCACCACGCCGAGGGAGTAGATGTCGGAGCGGGTGTCGAGATCCCCCGGGGTGCGCCGGTAGCCGGGGTGGCAGGCCTCGAGCTGTTCGGGGGACATGTACGACAGCGACCCGCCGAAGTACGCGACGGGGCTGGTGCCCTCCAGATTGCGGCTGAAGCTGATGTTGAAGTCGGCCAGTTTCGGCACGGCCTCGGCGGTCAGCAGCACGTTGGCGGGTTTGACGTCGCGATGCAGCACGCCCTGGCCGTCGGCGTAGCACAGCGCCTCGGCCAGGCGGCGGCCCAGCCAGGCCACGGTCTCCGGCCAGCTCAGCGCGGCGAGTTCGGCGCGCACGCTGGAATCGGTCGGGCGGATCTCGCCCTTCTCCTCCATCGCCGCGTCGACCGCGTCGAGCAGCAGCTGCCCGCTGCGCTGCTCGGGCGGGGTGGCCCGCACCCAGCGCAGCACGCCGAGCAGGGTGCCGCCGGGCAGGAACTGCATGTACAGCAGCCGCAGGCGGCGCGAGCCGAGATCCACCCCGGAGTCGAGGATGGGATCGTCGAGCAGCCGCTGATCGAATACGCGCACGATGTAGTCGTGGTCGAGCTGGGCCAGCGTCTGCGGTTCGGTGCCGCGGTCGGCGGAGATCTTCACCGCCACCAGCCGTTGCAGCGCCCGCTGCCGGGCCAGGAACACCCGCGCGAACGCCCCGCTGCCGAGCCCGGTGAGCAGGTCGAAATCATCGATGCGCTGCCCGACCCGGATGCTGTCCAGGCCGTCGGACTCGGCCTGGGTCAGATCGGTCGTGGTGCGGGTGGCGTCGCCGAGGAAGGTCGCGGTCCCGGACGCGGCCGTCGCCGTGCCGGGCGCGGCGGCGGTCGCCGTGGCCGTGGCCTCGGGCAGGGCGCGGCGGGTGCTCTGATCCTCGTCGTCGGCGTTGAGCATCTCCCGCAACTGGGCCGCCTGCTCGGGGAACTCCCGCAGGCAGTCGCGCGGATCCACCCGCTCGCCGCTGTGCCGCCGGATGACGAACTCCTCGTAGACCAGCCCCGCCGGCACGCGGTCGACCGCGAGTTCGGGGAACTCGGCGCAGTACTCGCGCAGCCGCTTGCGCGCCGGCCCGGCGGTCGCGGCCGAGCGCCGCAGCCAGCGATGCCGCAGATCGATCCGGATCAGCTCGATCAACGCGTCGAGCCGCAGCGTCTGCGCGTCCGGCAGGAAGTCCGCGATCTCCGGGGGCCGCCCGTCGGACTCCCACGCGGCGGCGAAGGCGGCCACGGCGCCGAATTCCATACCGGCCGTGCGTCGCCCGTAGCCACTGGCGGAGTCGGAACTGTAGCTCATATCGCACCTAACGATTCCGGGCCGCGCCCGGCTCACCGGAGGCCCCGAACAAAGGATCCCGACGACCGATATCGGCACTGGTCGGCCGGAGGCCCGGCGAATAGAATCCGCCACACCCCGAGACCATCATTCCCGAGCACTGCCGGAAATGATAATTTGCGCGTCGATACCGAAACACCCGATTCGACCACGACGCGACGGGGGCACGAGTATGCAGCACGAGGGCACCGCGTTAGCGGCCGCGACATCGACCGCCGCCACCGGAGCCGCTCAGGAGGTACCGGTGGACACGCCGGAGCCCAGGACCGCCACGGCCATCGCCGCCGCCGTGCGCGACGGCACGCTCGACCCCGAGGACATCGTCGAAGCCACGCTGGAACGCATCCGCCTCGGCGATCCGCGCGTCAACGCCTTCAGCCGGGTGCGCGCCGACGCCGCCCGCGCCGAGAGCCGGGCCCTGGCCGAACGCCCCGATCTCGACGCGCTGCCGCTGGCGGGCGTGCCGATCGTGGTCAAGAGCAATATCGACGTGGCGGGCGAGGTGACCCGCGCGGGATCCGCGGCGGGGAGCGAGCAGCCCGCCGAATCGGACCATCCGGTGGTGAGCCGGTTGCGCGCGGCGGGCGCGATCGTGGTCGGGGTGACCGAGATGTGCGAGTTCGGCCTGTGGGGCGTGACCGACACCCCCGAGCGAATCACGCGCTCCCCCTGGGACATTCGGTACAGCGCGGGCGGATCGTCCGGCGGTTCGGGGGCGGCCGTCGGCGCGGGTCTGGTGCCCGTCGCGCACGGCAACGACGGCCTGGGCTCGGTGCGCATCCCGGCGGCCTGCTGCGGGGTGTTCGGGGTGAAGCCGGGGCGCGGGCTGGTGCCCGCGGAGGTCGGCGTCGATTCGTGGGGCGGGATGACCGAGAACGGCGTACTCGCCACGACCGTCGCCGACGCGGCGCTGGTGCTCTCGGTGCTCGCCGACCGCCCGGCGCTCGCCGAACTCGAACCGCCCGCCCAGCTGCGCGTCGCGCTGGCCGTGGCCGCGCCCTCACCCCTGCTGATGGTCGACAAGCAGTGGGCCGAGGCCGCCCGCACGGCCGCCGAACTGGCCGCGGCGGCCGGGCACGTGGTCGCCTCGGCGACGCTGCCCTACTCCGGCGGGGTCGGCGCGGTCGCGCTGCGCTGGCCCGCGAACGCCGCGCGCGAGGCCGCCGCACTACCCCATCCGGAACGACTACAGCGGCGCACCCGCACCCATGTGGCCCTCGGCCGCGCGGTGTTGCGCGCCGGACTGGTCCGGCCCGGACAGGTCGACCGCATCGAGGCCCGGCTGCTGGACTTCTTCGAGAACCACGACGTCGTGATCACCCCGACCCTGGCCGGTCCGCCGCCGCCCGCCAAGGCGTGGCACACCCGCCGCTGGCTGCCGAATGTGTTGGCCAACATGCGTTTCGCGCCGTTCACCCCGCTGTGGAACCTGGTCGGCTGGCCCGCGGTGAGCGTCCCGATGGGCCTGCACGGGCGCACCGGGACACCGGTGGCCGCGCAGTTGGCCGGGCCGCCGGGCAGCGAGTCCACGCTGCTGCGACTGGCGGCCCAACTGGAATCGGCCCGGCCCTGGCGGCGCGTCGCCCCGGAGTGATTCGCGGCGCGGCCGCCACCTCGAGCGGCCCGCGGCCGGAGGCGCCGGGTGGCGAATCAGTCCTGCGGCGTACCGAATCCGCCCGCCATGACCCGATTGGCGAAATCGAGGATGGTCGGCCGATCGTCGTCCGCGCGCCACGCCACCGCCAATTCGCAAGCGGCCAAACCGCTCACGGGCCGGGCGGTGAGGCCGGGCCAGCGGTACATCGGCACATTGCTCTCCGCGAGCAGGCACACCCCGAGGCCCAGGCTCACGGCCTCGAGCCGCTCCTCGGCCGTCGCGGCCTCGCCGCCGATCTTGGGCTGCCGTCCGTTGCGGCCGTCGTTGCCGAGCCAGAAGTCGCGCGCCGCACCGGCTTCCGAGGGCATGGCGACGAAGGGCTCGTCGATGAGGTCCGCGAACTCGATGGTCTCCCGGTCGGCGAGCGCGTGATTCTCCGGCAGCAGCACCCAGCGCGGCTCGGTGCGCAGCACCTGCCAGCGGTAGCGCCCGACGTCGGGCACGGGTAACCACATCAACGCGAGATCGGCCTGCCGCCCGGCCAATCCGCTGGACGGATCCGTCCACGAGGCCGAGTGCAGGGCCAGCCGGTGCCCGCTGGCGCTCTCCAGATCCGCGATCAGGCCGCGCCCGATCGAACTCTGGATGCCGACGCGCAGCACCTCCCCGGCCTCCTGCAGGGCCACATTCGTGACCTCCCACAGTTCGAGAATCTTGCGGGCGCCCTCGAGCAGTTCCTTACCGGCCACGGTGAGCGCGACACTGCGCTGATTGCGGTCGAACAGCACCACATCGAGCTGCCGCTCGAGCTGCCGGATCTGGCGGGACAGCGTGGGCTGGGCGATGTGCAGCCGCTGAGCGGCGTTGGTGAAATGAAGTTCCTCAGCGACGGCGACGAAATACCGCAGGTCGCGCAAGTGCGGATCCATAGCCCCTTGCTATCAGAATTGGTTTTGGAAATCCAGCTGTATCAGACCTCGAAGTTGGGATAGAGGCCCAGAAACAGCCATCAGGTTTGTTACTCACAGCATAGAGCCTCTGCATAACCCCCGCACATCGGGCTCCGCGAATCTCCGGACAACTCCGCCCGGACCGCACGAAAACGGCACACCGACGGAGCTGAGCAGCGGCGATGCCCGCGATGCACGCCCGCGACGGACGCCACCGCCGCGCGAACGCGAAATGGCCGCGCGCCCAGCAACATTCACCCGAAGGGGACATGCAGGACCGTCGGCGAAGAAGTGAAATTCCTCACACCATCGGCGTGCCGCGAAGAGACACGCCGAACGAGTTACGGCGTGCTGTAGACCTTCGGATTCAACGTCCCGATGTAGGGCAGATCGCGGTAGCGCTCGGCGTAGTCCAGCCCGTACCCGACGACGAATTCGTTGGGGATGTCGAAGCCCACGTGCGCGACGTCCACGTGCGTGCGCAGCGCGTCGGGCTTGCGCAGCAGCGTCACCACCTCGAGCGAGGCGGGATTGCGGCTGGACAGGTTGCGCTTGAGCCACGACAGCGTCAGACCCGAGTCGATGATGTCCTCGACGATCAGCACATTGCGCCCGGCGATGTCCTTGTCGAGGTCCTTGAGGATGCGCACCACACCCGACGAGGAGGTCGACGAGCCGTACGAGGAGACGGCCATGAACTCCATCTGGGTCGGAATGCCCAGGGCCTGAGCCAGATCCGTCATGAAGAAGATCGCGCCCTTGAGCACGCCCACCAGCAGCAGATCACCCTCGGGGGCGTCGGCCGGGTACCGCTTGGCGATCAGTGTGGCGAGTTCGTCGACCTTCGCCTGGATCTGCTCCTCGGTGATCAGCACCGACGCGATGTCGTCCCCGTACACGTCCGCTGGTTTCCCTTCACTGGTTTCGTGTTACCAGCGTCAGCCTGCCATGTTCGCGCTCGGCAACCAACCTCGTCCCGGGCAGACCGCCGCCCACGGCCACGCCGCCCTGACCCCGCCAGTCGACGACGAGCGCGTCGACCGCGCGTAAGTGCTTGTCCGTCAAGCCTTTTGCGCCGCCCGCGGTGAGCCATGCCCGCAGCGCCCGGCGGCGCAGCGCGGCCGGGGCAGTGGCGAGCGTCTCGGCCGACAGCGCCGGACCCTCGGTCGCCGCGACCAGCAACTCCTCGGCAAGTCCGTCGAGGACGGCGTTGTCGGTGCGCAGCTGTTCGGCGGTGCGGGCCAGCGCCGCCGCCACGCCGCCGCCGAGCACCTCCTCCAGCAGCGGCAGCACCTCGGCGCGCAGCCGCACCCGGGTGAACTCGGGCGCGCTGTTGTGCGGATCCTCGTGTGGCCGCAGCCCCAGCTCGGCGCACAACCGCCGGGTCTCGGCCCGCCGCACGCCCAACAGCGGCCGCCCCCAGGGCGCGGCGACGGGGGCCATGCCCTGGATCGAGCGCGCGCCGGAGCCGCGGCCCAGGCCCAGCAGCACGGTCTCGGCCTGATCGTCGAGGGTGTGGCCGAGCAGCACGGGCAGGCCGTCGCGCGCGGAGTCCAGCGCCGCGTAGCGGGCCCGGCGGGCGGCGGCCTCGAGCCCGCCCGCGCCCGCGACCCGCACCGGCAACACCCGCGCGGACCGGCAGCCCAGCGCGAGCGCGGCCTCCGCGGCCGCGGCGGCGACCCGATCGGAGCCCGCTTGCAGGCCGTGATCGACGATCAACGCGTCGACCACCTCGGCCTCGGTCACGGCGGCGGCGGTCAGCGCCAGCGAGTCCGCGCCGCCGGACAGCGCGACCGCGACCACCCCGGTCGGCGCGTACCGCGCGAGCCAATCCCGAACGGCGCGACGGACTTCCAGCGCCGCGGGCGTCTCGGGCAGCGGCATCTAGCCCAGCACCCGGGCGATCCAGCGTCGCGGTTCGCCGATCTCGTCGGTGCGCGGCAGCGTGTCCGGCTCCGACCAGACGGTGTTGAACCGCGTCGTGCCGACCGTGCCGACCACCTCGTCGACGAACGCCTTGCCGCGCACGTACTGCGCGACCTTGGCGTCGACGCCCAGCAGCGCGCGCAGCAGCCGCTGCACCGGATTCACCGGGCGGTGGCGGCGGCGGTCGAAGGCCGCGCGGATCTCGGTGACCGACGGCACGACCGCGGGGCCCACGGCGTCCATCACGTGATCGGCGTGCCCCTCGAGCAGGGTGCCGAGCATGAGCAGCCGGTCCAGCGCCGCGCGCTGCGGTTCGGGCTGGGTGGCGCGCAGCAGTCCGAGCACCCCGTTGCTCGCCGGATCGTCGGTCTCGGCGCGGCCGCGGCGGCGCTCGCGCACCTCGTCCAGCAGCCGTTGCAGCATCTCGGCCAGCGGCTCCTCGCCGACCTCGCCGAGGGTGGTCACGTTCTCGCGCATGTAGTCCGACAGCCAGGGCGCCGAGGAGAACTGCACGCGATGGGTCACCTCGTGCAGGCACACCCAGAGCCGGAAGTCGCCGGGCGAGACGCCCAGCGCGCGCTCGACCGCCACGATGTTGGGGGCGACCAGCAGCAGCGTGCCGTCGCGGCCGCTGAACGGGTCGTACTGGCCCAGGATGGCGGTGGCCAGGAAGGCCAGCATGGCCCCGGCCTGCACCCCGGCGGGCTTACCCGCGAACCGGCCGCGGTCGCCCTCGGGCGCGCCGGTCAGCTGGGCCATGGAGTCGGCCGCGGCCCGAATCCAGCCGGGGCGGTCCACGATTCGCGCGTCCGGGATCACGCCGTCGTCGACGAGCCCGCTGACCTCCCGCACCGGGCCCTCGGCGCGCGTCGAGGCCGCGGCCAGTTCCGCCACCACCTGCTCGGCCGAATAGCGCGAGGTGCGCGGGCCCGCGGGCACCAGGGCGGTCGCGGTGCGCGCCGCGGTGTTCCAGTCCACCGCCCCCGACAGGGCGGACCGCTTCAGGGTCTTCTCGTCACCGGGTCCGCTCATGGTCAACCACCCGTCATCGACAGCCACAATTGCGTAGCGTGGCAGCGACGGCGTCCAGGGCCGGCCGACTCGCCTCCGGCGGGCGATCGTTCGACATCAGCGCGAAGGTCAGCACTCGGCCGTCGTTGTCCAGCACATACCCTGCCAACGCGCTGGATACCGACAGAGTTCCGGTTTTCGCCCGGACCCAGCCCGCCCCGGCGTGATCGCGCGGGGTGACGAACCGATCGGCCAGCGAGCCCGAGGCCGCCGCGACCGGCAGATAGTCCAGCAGCGGGGCGAGCGGCGAACCCGTGCCGTTCGGCGGGGCGGCGGCCGCGGCCAGCACGCGATCGAGCAGCCGGGCCGGGACGCGGTCGTCGGTGGACAAACCGCTGTTGTCCAACAGGTTCAGCCCCGCGGTGTCGAAACCCGCCGCGGCGAGCGCGGTTTTCGTGGCGGTCGCCGCGCCCGCGAAGGACTGCTCGCCACCGGTGGCCGCCGCGATCTCCCGGCCGATGGTCTCGGCCAGTACGTCGTCGGAGTGGATCATCATGTCGCGCAAGCGATTCCGTAGCGGCGCGGACTCCACCCGGGCCACCTCCGCCGCACCGGTCGGGGCCCGGCCCGCGCGCACCTTCGCCGGATCCAGGCCCAGCGCGCTCGCCAGCCGCCGCCCCGCGTCCAGCGCCGGGGTCGCGCTGCGCGGTGAGTACTCGACCAGCGGATCGAGCCGCCCGCCGTCGATCATGACCGATTCGATCGGCGCCCACGAACCGCCCGCGATATCGGCCGGATCCCAGCCCGCGGGCGCGGTCGGCCCGGAATAGACGGAGGTGTCGACCAGGATCGTGTCCACCCCGTGCGCCGCCGCGCGCACCTGCGCGGCGAGGTCGGCCAGCCGGGGGCCGTCGGGGTAATAGCCCTTGCCGTCGGCCTGCGCGGTCAGCGTCGGATCGCCGCCGCCGACCAGCACCAGTTCGTTCGGATTCGCCCCTGCCACAACGCGAGTCGCGACCCGGCGATCGGCGGGCAGCACCAACAGCGCGGCGGCCGCGGTGAGCACCTTGGCCGTGGAGGCGGGGATGACGGGCTTGTCGGGGTCGGCGCTCCACAGCACGGCTCCGGTCTCGGCGTCGGTCACCGACGCGGAGAACGCGCCCAGATCCGGATTGGCCGCCACCGGGCCCAGGGCCGCCGCCAACCCGGACGGACTGGGCTGCGGCGCGCTCGGCGGGGCCGGGGCCACCCGGGGCGAGGGATCCCGCGGCGCGGGCGGCGCGGCGATCGTCAGGCCGCCGTGCCGGAACTCCGGGGTCCACGGTTTCACCGCGACCAGGACCACCGCGGCGGCGGCGACCACCACGACCAGTCCGGCGCTCACGCCGATCCACACGTTCCTGCTCTTGCGACTGACCACCTGACCGCTGTCTCCCTGCTCACCGAGTGACGTCCCTGCCGCACCCACGAGTTCGCCGCCCACACTATCCTCACCTCGCCGGCGTTCCCCCGAACGAGATGGCGAGTCGGCAGCCGCAACCGCACCAACGAAGGAGATGACGTGGAGTTCGACGTCACCATCGAAATCCCCAAGGGACAGCGCAACAAGTACGAGGTCGACCACGAGACCGGCCGGGTGCGGCTGGATCGCTACCTCTACACCCCGATGGTCTACCCGGCCGACTACGGCTACATCGAGAACACCCTGGGTTCCGACGGCGACCCGCTGGACTGCCTGGTGCTGCTGCCGGAGTCGGTGTACCCCGGCGTCATCGTCGAGGCGCGTCCGGTGGGCGTGCTGCTGATGAGCGACGAGGCGGGCGGCGACGAGAAGATCGTCGCGGTCCCGGCGGGCGACAAGCGCTGGAACCACATTCAGGACGTCTCCGACATCGGCGAATTCGACCGCAAGGCCATCGAGCACTTCTTCGAGCACTACAAGGACCTCGAGCCCGGCAAGTGGGTCAAGGTGGACGGCTGGGCCGACAAGGCCAAGGCCGAGACGCTGGTCGAGGAGGCCTTCGCCCGCCTGAAGGAGCAGGGCGGCCACTGATCGGAAGTCGAACGCTCGGTGGAGGATCCGGATCGCGGAACTTCCACCGAGCGTTCGCCTCTCGCGACCGGCATGCGTGCCACCACCGCCGACCCCCCGAACGACGATGGCCGCACGCTCGGCCGCGCTTCTCACGCTAGTGCGGCGCGCCCGCCCGGCGCATCCCGACGGGCACCCCGTTCGCGCAGGTCGGCGCGCTCGATGAGGCGGAGATGACGCGAAAATGACGCGCCCGCCTCAGCTTCGGGCCTTCTCGGCCAGCACCTCGTCCAGATGGACCCGCAGGATCTCCACCACCGGCGCCTCCATCGCCTCGTCGAGGCGTTCGTGCACCAGATGCGCGTCCTCGAGTCCGGCGAAGATCTCCGCGGCGGAATGAAAGGCCGCGCGCGCCTGATCCTTTCGGTTCCGGGCCAGCAGCACCAGCCCGTAGAGCACCTGGAGCCGGGCGCGGTCCAGCGGACCCGCCGCCCCGGACACCGCCTCCACCGCCGCGGCCGCCACCGATTCCGCGCCCGCCAGCCGTCCCGCGAGCATGCCCAGCTGGGCCAGCCGGCCCAGGGCACAGCCCAATCGCAGCCGCGATCCGCTGGCGCGCGCGAATTCGACCGCGCGCGTGCACAATTCGAGGCCGCGATCGAGTTCGCCGCGGAAGGCCAGGGCCGCGCCGAGTTCGTGGGTGGCCATGGCGGTCAGCCCGTGGTTGCCGATCCGCCGGGCCAGGGCGAGCCCCTGCTCGGCGTGCGTGACCGCCTCGTCGAAACGGCCCGCGTCCGACAGGGTCTTGGCGGCGTGCACGAGACATCCGGCCTCGATGGCCGCGTCCCCGATGCGCCGCGCCAAGCGGATCGCGCGGTCGGCGTGCGCGAGCGAGGCCGCGGCCTCCACCCCCTCGCGGGTCGAGGCGGACAGCAACTGCGCGGCGAAGGCGGTCAGCCGCAACGCGTCCGCGGAGTCGGCGCCCAGCGACAGCGCGATCCGCTGATGATCGCGCCCGACGCGCATCCGGGCCAGGGCGAAGGTGGACAGCGTGCCCAGCGCGACCCGCACCCGGCACTCCAGCCCGCGATCCCCGGCGCGCAGCGCGGCCCGCAGCAGCTCCTCGAGCGCCCGGCCGTGTTCCTGCGCGTTGGGTCCGCATTCGATCAATTCGGCCATGGCCCAGGCCAGATCGGCGGCCAGGGTCAGCGCCGCGCCGCCGATTCGGGCCGCCTGCCGCAGCAGGGCGATCAGATTGAACCGCTCGGTGTCGATCCAGGCCCGCGCCCGCGCGCCGTCGCGGAACGAATTGCCCTGCGCGACCGTGGGTTTCAGATAGTCCGGCAGCCGGGTGCCCGGATTGCACACCAGCACCACGTGTTTCATGGTCGCCAGATAGAAATCCAGCAGCCGCACCACCGCGCCCGGGCCGTCGGCGGGTTCCACCTCGCGGGCGAACAGCCGCAGCAGATCGTGATAGCGGTAGCGGCCCATGGCCGTCGTGTCGAGCAGGCTCAGGTCCACCAGCGTCTCGCACAGCGATTCCGCCTCGGCCACGGTCGATTCCAGGACGGCGGCCGCGCCCGCCAGCGGCAGATCCTCCACCTCCGGGACGGCCAGCAGCCGGAACGCCTGCGCCTGCGCGGGTTCGAGATGGTCGTAGCCGAGCCGGAACACCGCCGCCACGGTCAGGTCGCCGGTGCGCAGCAACGCCAGGCGCTGGCGTTCGTCGGCGAGTCCCGCGGCGATCGAGGCGATCTCCCAGCGCGGGCGCGAGGCGAGCCGCGAGCCGACGATCCGCACCGCCAGGGGCAGCCGCCCGCACGCCTGCACCACCGCGTCGGCCGCCCCGGCGTCGGCCGCCACCCGCTGCGCGCCGACGATGCGGGTCAGCAGGGTCAGCGCCTCGTCGGCGGCCATCTCGTCGAGCCGCACCGCGAGCACCCCGGGCAGCCCCGGCAGCGCGGCCCGGCCGGTGATCAGCACCGCCGAACCGGGCGTGGCCGGGATCAGCGGCAGCACCTGATCGGCGTCGCGGGCGTTGTCCAGCACGATCAGCACCCGGCGGCCGTCGAGCCGGGTGCGGAACTGCGCGGCCCGCTGCCCCGGCGCGGGCGCGATCTCGCCCTCGGGCATGCCCAGCGCGCGCAGGAAATCGCCGAGGATGTCGCCCGCCGTGACCCCGCCCGGCCGTTCGACGCCGTGCAGGTCCACATGCAGCTGCCCGTCCGGAAACCGGTGCCGCACCAGATGTGCCACGTGCACGGCCAGCGTGCTCTTGCCCACGCCGCCCATACCGGTGATCGCGCACACCGGCACCGCGGCCCCCGCGTGTTCGAGACGTTCCACCAGCCGCTCCACGATGGCGCGGCGACCGGTGAAATCGGCGATGTCCGGGGGCAATTGGGCGGGCGGCGGCAGCGCGCCCACGGCCGCGCGGGCCGAGGCGATCGGGGCGAGCACGGCCGCCCAGCCGAGCCACATCGGCTCGGTCGGCGGCTCCTCGCCGCCGGGCGGCTCGCCGCGCAGGATGCGCTGCTGCAATTCCGCGAGCCGCGGGCCGGGCTCGATTCCCGAGCGCTCCACCAGGATTCGGCGGGTCTGCGCGAAGACCTCCAGCGCCTCGGCCTGCCGTCCCGCCCGGTAGAGGGCGGTCATGAGCAGTTCGCGCGTCTTCTCCCGCAACGGATGTTCGGCGACCAGCGGTTGCAGCGCGGCCACCACCTCACCGGGGCGGCCCAGCCGCAGATCGGCCTCGAGCCGCCGTTCGAGCAGGCTCAGCCGGAGTTCGACGAGCCGGGCGCGGGCCCGCTCGGCGTGCGGACCGGGCAGCCCGGCCAGCGGGGTGCCCGCCCACAGCGCGAGCGCCGCGGCGAGCCGTTCGCGGGCCGCGGCGGCGTCGCCCGCGGTCTCGGCCTCGGCCGAGAACCGTTCGGCCAGTTCGACATCCACCGCGCCGGGCGGCAACCGCAGCGCGTAACCCCCGGCGAAACCGACCAGCACCTGCGGCGGCGCGCCCGCCGGACGGTCGGGTTCCAGCACCCGGCGCAGGTGCAGCACGTGGTTGCGCACCGCGCCGACCGCGCTCGGGGTGGCCCGCTCACCCCACACGTCGGCGATGAGATCCCCCACGGTGGCCGAGCGCCCGCGGCGCAGCAGCAACGCGGCCAGCACGGCCCGGCGCTGCCGCGGACCGAGTTCGAGCGACCGCTCACCGTGCCACGCACGAACCTCACCGAGCACGGCGAACTTCAACATCTGACCGTTCCGAAAGCCCGTCAGCGGCCCTTGAACTCGGGCTGCCGCTTCTCGAACACCGCCTGCAACGCCTCGGTCAGATCCTCCGACGGGAGGAAGGCCGCGTTCCACGCCGACACGTAGCGCAGCGAATCGGCGATCCGCCCCGCGCGCGGCTGCTCGAGCACGTCCTTGATGCCCCGCACCACCAGTGGCGGATTGAGCGCGATCTCCCGGGCCAGCGCGTCGGCCGCCGCGAGCACCGCCTCCTGATCCGGGAAGACGTCGTTGACCAGGCCGATCTTCTCCGCCCGCGCGGCGTCGATGTCCTTGCCGGTGAAGGCGAGTTCGCGCAGGTGACCCTCGCCGATGATGCCGGGCAGCCGCTGCAGCGAACCCACGTCGGCCACGATCGCGACCTTCGCCTCGCGCAGGCTGAACGTGGCCTCGGCGCTGGCGAGCCGGATATCGGCGGCCGCGATCAGATCCAGGCCGCCGCCCACACACCAGCCGGAGACCGCCGCGACGACCGGCTTGCGGCAGTCGGCCACCGCGGTGACCGCCGCCTGCATCCGCCGGATGTCGTCGAGGAACGCCGTGCGCGGCGCGGCCAGCGCCCGATCCCCCAGCAGCGGCGCGAACGACGGGCTCATCGCCGGGAGGTCCAGGCCGTAGGAGAAATGCCTGCCCGATCCGGTCAGCACGATCGCGCGCACCTCGGCGTCGGCGTCGAGTTCGCCGAAGATCAGCGGCAGCTCGCGCCAGAAATCCGGGCCCATGGCATTGCCCTTGCCCGGGCCGGTCAGGGTCACCCGGGCGACGTGGCCGTCGCGTGCGACGGTGAAGGCCTTCCATTCGGTCATCCGCCCAGCGTAGCGACCTCGCCCGACGCTTCGGCAGGGCGTGTAAAACCTGCGTCAAATAACCGGTGTCGCGGTGTTTTCCGGCCGATCGCGGACGGACCATATGAGTCCTATCTCTTCGCGTGACGGCTCCGGAGGCCCTCATGTCGCTCTACCAAGGTCTCGGCCTGGACGCGTTCAACGAACTCCCCCGCGCCCGCGCGGTGCACACGCTCTACTCGTGTTGCTGCGCGGTCACCTGGGCGGAGAAGGTCGCCGACGGACGCCCCTACCCCACCCGGGAGACGCTGTACACCGCCGTCGAGGTGGAACTGCGGGCGCTGTCCCCGGCGGACCGCGATCGGATGTTCGATTCGCTTGCGCGCGAGCCCGTTTCGAACCGGTCGGTGGCGGAACTGGCGCGCATCACGCGAATTCGGCTCGATCGGGTGCTCGGCCCCGTCGAAGGCTATCCCGAATACTGATTTTCGGCGGGCAGGGCCCTCGCCCGGCCTCTAGGCTGGGTGCCATGCGCAGGTCGTTGCCCCCGGTCGCGTCCCGGGTCTCGGACACGCTCATCGCGCGCGGACACCACGGCGTGATCGTCACCCAGTCCGAACCCACCCACACCGCCGAGCAGGCCGCGCAGGCGCTCGGGGTGGACGTGGGCGCGATCACCAAATCGCTGGTGTTCCTGCTCGACGACGAGCCGGTGCTGCTGCTGGTCTCCGGCGCCCATCAGGTCGATGTGGCGCGCACCGGCGAGCGGCTCGACGGCACCCTCACCCGGGCGCCCGCGGCGCTGGTCCGGGAGGTGACCGGGCAGCCGATCGGCGGCGTCGCACCGGTCGGGCATCCGGCGAATCTCCCCACCTACGTCGACAACGCGCTGGCGCGCCATCGTGAGCTGTGGGCCGCGGCCGGGCATCCGAACACCGTGTTCCGCACCTCGTTTCCCGAGCTCGTCCGCATCACCGCGGGCTTGGCGATCGATGTGGACTGATCGAAGAAGTAGGTTGGAGACGTGAGCGATCGACTACGCGTGCCGGAGGATCTGAGCGGCATCACGTCGGCGCAGTACCGGGCCGCGATGCGGCACTATCCGGCCGGGGTGACGATCGTCACCATCGGGGCGGCCACCGGCCCGGTCGGCTTCACCTCCAGCTCCTTCGCGTCGCTGTCGCTGCAACCGCCGCTCATCTCGTTCAATATCGCGCACACCTCCTCCAGCCTCGCCGCCATGCTCGCGGCCGATTCGGTGGTCGTGCACTTCCTCGGCGAACATCAGCACGCGCTGGCGCGGCGGTTCTCGCGCGCGGCGGAGGAACGCTTCGCCGACACCTCGCTGTGGTCGACCCTCGAGACCGGCGAGCCGGTGCTGCACGACACCCCGATCTGGGTGCGGGCCACCGTGCAGCAAACCATCCCGATCGGCGATCACACGCTCGTCGTCGGGTTGGTGACCCGGGTGTACGACAACACCGACGACAATCCGGTCGGCGCGCCGCTGGTGTACTACCAGGGCGCCTACCACCGGCCCGCCGAGCTGGAGTGACTCAGGCCGCCGAGGCCACCGTCCCGATGCCCAGGGCGGCCAGCACCCCGGCGCTGAGCCGTTCGAGCCGATCGCGCACCCGCTCCCGGCGCAGCAGGCCCGCGAGCCGGGCGGCGGCCAGCGCCAGCAACACCATTTCGATTGCGGCGACGGCGGATTCGATCGTCGACAGCAAGCCCGCGGCGAACGCCGACCGCGCCGTCACCGACCGCGGCGCCTCGGCCGCGGTCGCGGTGTTCGCCCGCCGCCGCGCGAGCAGCGTGCGAATCCCCAAGTACACCAGGTAGATTCCGCCGATCACCTTCACCACCCGATAGGTCGTCGCCGACTGCTCGAGCAGCGCCGCCACGCCCGCCGCGACCACGATCGCCCAGCCGATGCCGCCCAGCGCGGAACCGATGCCGGACGCGATCGCCGGTCGTCGTCCCGCCAGCGCGTACCGCAGCACCAGGAACGTATCCGGTCCCGGCGTCACCGACAGCAGCACACACAGCCCGACGAATCCGAGCAGCACCGACACACTCATCGGTCCATTCTTGACAGCCCGGCCCTCGATCTGCCAGCCTTTTCCACCAAGGTCATGAGTGCCAGCGCGAAGCCCCGGCTTGCTGGCCGGCAACCCTCCTCCGCGGTGGGGTGCTCCGGGTGACGACCGGGCCGTAGCCCGACCGGGCGCGGCAAGCGCGGACTCCGATCACCGATCCCCCCGGAGTCCCTGAGCCGAAGGGATTTTCTTCGATGACCGCCGTACTCGAACAGACCCGCACCGCCCTCGCCCGCGTCTCCGGATGTGATCTGCGAGTTCCGTTGGTGCAGGGCGGAACTCGCGCATACGCCAATTTCGACTACGCCGCCAGCGCCCCCGCCCTCGAACGGGTCACCGACCGGATCGCCGAACTGCTGCCCTACTACGCCAGCGTGCACCGCGGCGCGGGGTACGCCTCCCGGATCTCCACCGACTGCTACGAGGCCGCCCGCGGTTCGGTGTCGCGCTTCCTGAACAGCGCCGACGATCAGGTCGTGGTGTTCACCCGCAACACCACCGACGCGCTGAACCTGCTGGCCGCGTGCGTGCCCGGCGACACCGTGGTGCTCGACATCGAGCACCACGCCAACCTCCTGCCCTGGACCCGCCGCGGCCGCCGCGTGGTGCCCGCCGCCGACACCGTGGAGGAGACCATCCGCCGCGTCGTGGCCGAGCTGTGCGCCAAACCCGCGGCGCTGCTGGCGGTCACGGGCGCGTCGAACGTCACCGGCGAGGTGCTGCCGCTGGATCGGCTGGCCGCCGTCGCGCATCAGTGCGGCGCGCGGCTGCTCGTCGACGCCGCGCAGCTGGCCCCGCATCGGCGAATCGACCTGTGCGCCACCGGCATCGACTACCTGGCGTTCTCGGGCCACAAGCTGTACGCGCCGTTCGGCGCGGGCGTGCTGGTGGGCCGCCGCGACTGGCTCGACGCCGCCCCGCCGTATCTGGCCGGGGGCGGCGCGGTCACCGAGGTGGGCGTCGACGAGGTCGCCTGGGCGCCCGCACCGCAACGGCACGAGGCGGGTTCGCCGAACGTGCTCGGCGTCGCCGCCCTCGCCGCCGCCTGCGACGCGCTCGCCGCGCTCGACGAGCGAGCGGTGCTCGAGCACGAACGCGAACTCACCGAGCGCCTGCGCGCGGGCCTGAAAGCCGTTGCGGGCGTTCGGTTCCTGCGCATCTGGCCGGACAGCCCCGACAGCGTGGGCATCGTCGCGTTCACCGTCGACGGCTTCGAACCGGGCCGGGTCGCGGCATACCTGTCGGCCGAACACGCGATCGGCGTGCGCGACGGGCGCTTCTGCGCACATCCGCTGCTGGCCCGCCTCGGGGTGGACGGGGCGCTGCGCGCGAGCATCGGCCTGGGCACCGGCGCCGCCGAGGTGGACCGGCTCGTCGAGGCGATCGCCGCCCTGGTCGAGCGGGGTCCGGCCTGGAACTACGCGCGCACCGCGGGGCAGTGGAATCCGGTGCCGGAGACCCGGCCCGGACTGGACGGCGTCGCGGGCGCGGCGCCCTGCTCGTTCTAGGGGACCAGATAGCGTTCGGCGAGGCGCTCGACCAGGGGATCGTCGTCGGCCACCGCGTCCAGCGCCTCGAGATCGCTCTCCACCGACACCTGTCGCGTATCGTCCTGCTCCGGGTCGGGGCGGCCGTCCTCGTTCAACTGCCGCAGGATCTTCTCGCGCACGCGCGCCTTCAACGAATCACTCATATCGAAAGCATGCCCGCCCGGGCGGCACTCACACCGGGGCCAGCCAGCCGCCCCACGGCGTATTGCGCACCACCGAAAACACCGTGAGCGCGGTCAGCACCACGATCAGGCCGGTGCGATTCAGCGTGAACGACACCGCGCTGCCGGGTTGCCCGCGCCAGCGACGCAGCACCCACCCGCCCCACCACACCGCGAACGCGACGAGCAGCGGCAGCACCACGATATTGCTGTGCACCGCGTCGAGCACCCGGCCCTCGGTGAGATTGTGCATCGCCCGCAGGCCGCCGCAGCCGGGACACCACCAGCCGGTCAACGCGTAGAACGGGCAGATGCCGTAGGAACCGGATACGTGCGGATCGCGGAAGTGCAGCACCGCCGCCGCCCCGGCCGCCACCCCGGCGACGAGCAGCGGCTGCCCGAGGGCTCGCCACCCCGGCCGGATCTCGCCCCGTCCGCCGGGCAACACGTGCGCGGTGTCCACAATCGTCCACGGTAGCGCGTCGAAACCTCAACGGCTCGCGCTGTGTTGGGAGACCGGGGCGGTGAGCGCGCCCGCGAGCATGTCCACCACCTCGGCCCACGCCGCGGTGTCCCCCGGATCGACGCGGCCCGCCTCGATCGCCCGCTCGTGATCGGCCAGCAGCGCGAACAACACGGTCGGCAGCGTCCGCAATCGCCGAATCCGAAGGCGCGCGGGCAGATTCGGCAGGGCGCGCTCGAGACCGCGCATGATGATCCGCACCGAGGCGCGGTTCTCGTCGTCGAGATTGGCCGCGTCGGTCACCGACGGATGCGCGCGGATGCGCTCGAGGAAGCGCGCGTAGTGGTCGATGCCGTGCCGCGCGCTCAGCTCGAACATCGGCACGACCAGCGCCCACAGCAGGTCGTGGACGTCGTCAGCGGTGCGTTCGGCCAGCAGCTCGAGCCGCCGCACCTCCAGCGTCGCCATCCGGTGCTCGACCACGGCCGCGACGAGGTCGTCGCGCGAACCGAAGTGGTACTGGATGGCCGAGTTGTTCCGCTGCCCCGCGGCCGTGGCGATATCGCGCAGCGGGACCGCCGCGCCGCGCTCGGCGATCAGCCGTTCCGCCGCGAGAATGAGCCGCTCCCGGGCCGTAGTCGGTTCCACATCCGGAAGAATAGCCCGCCACCTGGGTGTTGAACTCGACTCCTTGACAGTTAAGCGCTCGTTCTTAACACTGCTTGTGACTCTCATCACGCGCTCAGCAGTTCCAAGGAGGACCCGTCGCGATGATTCTCGACACCTTCCGGCTCGACGGCCGCGTCGCCGTCGTCACCGGCGCGGGCCGCGGCATCGGCGCCGCGACCGCCCTCGCCCTGGCCGAGGCCGGGGCCGACGTCGCCATCGCCGCCCGCACCGCCGCCCAGCTCGACGAGGTGGCCGACAAGATCCGGGCGCTCGGCCGCCGCGCCCTCACCATGCCCTGCGATCTGTCGGATCTGGCGGCGGTGACCGCCTTCGCCGACACCGCCGCGGCCGAATTCGGCCGTCTCGACATCGTCGTCAACAATGTCGGCGGCACGATGCCGAACACCTTCCTCACCACCACGCCGGAATTCCTGGAGGAGGCGTTCCGCTTCAATGTCTCCACCGCGCACGCCCTCACCCGGGCCGCGGTCCCGCACATGCTGCGCGGCGACGGCGGCAGCGTGGTCAACATCTCCTCGATGATGGGCCGCTCCCCCGGCCGCGGCTTCCTCGCCTACGGCACCGCCAAGGCCGCCCTCGCGCACTGGACCCGTTTGGCCGCAACGGATCTCGCGCCCCGCGTCCGGGTCAACGCCATCGCGGTGGGTTCGGTGCTGACCTCCGCCCTGGAGGTGGTCGCCCAGAACCCGGAGGTGAAGTCGACGATGGAGGCGGCCACCCCCCTGCACCGCCTCGGCGAACCGTGGGAGATCGCCGCGGGCATCGTCTATTTGTGTTCGGCCGCGGGCGGTTACGTCACCGGCAAGGTGCTCGAGATCGACGGCGGCATCGAGAGCCCGAATCTCGAACTGGGCATTCCGGATCTGTGAGGAGCCGACGATGACGTATCGCGTAGTGCAGTGGAGCACGGGCAATGTGGGCCGGTGGGCGTTGCGGTCCATTCTGGCCCGGCCGGAACTGGAATTGGCAGGCGTCTGGGTCTCGAGCGACGCCAAGGCCGGTAAAGACGCCGCCGAACTGGCCGGACTGGACCGGCCGACCGGGGTGCTGGCCACGACGGACGCCCGATCCCTGATCGACCTGCGCCCCGACTGCATCCTGCACACGGCCATGGCCGACGACCGGTTGATGGAGGCCGTGGAGGATCTGAAGACCTTCCTCCGGGCGGGCATCAATGTCGTGTCCAGCAGCCCGGTGTTCCTCCAATACCCTTACGGCACACTGCCTTCCGAGGCCATCGAGCCGATTGCCGCAGCCGCTCGGGAGGGCGGCGCGTCGTTGTGGGTCAACGGCATCGACCCCGGTTGGGCCAACGACTGGCTCCCCTTGCTGCTGACCAGCGGCTGCGAACGCATCGACCGGGTCGTCTGCTCGGAGATCATGGACTACTCGACCTACGACAATCCCAAGGTCCTGTTCGACATCATGGGCTTCGGCAGCGCGCTGGACGAATTGCCGATGCTCCTGCAGCCCGGCGTGCTGACATTGGCCTGGGGCAGCGTCATCCGCCAACTCGCCGCCGCGCTGGACGTCGAATTGGACGACGTCACACAGCGATTCGAACGCCTCCCCGCCACGGAGGCCCTCCGCGTCGCCGATCGCGAGGTCGCGGCGGGCACCGCGGCCGCCCTCCGCTTCCGGCTCAGCGGCCTGCGCGCCGGACGCGAGGTGCTGGCCCTGGAACACGTCACCCGATTGCACCCCGCCCTGGCCCCCGACTGGCCGCAACCCGCCGGAAAGGGTTGCTACCGAGTCGAAATCGAGGGCGAGCCGGACTATCAGCTGGATCTCCAGCTGTACAGCGGGGGTGATCACGCCAAGGCCGGGGTGGTGGGGACGGCCGCTCGGTTGGTGAGCGCCATCCCCGCGGTGGTCGAGGCCGCGCCGGGACTGCTCACCGCGCTGGACCTGCCGTTGACCACGGGACGGGGGCTGGTGTCCTGATCGCCCCGTCGCCGGATGACGGCGGTGTTACGGATCGGTGCGGGGCGCGCGCGTGCGATGTTAACGGCGTGCGGAAAAGCCCAGCACGGTGATTACGCGGCAGCGGCTCGTTTCTCTGAAATTCCCCGAATTCACACCGTCGCGAGCGCGAAAACGCTTGCGAGACAGCGAATTCGGGGAATTTCGGCGTTATTCGGCCCGGTGAGGTCCGGGAAACGTCCTCTTACTCCGGATGTGACCAATCCGAAATACCCCGGGCGTCAACTTGATTCATCGAATCTCGTCGACAATCCCAGGAGCCGAGCATGTCCGCACCCACCGAGACCCCCGACGACCTCGACAAGGCGATCGAGGAGAACATCGCGCGGTCGCTGGCCGAGATCCCGCACCCGGCATTGCCCAAGGGCACCAACATCTACGGCGGCACCAAGATCTTCCCCGACTATCGCGCCGAGGCCGGGGAAACGTATTTCACGCTCGTCCACGGCATCGCGCACGAATCCTCGGTCAGTTTCGTCGCCGTTCTGCAGGCGACCCGGGCGCTGCGCAAGGGTTTCGAATCGGCGATCTATTTCTACGGTCCCGGCGCGATCAACTGTGTCGCCAATCGCGGTTTCCCCACCACCGGCGACAGCGGCTTTCCCGGCGAGCAGAACATCAACGACGCCCTGACCACGTTCATCCAGGAGGGCGGCCGGGTGTTCGCCTGCCGGTTCGGCCTGGCGCTGCACGGCGCGCGCGAGGAGGACCTCATCGCGGGCGTCATCCCGGCGCATCCGCTGGACGTGCAGGACGCGCTGATCCACTACGCCCGCAAGGGCGCGATCATCAACTCCACCTATCAGGTGTAGGCGGCCGCCATGACCGAGGTGTCCACCCGAGTCGAGCTGGCGCTGCTCGGCATTCGCGTCGACGTGCCGGTGCGGCGGCGCGCCGGAGCCGGTCCCAGCGACGACGGGCATGTGCTGTTCGAGGGCGCGGGCGCCGCCGTTCCGCTCCGCTCCGACAGCCCCTACAGCCTGCGCGGCGATCGCCTGCTGCGCGAGGGCACGGACCTCGGCGTCACGGTGGAACCGGTCCGCCGCCCCCGCTTCTACGACCTGCGCACCGCCGACGGCATCGCCTACGAGCGGATCGCCCGGCTGCACGGCGCGGACGTGCTCGCGACCACCGTCGTGCAGACCTGCGTCCGCTACGACGAGGACCAGCGCTGCCGCTTCTGCGCCATCGAGGCGTCGCTGACCGCGGGCGCGACGGTCGCGGTGAAACGGCCCGACCAGATCGCCGAGGTCGCGACGGCGGCCGTCCGGCTCGACGGGGTGCGGCAGCTGGTGCTCACCACCGGCACCAGCGCCGGAAAGGACCGCGGCGCACGACATTTGGCGCGCTGCGTCCGCGCGGTACGGCAGGCGGTGCCGGAACTGCCCATCCAGGTGCAGTGCGAACCGCCCGCGGACCTGGCGGCACTGGCGGAGCTGCGCGCGGCGGGCGCCGACGCGATCGGCATCCACGTCGAATCCCTCGACGATCGGGTGCGGGCCCGCTGGATGCCGGGCAAGTCCACGGTCCCGCTCACCGAGTACCGGGCCGCCTGGGCCGAGGCCGTGCGGATCTTCGGCCGCAATCAGGTCTCCACGTATCTCCTGGTCGGCCTCGGTGAGGATCCCGACGAACTGGTCAGTGGCGCAACGGAATTGATCGCCATGGGCGTGTACCCGTTCGTGGTGCCGTTCCGGCCGCTGGCGGGCACCCTCGCCACCGACGTCGACGGCGCCACGGCTCCGTCCCCGGCGCTGCTCGAGGACGTGACCCGCCGGGTCGCCGCGCAGCTGCGCCGCGCGGGGATGACCGGCGATCAACAGAAGGCGGGTTGTGCGGCCTGCGGGGCGTGCAGCGTGCTGCGGACCGCGGGCGGTTGACATGCCGGACGTCGAGACATTCTCCGCCACACCGCGTTTGGACCAATGCGTGCTGTCCGGGCGGCCGCGCCTCGCCGCCGGGGACGGCTTCCTCATCCGCCCCGCCGACACCCGCCACCTCGCCGCCTACCGGGCGCTGCGCCGCGCGAACTTCGTCCTGGACCAGGGCCTGTTCCAGGGCAGCGACCTCGACGACACCGACGACGATCCGCGCACGATCGTGCTGGTCGCGCTCGCCCCGGACGCGGCCGTGCTCGGCGGCGTGCGCCTGGCCCCCGCCCTCGACCCCGATCTGGGCTGGTGGACCGGCAGCCGACTCGTCGTCGATCCCGGCCGCCGCACCCGCGGGGTCGGGCAGGCGCTGGTGCGCGCGGCCTGCGCGTACGCGGAGAACAACAATGTGCTGCGGTTCGAGGCCACGGTCCAGCGCCGCCACGCCGCCCTGTTCCTGCGACTGGGCTGGATTCCTTTGGGCGACACCGTGATCGGAGGCGTTGCGCACGTCCGCGTGCGCTGGCCGATCGACCGCGTCGAGCGCCTGACGCGCGCCACCAAGGCCATGCTCGGCCCGCTGCTCGACGACCTCGGCCGCCAGCCGATGGGCTTGGGCGGCAAGGGTTTCCGCGGCGACGACGGCGCACCCGTACCGGGCAGCGATCTGGTCGCGGCCTGCGACGCCATCCTCGCCTCGATGGTCGAACGCGATCCGGAATGGGCGGGCTGGTGCGCGGCGCTGGTCAACCTCAACGATCTCGCCGCGATGGGCGCCGAACCGGTCGGCCTGCTCGACGCGGTCGCGGCACCGACCCGATCCCTGCTCACCCGCGTCCTGCGGGGCCTGGCCCGCGCGAGCGACACCTGGGGCGTGCCGGTCCTGGGCGGGCACACCCAGATCGGACCGGCCGCGCTGGCGGTGACCGCGCTCGGCCGCACCGCCCGACCCGTACCGGGCGGCGGCGGCAAGGTGGGCGACGAACTGCGCCTCACCGCCGATCTGGGCGGCCGCTGGCGCGCCGGATACGCGGGGCGGCAATGGGATTCGTCGTCCCACCGCACCGGCGGCGAGCTGCGCGCGCTCGGCCGGTTCGTGGCCGAGACCGCCCCGGCGGCCGCCAAGGACGTCAGCATGGCGGGTCTCGCCGGGACCGCCGGGATGCTCGCCGAGGCGTCGGGGGTCGGCGCGGAACTCGACGTGGCGCGCATCCCGCGCCCGGCGAATACCGCGGTGGCGGACTGGATCACCTGTTTCCCCGGCTTCGCCATGCTCACCGCCGACCGGCCCGGCGCGGCCGTCGCCGCCCCCGCACCGGCCACCTCCGCCGTCTGCGGTGTCCTCACCGCCACGCCCGGCGTGCGCCTGCGCTGGCCGGACGGCATCACCACCACCGCGGTGCCCGGCACCGTCACCGGATTGGGACTCTCATGACCGAACTGACCATCTCCGTCGCCGCCGCCGAATTCGGCCGCGACCTGGACGCCTGCTACCGCACCATCGCCGCGCTGATCGAGACCGCCCGGGAGCGCGGCAGCCGCCTGCTGGTCCTGCCCGAGGCGTGCCTGGGCGGCTATCTGCCCAGCCTCGGCGGCGACGCCGAGAGCGAGGAGGACCGGCTGCGGCGGCTGCGCAGCCTCCCGCCCGCCCTCACGCTCGACGGACCCGAACTCCGCCGGATCGCCGCGCTGGCCGGGGATCTCGTGGTCACCCTCGGTTTCTGCGAGGCCGACGGGGATCGCCGCTACAACGCCGCGGTCACGCTGACCGGCGACGGCATCCTCGGCTCCTACCGCAAGGTGCATCAACCGCTCGGCGAAAACCTGTGCTACGCGGCCGGTTCGGAGTACCGCGCGTTCGACACCCCGGTCGGCCGGATGGGTATTCAGATCTGCTACGACAAGGCGTTCCCCGAGGCCGCGCGGGCGCTGGCCCTGGACGGGGCGGAACTCGTGGCGTCGCTGTCGGCGTGGCCGACCGCCCGCACCGCGACCGCCGAACGGCTCGAGGACGACCGCTGGACCCAGCGCTTCGACATCTTCGACCGCGCCCGCGCGGTGGAGAACCAGGTGGTGTGGATCGCCTCCAATCAGGCGGGGACGTTCGGTTCGCTGCGCTTCGTGTGCAGCGCGAAGATCGTCGGCCCCGGCGGCGAGGTGCTCGCCACCACGGGCACCGCACCGGGGCTGGCCACCGCGACCGTCGACGTCGAGCGCGCGCTCGGCCTGGCCCGCGGCGGCGGCATGTACAACCTGCGCGATCGTCGCCCCGAGGTCTACGCCAGCGTCGTCGCGCGGCACGGCGTGGTGGGGCGGCCGGCGCTGCCCGAGGAACTGGCGGCGATCCATGGCTGAGCACGGCGAACATCACGAGGTCGTCGTCATCGGCGGCGGGCAGGCCGGATTGTCGATCAGCTGGCATCTGACCGCGCGCGGCATCGACCACGTCGTCCTCGAACGCGACACCATCGCCCACGAATGGCACGACACCCGGTGGGACAACTTCACGCTCGTCACCCCGAACTGGCAGTGCGTGCTGCCCGGCTACGCCTACGACGGCCCCGACCCGGACGGCTTCATGAGCCGCGACGAGGTCTACGCCTGGGTGCGCGGCTACGCCGACACCTTCGATCCCCCCGTCCGCGAACACGTCGCCGTCACCGCCGTGACCGTGGCCGCGCACGGGTTCGATATCGAAACCACCTCGGGGCCACTGCGTTCCGATCAGGTGGTGGTCGCCGTCGGCGGCTATCACCGCCCGACCATCCCCCGCTTCGCCGAGCGGCTGCCGCGCTCGATCCGGCAACTGCACTCGGCCGAATACCGCAGTGCCGCAAGTCTTCCCGAGGGCGAGGTGCTGGTGGTCGGCACGGGACAATCGGGCGCGCAGATCGCGGAGGATCTGCATCTGGCCGGGCGCCGGGTGCATCTCGCGGTCGGCAGCGCCCCGCGCGTGGCCCGCCGGTACCGGGGGCGGGACTGCGTGGCGTGGCTGCACGAGATGGGCCACTACGACGTCCCCATCGAGGATCAGCCCGGTGGCCTGGGCAAACGCGAGAACACCAACCACTACGTCACCGGCCGCGGCGGCGGGCGCGATATCGACCTGCGCCGGTTCGCGCTCGAGGGTATGGCGCTCTACGGCCGCCTGGTCGAGATCACCGGCAGCACAGCGCGTTTCGAGCCGTCGCTGGCGAAACACCTGGACGCCGCCGACGCCGTGGCCGAGAGCATCAAGGACGGCATCGACGCCTACATCGCCCGCGCGGGCATCGACGCGCCCACCGAACCGCGCTACCGGCCGGTGTGGCGGCCCGAACGGGAGATCACCGAAATCGACTTGGCCGCAGGCGGTATCACGGCGGTGGTGTGGTCGGTGGGCTTCCGCACCGACTACCGCTGGCTGCGGGTAGGCGTCTTCGACGGCGAGGGTCACCCGTGCCACAACCGCGGCGTCACCGCCACGCCCGGCCTGTACTTCCTGGGGCTGCCGTGGCTGCACACCTGGGGTTCGGGCCGGTTCGCCGCGATCGCCCGCGACGCGGAACACCTCGCCGACCGGATCGCCCGCACCGCGGCCACGACGGTCGCGGCCTGAGATGCCCGTCACCCGGATCGCCGCCGTCGCCGCCCATTTCGGCAGCGATATCGCCCGCGCGCTGGACAAGATCACCGGCATCGTCGACCGGCTCGCCGCCGACGGCGTCGATCTGCTGGTCCTGCCCGACGCCACCGTGGGCGGCTACATCGGCGACCTGCGCGATCCCGATCCGGCCGCCGGACCCGAGCCGATCGATCCCGACGGACCCGAGATCCGGTTGCTGTGCCGGTTGGCGGGCGCGATGACGATCTGCGTCGGCTACGCCGAGCGTCGCGGCGACACCCGCTACAACGCCGCGGTCTGCCTCACCGGCGACGGCGTGCTGGGCCGCCATCGCAAGGTGCACCAGCCCGCCGGGGAGCATCTCGCCTACGCGGCCGGAAACAGCTTCGCCGCCTTCGACACTCCGGTGGGCCGCCTCGGCATGCTCATCGACTACGACAAGACCTTCCCCGAATCCGCCCGCGCCCTCGCCCTCGACGGCGCCCGCACCATCGCGGCCCTGTCCGCCTGGCCCGCCAGCGTCACCGACCGCGCGTCCCGCCTGCCCAACGACCGCCAGTCGCGCCTGTTCGACCTCTACGACCAGGCCCGCGCGGCCGAGAACCAGGTGGTGCTGGCCTCCTCCAACCAAACCGGCATCACCGGTTCGCTGCGCTTCCTCGGGCAGGCGAAGGTGGTCGGTCCCGGCGGCGACATCCTGGCCAAGACCTGGTCCAAGGGCGGCCTGGCGGTCGCCGACATCGATATCGACGCGGAGGTCACGCGCGCCCGGCGGGTGCTGCGGCATCTGGAGGAGCGGCGGGTCGACGCCTACCACAATCTGCTGAGGTCCTGATGCGGGTCGCGCTGCTCACGTACTCGACCAAACCCCGTGGCGGCGTGGTGCATACGCTGAACCTGGCCGAGGCGCTGGCCGAACTCGGGGTCCGGGTCACGGTGTGGACCCTCGGCCGCGGCGGCGACGCGGCTTTCTTCCGGCCCGTCGACCCCGCGGTGGAGGTCCGCGTGGTGCCCTTCGAGAGCATCGACGGCGAACCGGTCGGACCGCGAATCATGCGCTCCATCACCGTATTACGCGCGGCCTTCACCCCCCGGTCCTACGACATCGTGCACGCCCAGGACTGCATCACCGCGAACGCCGTGGACCACTGCATCCGCACCATCCACCACCTGGACTCCTTCACCACCCCCGAACTGATCCGCTGCCACGACCGCGCGATCACCCGCCCCTACGCCCACATCTGCGTCTCGGCCGCCGTCGCCGCCGAGGTCCGCTCCGGCTGGAACCTACACCCCACGGTCATCCCCAACGGCGTCGAATACACCCGCTTCGCCTCCGCCCCAACCGATTCCGCCCCCACCGTAGCCGCCTGGCAACACCGCCTCGGCCCCTACATCCTCGCCCTGGGCGGCATCGAACCCCGCAAAGGCAGCCTGGACCTCCTGGAGGCGTTCTCCCTCCTCCACGACACCCACCCCCACCTCCGCCTAGTCTTCGCAGGCGGCGAAACCCTCTTCGACTACCGCACCTACCGCACCACCTTCGAATCCCGCGCCACAACCCTCGACATCCACCCCACCATCCTCGGCACAGTCCCCCACGAAACCCTCCCCGCCCTAGTCTCCGGCGCCACCCTCGTCCCCTTCTTCTCCACCAAGGAGGGCTTCGGCCTAGCCGCCATGGAAGCCCTCGCAGCCGGAGTCCCGGTCGTAGCCCGCGACCTCCCGGTGCTCCGAGAGGTCTTCGGCGACACGATCATCTACGCCACCGACCCGGTCGAAATGGCCGCGGCGATGGCTCGCGCCCTGATTCCCGACCCGTCCCGGGCAGCCCAAGGAAAAACCCTTGCGGCACAATATGATTGGCGAACGGCAGCCGAAGCCCACCTGTCGTTCTACCGAAAAGTCGAACAACCCTGAAACGTGGAGCTGCCTGGGGGATGGAAGGTCCCGTGTCCGAGTCGGCAATCTACTTCGTCAGGGCGAGTAGCGTTCTGACTCATGACCGTTGCGGCCTTTGTGGTGTCGCTCGTTGCGTTGCTGGTGGCCATTGCAAGCGCATGGTTCACCCGGAGAAACTTGCGAATCAACCTGGATCGTCGCCGAGACGAGCTGAAGCCCCAGTGGAGCCGGAAAGAGATCGCGACCCGAGATCCCACCTTCCGGATCTACGAGCTTGTACTAGTGCTCGAGGCTGGCGACTTGACCTCGGTGTCTGTTGAGTTCCTCCAGGATTGGCCGTCGTTCACCCCTGGTGCCCCAGGGGTGATCTCTCCGAAGAAGGCTGAGTTCGGCCCGATGACCGACGGCGACGAAGCCTGGTGGCAGGTTGAGCTAGGGCCAATTGGTGAGCACCCTGCGGCGAGTTATCAGATCCAGGTGACCAGCCGTTCAAGGAAACACGCGCCCTGGAAACAGACGTTCAGACTGTCCGAGCCATATCGGCTAATTCCGCTGCCGCCAGCAGAGGACGGCGATTGAGCCTCTCCGTAGTGGCAGTGTGATTGTCAGCGCGGTTGCCGACGCGCAGCGCCCCTCCTGATCCTGTGTAGGTGCTCGGGTTGCGTTGGGTCGGTGTGGATTTGGCAGCGGGCACGGTCGATATCACGCAGGCGCTGTACCGGGTCGGCGGCACGCGACGTTGCACGATGTGAAGACCGAGGAGTCCGAGGCGGCGGTTCCGCTGCCCGCCGAAGCTGCTGGAGATTCTTCGGCAACATCGGCGCGCACAGCTCCAGGACGCCGAAGTACCTCGAAGTCATCGAGAAGGTGCAGCGCGAGGCGGTGGCGGGCATGGATGGGCTGTTCGGTGGCGAAGCGTGATTGTCGTCAATCGCTGTCGTCAACGGTGCCCGGCGGTGAGTCGAAACGTGGAGCCGCCTGGGGGAATCGAACCCCCGACCTTTTCATTACGAGTGAAGCGCTCTACCGACTGAGCTAAGGCGGCGTGCCTTGCGGCGTGGTGAGTCTATCGGAGCGGGGGGGTTGGGGGGAAATCGGCGGGGGTCAGGGGGTGCGGGCGGTGATGAGGGTGGCGACCATGGCGGCTACGGCGAAGCGGGGTTTGACGTTGAGGTCTAGGGCCTCTCGGCAGGAGAGGACGGCCTCGATGGCGCGGAGGAGGTTTTCGGGGGGGACCTCGGCGGCCAGGTCGCGGATCTGGTCGGGGAGGTCGGGGTGGGTGAGGGGGATGGGGGTGGTGGGGTCGGGGCGGGCGGCGCCGAATTTGACGGCCAGGGCGTCTCGGTAGAGGCCGGCTACGTCGATGAGGGCGCGGTCGAGGGAGTCGCGGCCGGTGCGGGTGGCGCGGGATTTCTGGCGGCGTTCGAGGTCTTTGAGGGCGCCCGCGGAGCCTCGGGTGGCCGATGCGGTGCCTTTGCCGGTGCCGCCCGCGCCGAGGGCGGTGGCGAGTTCCTCGCGTTCGCGTTCGTCGCGGGCGGCGCTGACCTGTTTGGCCTCCTCCTCGGCGGCCTTCACCAATTCGTCGGCGGCGGCGTAGGCCGCGGCGGGACGGGCGGTGGCGGCGACCAGGGCGAGGGCGCGTTTGCGGCGGGTGCGGGCCTCCTCGTCGGTGGCCAGGCGGCGGGCGCGGCCGACGTGGCCGCCGCTGATCGAGGCGGCCCACGCGGCGGTGTCGGCGTCGAGGCCGTCGCGTTCGCGCAGCACCTGGGCGATCGCGGGGACCGACGGGGTGACCAGGTGGACATGACGGCAGCGCGAACGCAGGGTGATCGAGATGTCCTCGGGGTCGACCGAGGGCGCGCAGAGCAGGAAGACCGTGCGTTCCGGCGGCTCCTCGACCACCTTCAGCAGCACGTTCCCCGCCGCCTCGGTCAACCGGTCCGCGTCCTCCACCACGACGACCTGCCAGCGGCCGGTGCTGGGGCGCCGGGCCGCGACCTGAACGATCTCGCGCATCTCCTTGGTGCCGATGCTCAGCCCCTCGGGCACGACGCGGCGGACATCGCCGTGCGTGCCGGCCATCGTGGTCGTGCAGGCGTGACAGTGACCACAACCGGGCGTGCCCAGATCGGTGCACTGCAACGCCGCCGCGAAACACAGTGCCGCGACGGACCGTCCCGAACCGGGCGGCCCGGTGAACAACCACGAATGCGTCATCGCCGAGGACGGCTCCCCGCTGCGCGCCGCCACCGCCGCGGCCGTCAGCTCGGACTCGACCGCATCCTGACCCACCAGCCGATCGAAGACTCCAGCCACGCGCTACACCCTAGCCAAGGTCAGGAACCCCGCTGATAGGTGCTGTTCGCGCCGTCGAGCGCCTCGCGGATGATGTCGGCGTGGCCGCTGTGGTGCGCGATCTCCCGCAGAATGTGCAACAGCGTGAAACGCACTGTCTGCCAAGTCCTTTCGGGCGCCCACGGGGCCGTCGGCTTGGGGATGGAGGTGTCGAGGCTGTCGACGGATCGAATGAGTTCGGCGGTGTCGGCCGCGACGGTCTCCCACTCCTTCAGCAGGCCCTCGATGGTCTCCTCGGGGCCCAGCCGGTACTCCGAATCGAACTGCGACACATCGACTTTCGCGTTCTCGTCGCGCTCGACCAGCACCGTGTACCAGTGCCGCTCACAGCTGACCAGATGATGCAGCAGGCCGCCGAGCGTCAGTTCGCTCACGGTCGTGCGTTGCCGGGCCTGCTGGTCGTCGATGCCGCGCAAGGTGATCCGGAACAGCTCGCGCTGATCGTCGAGCATCGCGATCAGATCGTCGCGCTCCTGGGCGATCGAGGGGACGGTCATCGAATGTCCTTCCGCTGGACGTGCTCGGATGGCTCGTCACGCTACGGCAGGGCACCGACAGAAAACGGACAACGGCCGATTTCCGCTATCTCGCTTTCGCCGCGGTCGTCTTCTTGGCCGCCGCCTTCTTCGCGGGGGCCTTCTCCGCCGACTTGGTGGTCTTCTTGGCCGTCGTCGCCTTCTTGGCGGTGGTCTTCTTCGCCGCCTTCTTGGCCGTCTTCTTCACCGGCGCCTTCGCGCGGCGATCGGCGAGCAGTTCGGCCGCCCGCTCGTCGGTGATCGACTCGACCTCGTCGCCCTTGCGCAGGCTGGCATTGGTCTCGCCGTCGGTGACATACGGGCCGAAGCGACCGTCCTTGATCACCATCGGCTTCCCGGTGGCCGGATCGGCGCCCAGTTCGCGCAGCGGCGCGGCGCTGGCGGCCTGGCGACCGCGGCGCTTGGGTTCGGCGTAGATCTTGAGCGCCTCGTCCAGCGTGACGGTGAAGATCTGGTCCTCACCGGTCAGCGAGCGGGAATCGGTGCCCTTCTTCAGATACGGCCCGTAGCGGCCGTTCTGCGCGGTGATCTCCTCGCCGCTGGCCGGATCGACGCCGACCACCCGCGGCAGCGACAGCAACTTCAGCGCGTCGTCGAGGGTGATCGTGGCCAGATCCATCGACTTGAACAGCGAACCGGTCCGCGGTTTCGGCGCGGCGGCCTTCTTCGTGCCCTTCTTGGCCTCGGCGTCGGCCTCCGGCTCGGGCAGGACCTCGGTGACGTAGGGCCCGAATCGGCCCTCCTTGGCCACGATTCGATGCCCGGTCTCCGGATCGACACCGAGTTCGCGGCCCTCCTGCGGGGTCGAGAACAGCTTCTCGGCGACCTCGGGGGTCAGCTCGTCGGGCGGCAGATCGTCGGGCAGATTGGCGCGCTGCGAGATCGGGTCGCCGTCGGGATCGTCGGGGTTGACGACCATCCGCTCGAGATAGGGACCGAACCGTCCGACGCGGACCACCACATCGCGGCCCTCGTCGTCGGTGAACATCTTGATCGAGTTGATCTCGCGGGCATCGATGTCGTCGAGCCGCTCGCCGACCATCCGCTTCAGCCCGCCCGAGCGCGCGACCGAACCCTCGGCGCCGTGGTCGCCGCCGAAATAGAAGCTGGACAACCAGTTTCCGCGTCGTTCGCGACCGCCGGCGATGGCGTCGAGATCGTCCTCCATGGCCGCGGTGAAGTCGAAGTCCACCAGCCGCCCGAAGTACACCTCGAGCAGCCCGACCACCGCGAACGCGACCCACGAGGGCACCAGCGCGTTGCCGCGTTTGTAGACGTAGCCGCGATCGAGGATGGTCTTGATGATCGAGGCGTAGGTGGACGGGCGACCGATGCCCAGTTCCTCGAGCGCCTTGATCAGCGACGCCTCGTTGTAGCGCGGCGGCGGATTGGTCGTATGCCCGTCCGGGGTGAGCTCGGTCGCGGTGACGCCCTGGCCCTCGTCGAGCGCGGGCAGTCGCGATTCGGCGTCGTCGGACTGGCTGCCGCTGTCCTCGTCGACGCTCTCGACGTACGCCTTGAGGAAGCCGGGGAAGGTGATCGTGCGGCCGGACGCGGAGAACACGCACTCCTCGCCGGTGCCCGCCACACCCGTGATGCGCACGGTGAGCGTGGTGCCGCGCGCGTCGGCCATCTGCGAGGCGACCGTGCGCTGCCAGATCAGCTCGTAGAGCCGGAATTCGTCCTGATCCAGGCGCGACGCCAGTTCACCCGGCGTGGCGAAGGTGTCGCCCGCGGGGCGGATGGCCTCGTGCGCCTCCTGCGCGTTCTTGACCTTGCGGGTGTACTGCCGCGGGGTCGGGTGCACGAACTGCGGACCGTAGAGCTGGGTCGCCTGGGCGCGGGCGGCCGCGATCGCCGACTCCGACAGGGTCGTGGAGTCGGTACGCATATAGGTGATGTAGCCGTTCTCGTACAGCCGCTGCGCGACCCGCATCGTGCGCTCGGAGCCGAACCGCAGTTTGCGGGCGGCCTCCTGCTGCAACGTGGAGGTCATGAACGGCGCGTACGGGCGCCGGGTGTAGGGCTTGGACTCGACCGAGCTGACCCGGAAGTCGCTGTCGCCCAAGGCTTCCGCGAGCCGCCGGGCGTGGCCCTCGTCGAGCACGGTGACGCCGCTGGTCTTCAGCTGGCCGTCGGAGCCGAAATCCCGTCCGCCCGCGACGCGATTGCCGTCCACCGTGACCAGGCGGGCGCCGAAGGTGCGCGGGTTGGCCGCGTCGCTCGCGCCGCCCCCGGCGTCGAATTTGGCTGCGATATCCCAGTATTCGGCCGAGCGGAACGCCATGCGCTCGCGCTCGCGCTGCACGACGATGCGGGTCGCCACCGACTGCACGCGGCCCGCCGACAGGCGCGGCATGACCTTCTTCCACAGCACGGGGCTGACCTCGTAGCCGTAGAGCCGGTCCAGGATGCGGCGGGTCTCCTGCGCGTCGACCAGGTCGTTGTCCAGATCCCGGGTGTCGGCCGCGGCCGCGCGGATGGCGGGCTCGGTGATCTCGTGGAACACCATGCGGCGCACGGGGATCTTGGGCTTGAGGGTCTCCAGCAGGTGCCAAGCGATGGCCTCGCCCTCGCGGTCGGGGTCGGTGGCCAGGTAGAGCTCGTCGGCGTCCTTGAGCAGGTTCTTCAGCTCGGAGACTTTGCCCTTCTTATCGGGGCTCACGACATAGATCGGCTCGAAGTCGTTGTCGACGTCGACGCCGAGGCGGGCCCACGACTGCCCCTTGTATTTGGCGGGCACGTCGGCGGCGCCGCGCGGCAGGTCGCGGATGTGGCCGACCGATGCCTCGACGACATAGCCGCGGCCCAGGTAGGGGGCGATCTTCTTGGCCTTCGTCGGGGACTCCACGATCACGAGACGACGCAGGGCGCGGCCCTGGTCGGGCGCTGCCTGGGATTTCGGCGCCGCACCGCGGTCTCGTGTTGCCACCGGCGAACACACCTTTCCTGTCGACCCGCGCGGGCGCGTGGCGCGCAGCGCGCGGCTGGGGCATGTGGCGGAGACAGATGTCTCCCACCAGAGACGTTTATACCTGGTTGTACGACCGCAGCTGGTCTACGGCGTGTTGGAATGCCCCGTTTCCGGTCGAGTGTACTGCCCCCGGATACAGCTCGTCCCCCACCGCAGGTGGGCGGTGAGGGACGAGCGGATCGAACTTACGCGCTCAGCTGATGGCGCGAACTCCGGTGGCCTGCGGGCCCTTGGTGCCCTGGCCGACCTCGAACTCGACCTTCTGGTTCTCCTCGAGGGTGCGGAAGCCCGACCCCTGGATCTCGGAGTAGTGGACGAAGACGTCAGCGGAGCCGTCCTCGGGCGCGATGAAGCCGAACCCCTTCTCCGCGTTGAACCACTTCACAGTTCCCTGTGCCATTCTGTTCCTTCTCTTTCCATACCGGAACGGCGGACAACTTTGGTTCGTCCACCGGGTCCGTTCCGACCGCTGTACTCTGTTCCCCCTGCAGGAAGCATCAAGCACACCGTTCGCAACACCGATCCTGCTGATGGTTTGGACTTTGGATCCGTTCCCTCGAACACAGAAGCTTGCGACCAGGAACCACTTAACCATGTCTCCGGGCAATTCAACAGTCGAGTTACCGACAATTTGCAAAAAAGATGATCTTGCGAATGCGCAGGTGAGGCGCACAATGCTGTTATCCGTACTTGGAGTAGGTTTGCTTCCGGATAACCCATCGACCGTCAGGGAAACACGCTGTGACACAGGTCGCTACTCGGTAGTGAAATGGCAGGTAGACCTCTTGCAACACACACCGTTCACACAATCCCTGGCCGCCCCGGGTCCGGTCGGATGAATCCGGGCGAGCAGACGCTGCGGACGAGACCGCGCGCGGAGTCGAGCTATGGCCGATCGTTGCTCAATCGTGTCCTCACCGAGCATCCGGATGGCGACCTCCGCCTGACCCACGTCAGCGACCTTCCGGCCCGCGCGGCCCGGGTCACCTCCTGGCCTTCCTGGGTATCGCCGGATGTGGTCGCCGCGTTTCAGGGGTGCGGTATCGACGCCCCGTGGTCACATCAGTCCCGCACGGCCGATCTGGCCGCGAGCGGGCGGCACGTGGTGCTGTGCACGGGGACAGCGTCGGGAAAGTCGCTGGGCTATCAGCTGCCGGTGCTGACCGCGCTGCGCGCGGATCCGCGCGCGACGGCGCTGTACATATCGCCGACCAAGGCGCTGGGCGCGGATCAGCTGCGCGCGACGGCCGCCCTCACGCACGAGGGGCCGTTGCGCGACGTCCATCCCGCGACCTACGACGGCGACACCCCCGCCGAGATCCGGCAGTGGGTGCGCGCGAACGCGCGGTGGATCTTCACCAATCCGGACATGCTGCATCTCGGCCTGCTGCGCTCGCATCAGCGCTGGGCCCGGGTGCTGCGGCGGCTGCGCTACGTCGTGGTCGACGAATGCCACGCCTACCGTGGGGTTTTCGGCTCGCATGTGGCGCTGGTGCTGCGCCGGCTGCGCCGGCTGGCCTGGCACTACGGGGCCGATCCGGTGTTCGTGCTGTGTTCGGCCACCACCGCGGACCCGGCCGAGGCGGCGTCCCGGCTGATCGGCGCGCCCTGCGTGGCGGTGACCGAGGACGGGTCCCCGCAGGGCGCGCGGACCGTCGCCCTGTGGGAACCCGCACTGCTGGCCGCGACCGGGGAGAACGGCGCGCCGGTACGCCGCCCGGCCACCGCGGAGGCCGCCCGGATCATGAGCGAGCTGATCGCCGAGGGCGCCCGCACGCTGACGTTCGTGCGGTCGCGACGCGGCGCGGAGACCGTGGCGATGGAGGCCCGGCGACTGCTGGCCGAGGTGGATCCGCTGCTGGCCGAGCGGGTCGCCGCGTATCGGTCGGGGTATCTGGCCGAGGACCGGCGCGAGCTGGAGGCGGGCCTGGCCGACGGTTCGCTGGTCGGCGCGGCGACGACGACGGCCCTCGAACTGGGCGTGGACATCGCGGGCCTGGACGCCGTGGTGATCGCGGGCTTCCCGGGGACGGTCGCCTCGTTCTGGCAGCAGGCCGGGCGGGCCGGACGCCGCACCCAGGGGTCGCTCGTCACGCTGGTCGCCCGCGACGATCCGCTGGACAACTACCTGGTCCACCACCCGCACGCCCTGCTGGGCCGGCCGGTCGAGGCGACGATCACCGATCCGCACAACCCCTATGTCCTGGGACCGCATCTGCTCTGCGCGGCCCTGGAACATCCGCTGACCGACGCCGAGGCGGCCGAGTTCGAGGCCGGTGAACTGCTCGCCGAACTGGCCGAGGAGGGCCTGATCCGCAGGCGACGCCACGGATCCGGGCCGGGCCGCTGGTATGTCACCGCGGCCACCCAACCCCACGACGCCGTCGACGTGCGCGGCGGCATCGGCACGCCCGTGGCCATCGTCGACGAGGAGAGCGGACGCCTGCTGGGCACGGCCGACGCGGGCCGCGCCCCGGCGACGCTGCACGAGGGCGCTGTCCACCTGCATCAGGGCGAGACGTTCGTGGTGGACGAGCTGGACCTCGACGGCGGTGTGGCCTTCGTGCACGCCGAGCAGCCCGGGTGGACGACCAGCGCCCGCACGGTCACCTCGATCGCGCTGGACGAGATGACCACCGAACACGCGCACGGGGACGTCACCGTCGGCCTCGCGCGGGTGCGTGTGTCGCGGCAGGTCGTCGGCTATCTGCGCACGCTGCCCACGGGCGAGGTACTGGATCTGATCGAGCTGGATCTGCCGGAGCAGACGCTGCCCACCCGGGCGGTCCTCTACACCGTGACGCCCCGGCTGCTGGCCCGCGCCGGGCTGGACCCCAAGCGGGTGCCCGGCGCGCTGCACGCCGCCGAGCACGCCGCGATCGGCATGTTGCCGCTGGTGGCGAGCTGCGATCGCTGGGACATCGGCGGGGTGTCGACCGCCGAACATCCCGACACCGGCCTGCCCACGGTCTTCGTCTACGACGGGCATCCCGGCGGGGCGGGCTTCGCCGAGCGCGGATTCGCCCGGCTGGGCACCTGGCTCACGGCCACGTTGTCGGTCATCGAGTCCTGCGAGTGCCCGGCGGGCTGCCCATCCTGCGTGCAGTCGCCGAAGTGCGGAAACGGCAATACCCCGCTGGACAAGGCCGGGGCGGCCGCCCTGCTGCGGGTGCTGCTGGCCGAGTTGCCCGAGGAGCCGGGTGATGACGAGGGCGAATCCGAACCGTGACGAAGCGGACATCTCAGTGAGATCGATTCGCTATTCGGTGCGAGCGGGCGCGGTCCAGGTCGAAGCGGAACTCGGCCGCGCCCGCCGCGACCGGCGAGGGTCATGGGTCGCTGCCAGGCGGAACGATTAAAGAGGAACAAATTCATAATAACTGGTCCATTGCCCCCCCCGATTAACCATGCGCGGCGCTCGCAATTCGAATGACGCTTCATCAATCAATTCGGGAATTGGGGGCAGGGCAATTCCCGGTAGCGAGTTTCGGACTTCCGCCGAACAACAAGACCGTCCAGCATGTGTCGGCAGTCACCAAATGCCGCCTGCCGCCGACCGATCGTATTCACGATTCATTCGTATCGACCGGACCCGCGCGGGCGGCGGCACGGACGGGCCGTGCGGCGAGCGGCCCTGCCATCACGCTCGCCTCTACGCGTACCGTGACGTCCCAACCTGCGACGTCACATTCGAGCACCCTGGCGCGCATGCGCCGCGCGATCTCCTCCGCCCGCTCACACCCCGCCCCCGAATCCAGCGCACCCGCCGCGGCCAGCGCCCCGAGGTCAGCGACCGATTGGGCGCGGTGCCGGGCGGCGATGACCGCGCCGACCTGGCCGGTCAGCAGGGTGAGCGCGAGCAGGGCGGCGACGGCCACACAGGCGAGGACGGTGGCGCCGCCCTCGTCCCGGGGCCGCCCGGGTGCGGTCCGCGCGCGGGCGCTCATTCGCGCACCCCCGGCTCTCGCACGGCCACGGCCTCGGCCCGGAGGACCAGGAGTGGGAGCAGGGGCACGCGGGTGGTGACGGATGCGACGACGTTGTCCTTGTCGTCGTGGAGCGCGATGGCCGCGCCGGGTGGGGCGACCCGCCGGGCGGCGGGCAGGGCGTCGGTGTCGGCCCCTCGGGCGCTCAGGCGGGCGGCCTCGCGGGCGGCGTCGACGCAGCGGACCTGCGCCGACGCCGCCAGGAGGGCCGCCAGGCACAGCACGACGACGGCGATGATCGTGCCGAGGGCGATGGCGGCCTCGACGGTTACCGCGCCGCTGTCACGGTGCGGTTCGGTCAGACCTTCGTGTTCAGGGCCTTGTCGATGATCTTGGTGAGGGCGTTCACGATCGAGTCGCCGGTGACCACGGTGTACAGGACCGCCCCGAAGGCGGCGGCCGCGACCGTCCCGATGGCGTATTCGACCGTGCTCATGCCCTCGTCGTCGACCAGTGCGCGGATGAGCCGGAAGCGCAGCTTCCACAGTGTCGATCGCACTGTCGCTCGCATGGATCTCTCCCTTCTGTCGATCCGGTGCGGCCGCTCCGCACCGGAGTCCGGATGTGGTCACAGCAGCCCTCCGCCCAGCAGGCGGCCGGCGAGGCCGATCACCACGGGCACGATGCCCAGGCACAGGAACGCGGGCAGGAAGCACAGTCCGAGGGGTCCGCCGATCAGCACTCCGGCGCGTTCGGCGCGGGCCGCGGCGGCGTCCTCGACCTGGGCGCGGCAGTGGTCGGCCAGTTCGGCTACCGCACCCGCCAGGGCGCTGCCGGAGCGAGCGGAGCGGCGGACCAGGCGGGCGAGGGCGGCCAGGTCGCCGGAACCGGTGTCGGCGGCGGCCCGCTGCCACGCGGTGGCCGGGTCGGCGCCGAGGGCGAGCAGTTCGGCGGCGTGACGCAACGCGGTGCGGAGCGGTTCGGCGGCGGCGGTGGAGACCGCGCGGGCGGCGATCGCCACGGGCAGGCCCGCGCGGAGACAGGCGGCGAGGAGGTCGAAGGCGGAGGCGTTGGCGAGGGGGTCGAGGGTCGGGGTGGCGGGCTCTCCGGCGGACCGGTGGGGTGCGCCGGACATGGCGCGCATCCGGGCGAGCGAGGAGCGCGGGCCGGGCACCACGAGCAGCGCCACCCCGAGGAGAACCAGGGCGATCGGGGAGGTGGTCATGGTCGTTCCCCGCGGGGTCGGGTCGGACACTGCCCGGCTGGGACGCGTACTCGCCCGGCTCGCGGCGACCTTCGAACCGAGTGCCTCCGGCATCGACGCTCGGAGTCGGTTCGGGGCCATCGGGCCTGAGGCAAGTTTTGCTCGCGCGATGCGGGATCGTCGCCGTGCCCGCGAGTAAGGGATTCGGCTCCGAACAGATTGCGGCTGAGCCCCTTCCGAGTCGAGGCGAACGAGTTCGGGCTCATATCAACGCCTTCCGGGTGAGTGAGTCGGTCCAGAGGATGCCGAGGCAACCGAGGGTCGCGCCGAGCGGCAACAGCACGGTTCCGGCCCCCGGGCGGAGCAGGACGGACAGCGGGCTCGCGCCCATGAGCTGGCCGAGGGTTATGCCGATGAGCGGTAGTGCGGCCAGCACCGCGGCGGTGGCGCGGGGGCCCGCCAGCGCGGCGGTGGTGCGGTCGCGGAAACGGATGCGGGACAGCAGGTCTTGGCGAGTGGCGGTGAGGAGTTCGGCCAGAGCCAGGCCGTATCGCTCGGCGAGTTGCCAGGCGTCGGCGACCCGGCTCAGGTCCGCGGCTATGGGCGCCCGCGGATCTCGGAGGCCGTCGGCGGCATTGCCGCCGAGGCGGCTGCGCGCCGCGCACGCCGCGAAGGCTCGGGCCGCCGTGCCCGCGCTCTCCTCGGCGGCCGCGGCGGCCGCCGCGCCCGGATGGGCGCCGACGCGGAGCTCGCCGATCACGACCTCCAGACCGTCGGCCAGGGCGCGGCATTGCGCGACTCGATCGCGGTCGGCTCTGCCGCGGCGCAGACGCACGGCGACGGTGGCTGTGATCAGGGCGGCGGCTATGAGCGGACCGGCACCGACGGCGGCCATCGCGACCAGGGCACAGCCCAGCAATGCGCGAAAGACCCAGACAGAGGGCATCTTTCGGGCAGTTCTCGGCGAAGCGAACAAGGCCGAGAAGCGTCGCCTGCCCGCTCCCGACGGCAGGGCCACGAGCGCGAGCGCGAGGACGAGCAGCGGGGCGATCATGAGACCTCCGCGGCCGGGTGCCGGTTGTCGGCCCGCACGCATCGGAAGGCATTGCGCGAGTGGCGGTTCATCGGCGGAGCCTTTCGTCGAGGAGGCGCTCGAGCGCGGGAGCCGCGGGGGTGGGCACGGTGTCGGCATGCCATGCGGGGGCGACGTGGATGTGGTTCTCGGGGGTGCGGGTCACCAGGCCGATCTCCTGGAGGCCGCGGTCGCCGGTCGCGCGCCGGTGCATGTGCAGGACGATCTGAACGGCGGCGGCGAGCTGGCTGTGCAAGGCGGGACGCGACATTCCGCCGAGGGCGGCGAGGGCCTCCAAACGGGCGGGCACCTCCCGGGGAGAGTTGGCGTGCACGGTGCCCGCGCCGCCGTCGTGACCGGTGTTGAGCGCGGTGAGGAGGTCCACGACCTCCGCCCCACGCACCTCACCGATGACAATGCGGTCGGGCCGCATGCGCAGCGCCTGACGGACCAGGTCCCGGACGGTGACCGCCCCGACGCCCTCGACATTCGCGGTCCGCGCGACCAGCCGGACCACATGCGGGTGCGGTGGCGCGAGTTCGGCGGCGTCCTCGACGCATACGATGCGTTCGCTCGGGTCGACCTTGGCGAGCAGGCCCGACAACAGCGTCGTCTTCCCCGCGCCCGTACCGCCGACGACGAGGAAGGCCAGCCGGGCCCGGACGATCCGGTCCAAGAGCTGTTTCGCCTCGGCGGTGACCGCACCGCCCGCGGCCAGCGCGTCGAGGTCCTGGGTGGCGGGGCGAAGGACGCGCAGGGACAGGCAGGTCCCGCCGTGGGCGATGGGCGCGAGGACGGCGTGCAGGCGGACGCCGAACGAATCACCCACCACGCCTTCGATTTCCGGGAGACGGCCGTCGACCCACGGTTGCGCGTCGTCGAGGCGGCGGCCGGCGGCCAGGGCGAGTCGTTGCGCCAGGCGCCGGACGGCGGCCTCGTCGGCGAAGGTGACCCGCGTCCGCCGCAGTCCCTGCCCGCGATCGACCCAGACCGCGTCGGGCGCGGTCACCAGGACATCGGAGACGCGCGGATCGTGCAGCAGCGGTTCGAGCACACCGACGCCGGTCATCTCGGTCTGCAACAGCCGCAGCGCCCGGAGCAGATCCGTATCCCCGAGCACGCCGCCCGCCTCGGCGCGGATCGCGGCGGCCACCCGCGCGGGATCCGGATCCGCTGCCTCGGCGACCAACCGCTCCCGCACCCGATCCAGCAGCTCCCCCGTCACCAGGCCGCTCATTCCTCGACTCCCGCGGTCGAATCCGGACGCCGCCATCGATCCGCCCCACGCCAGGTGGGAGCGGACGCACAACGCGGGCACTCCTCCCGCCGGGCGACCACATCCCACTGCTGATACCGAATCGTGCTGCGCCCGTGGGCCGGACGACCCCAGCCGCTCATCGCCCCGCCTCCGAGTCCTGGTCATCTTCGGATTCGGGCGGGGCATCGGCCCCTTCCTCGGAAGCACGGTCCGACCCGTTCGCCGAAGCGGTCGTGTCGGGAACCTCACCGTCCGGTCCCGGCGTCGATACGTCGCCGGAAGCATCGCCCACGAAAACGTCTGCGGGAGAGACCGACTCGGTGGTGCTCGCCGATGTGCACGACTCACTGCTTGGCGCGTCGTCGTGGAGATGCACAGCGGCTGAGGTGGATTCGTCGAAGTCGTCCGAAGCGTCGGCGAGGTCGGGTGCCGAACTCGGCGAAGGCTCGAGTTTCGGACGTGCGGCTCGCACGATTCGGGACAGCGCCGAATCGAGGATCTCGGAAACCGCTGCCGGACACCGGGTTCGGGCGGACATGAGCCAGCCATTGACCGCGGTGGTGGCGGGAAGCGCTCGGAGGAGATAGCGGAGGCGGGCGGTGGGGCCGGGACTGTCGGAGGTGCGCCACGCGTCGAGTTCTTCGCCGAGGCGGCGGAAGCGATCGGTGCGGGAGGGGGTGGGGTCGGTCATCGGGAAACCTCCGGGAGGGCGTCGAGGATGGATTCGGCGGCGGTGCGGAGCGGGCCGCGCGGGTGGGTCAGGCCGGTGCGTTCCAGGCGGTACGGGAGGCCCGGCTGGGGGCGGAAGGCGGACAGGAGGGGTAGTGAGAGGGCCTGGGCCACATCGGCGCCGCGGAGGCCGCCGGGGGCGGGACCGCGAACCACCAAGGCATGATTGGGATTTCGGGGGCGGAGGTAGGAGACGACGGCTCGGGCGGCGGCTACCGCGCGGAGGCGGGCGGGGACGACCAGGACCACCAGGTCGGCGGCGTCGAGCATCTGGTCGGTGTGCGGACCGCGGGCGGTGGACACGTCGCAGACGACCAGGTTCCCGGCCGCGCGGCCCGCCGCGACGACCGCGCGGACCGCGCCGGGACCGATCTGGTCGGGCGGGCCGTCGTCGACGCGACCGCAGGACAGCAGGCTCAGCCGGGGCGCGACCGCGGGCAGGGCGTCGTGCAGGGCGTGGGCGGCGACGCGGCCATCCTCGACCACCAGGTCGGGCCAGCGCAGGCCGGCGGTCGTTTCGAGGCCGAGCAGCAGGTCCAGGCCGCCGCCGAGGGGGTCGCCGTCGACGAGCAGGGTGTCGTCGCGGAAGCGGTCGGCCGCGGCCGTGAGGGCGACGGCGGCGGCGAGGACCGAGGCCCCGGCCCCGCCGCCCGCCCCGACGACGGCGACCGCCACGCCGTCGCCCGAACCGCGCTGGACGTGGTCGGCGAGGGATGCGATGAGGCCGTCGGCCGCGGCGGGCAGGGCGAGCACGCGATCGCTGCCGACGGCGGCCGCGGCCTGCCAGTCGGCGAGGCCGGGTTCGCCCGCGGTGACGACGATGGTGCCCGCGCGTCGGGGACAGCCGGATTCGGCGCAGGCGCGGGCGTTGGCCGCGTCGAGGATCACCGAACCCGCGGCGAGCCAGGCGTGCCGGGCGATGGGTGGCAGCCGTTCGTCGAGGCGGCGATCGGCCGCGGCGGCGATGCGCCGGACCTCGTCGCGCAGGCGGTGATCGGTGATGAGGACCAGGGCCGAAGTGGGAAGCGCTGCAAGGGGATTCATGCAGGCCAGCGTGGCTCGAGCCGGGAGCGGGCGACAGGGGGTGAACCACGAATGTGGATAACTACGGGGGTGTGGACAACTTCGAAAAGTGCTGGAAATAGAGGACGACCCCAGCCGGGGGGGAGGAGGCTGGGGCCGTCGGGGTTCAGCCCCGGGGGGTCGGGCTGAACGCGCCTGGACCATGTCCAGGTGCCAGCAATACTACACCCACGCCCCGCCCGAAACGCAAGTCCACCGGCCGGGCGTCTTTGCGCCACCGATACCTATCCTGGACGCGTGACGAGTACGCGCCCCGAACGCATCGCCGCCTTCTTCGATCTGGACAAGACGGTCATCGCCAAGTCGAGCGTGTTCGTGTTCAGCAGGCCGTTCCTCGCCCAGGGCCTGATCGATCGGCGAACCGTGCTGGAGAGCAGCTACGCGCACTTCCTGTTCCTGCTCTCGGGCGCCGACCACGATCAGATGGAGCGCATGCGTGAGCATCTGACCAAGATGTGCGCGGGCTGGGACGTGAGCCAGGTGCAGGCCATCGTCGCCGAGACCCTGCACGAGCTGGTCGACCCGCTGATCTACGCCGAGGCGGCGGATCTGATCGCCGACCACAAGATTCGCGGCCACGACGTGGTGATCGTCTCGGCCTCCGGGGAGGAGATCGTGGGTCCGATCGCGGCGGGTCTCGGCGCGACGCACACCGCCGCGACCCGCATGGTGGTCGAAAACGGTAAGTACACAGGCGAAGTCGAGTTCTACTGCTACGGCCCGAACAAGGTCGAGGCGATGAACCGGCTGGCCGCGAGCGAGGGCTACGACCTGTCGCGGTGCTACGCCTATTCGGACTCGATCACCGATCTGCCGATGCTGTCCGCGGTGGGACATCCGACGGCCGTCAATCCCGATCGAAATCTGCGGCGGGAGGCCGTTTCTCGCGGCTGGCCGGTGCTCGAGTTCTCCAATCCGGTCTCGCTGTGGGCCCGCTTCCCGGCGCCGTCGTCGACGACCGTGGCGGCCACGGCGGTGGTCGGCGCCAGCGCCCTGCTGGCGGGGGCGCTCAGCTACCGGCTGCTGCGTCGACGCCGCTGAGAATTATTGCGAACAGCTATCAAAAATAACGCGACTCGCCGGATAACACGCCGAAAAATCGAATCCTTCTCACCCCTTGCTGTGAGGCCGCTCACAGAGTAACAATGGACGCACGGAAGGACGGAAGGCCAAGGTCGCAGCCGGAAGAGAAGGTTCGATCTCCCGACCGGTCCTTCCCAGCACGGACGCCAGGTACCCACGCGGAGCGCGCCGCGACAAGGGCAACAGCGTTGTGGGCCTGCGAGTACCGGGCCGCGACGGCGAACGCCTCGCACGAGTTGCGGGGATCAACCGTCCGGATCGGCGCACCGCCGAGGCCGCAGAACACAACCCGACCAGCACGCATGGTAACCGGGTGGTCCGTGCTAGGCGGGCGGCGATGTCGGTGACGACCACGCCGCCCGCTTCGATGTGTCCGGGTCGTTTCAGCCGCGGGCGTCGGCGATCGAACGGGCTTCGCGCGCACCGTCTTCCAGCGCGCCGCAGCACAGGATCACCCAGCCGCCCACCCCGTCGGTGGTGCCCGCGCCGAAACCCTCGGCCGCGTCCAGATACGCCTGACGGCGGCGCATCCAGAAGACCTCCGGCACGCCGAGGCTGTGCGGGTCGAGCCCCGTGGACACCGACACCAAACGGGAGGCCGCGCGGGCGACGAGACCGTCGGCGCTGCCGAAGGGCCGCAGCGCCAACAACTCTCCGTGGACGACGGCCGCGAGGACGGGCGCCGGGGCGCTCGAGGTGAGTACGGTCTGCGCGAGCAGGTCCAGTCGTTCGGCGACGCCGGAGGCGGTGCGCGGGCGGCCGAGCCGCTCCGGATCGGTCACCAGATCGGCGGCGGCGAGCAGGTGCAGCCGGGCCAGGGCCTGGAGCGGCGCGCGTTGCCAGACGGCGACCAGATTGCGCAGCGCCTCCCCGTCGAGGGCCTGTCCGACCCGCAGCGCCCCCGCGAGGATCGGATCCGCCGGCGCCCCTTCGGGCGGCAGTTCGGTGCCGCCGCCGTCGATGGCCGACGACGACCGCGCCGCCCGCACCGCCGCCTCGGCCGCCGTCCCGGGCCAGCCGCGCCGATTGACCTTGTGCCGGTGCACCTCGGCCAGCGCGTCCCGGGCCCGGTCGGCGGCCTCGCGCACACCGGGCAGCTCCACGAGGGGTTGCAGCACGTCAGTCACGACGCCCACGCTAGTCCAGCCCCCATGACCCGCCCCCGAGCCCCGGACCGCCCTCGCTTCACCTACCCCCGAACGCCGCGCCGCCCTCGCTCACACGTCCCCGAGCCCCGGGCCGCCCTCACTCACCCGCCCTCGGACATGACCACCGCGCGGGTCAGGCCGAGCGCAGCAGGTCGCGGCCGGGGATGGCGTCGAGGAGGCGGCGGGTGTAGTCGGAGCGTGGGTTGTCGAAAACGGCTGTGGTCGAGGCGGATTCGACGATTCGGCCGTTCTGCATGACGACGACGTCGTCGGCGATCTGGCGGACCACGGCCAGGTCGTGGGTGATGAACAGGTAGGACAGGCCCAGCTCGGCCTGCAGGGTGTTGAGCAGGGTCAGGATCTGGGCTTGGACGAGGACGTCGAGGGCGGAGACCGCCTCGTCGCAGACCACCACCTCGGGCGACAGGGCCAGGGCGCGGGCGATGGCGACGCGCTGGCGCTGGCCGCCGGAGAGTTCGTTGGGGTAGCGGCGCATGACCGACGCGGGAAGGGAGACCTTGTCCAGCAGGTCGCGCACGGTGGCCTCGCGTTCCTTCGGGGTGCCGATGCCGTGGGTGCGCAGCGGCTCCTCGATGGTGCGGTAGATGGAGTACATCGGATCCAGGGAACCGTAGGGGTCCTGGAACACCGGCTGCACCCGGCGGCGAAATGCCAAGGCCGCCGTGCGGTTCAGCGTGGCGACCTCGCGGCCGTCGAAGGTGACCCGCCCCTTCGTGGGCGGCAGCAGGCCCAGAACCATCTGCGCCACAGTCGATTTCCCGGATCCCGATTCGCCGACGATGGCGGTCGTGGTGCCGCGCCGCACGCGGAACGACACATCGTCCACGGCGACCAGCTCGCTCGATTTCCACGGCACGCCGCCGCGGATCTTGAAGACCTTGGTCAGATTCTCCGCGACCACGACATCGTCGGGGGCGGCGGCGAATTCGCCGTCGGTCGCGGCGAGCTGCTCGGCGGCCTCGATGGCCTGTTCGCGCACCTCGGCCCGCTGGCGCACCGACGACAGCCGCTGCGAGGCCAGCGACGGCGCCGATTCGACCAGCTTCTTGGTGTACAGATGCCGCGGCTCGCGCAGAATGTCCAGTGCCGGACCGGATTCCACCACCCGGCCCCGGTACATGACCACCAGATGTTCGGCGCGCTCCGCGGCCAGCCCCAGATCGTGGGTGATCAGCAGGACCGCGGCGCCCAGTTCGCTGGTGAGACCGTCGAGATGGTCGAGGATCTGGCGTTGCACGGTGACGTCGAGCGCGGAGGTCGGCTCGTCGGCGATGAGCAGTTTCGGGCGGCACGACAGGCCCATGGCGATCAGGGCGCGCTGGCGCATTCCGCCGGAGAACTCGTGCGGATACTGGTTGACCCGCCGCTCGGCGTCCGACATACCGGCCTCGGCGAGCAGCTCCGGCACCCGGCGTTTCGCCGCCGCGCCCGTGGCGATGTCGTTGGCCACCAACGTCTCCCGGATCTGGAAGCCGACCTTCCACACCGGGTTCAGATTCGACATCGGGTCCTGCGGTACGAAGCCGATGCCGCGGCCGCGCACGGCGACGACCTCGCGCGCGGACGCCGCGGTCAGATCCTTGCCGTCGAACATGATCGACCCGCCGGTGATCCGGCCGGTGCCGGGCAGCAGATCGATGATCGCGTGCGCGGTCGTGGACTTGCCGGACCCGGACTCGCCGACGATCGCGACGGTCTGGCCCGGATACACCGACAGGTTCACCCCGCGCACGGCCGGGATGGTGCGGCCCTCGGCGGTGAAGCCGACCTCGAGATCGCGCACCTCGAGCAGCGGACGGTCCATCGTGCTCACCTCTTGCGTGCCTTGGGATCCAGCGCGTCGCGCACCGCGTCGCCCAGCAGGATGAAGCTGAGCACGGTGAGCGCCAACGCCGTCGCGGGATAGAACAGGATGCCGGAGGTGCGGATCTCCTTCTGATCCGCGGCGATATCGGCCCCCCACGACACGATCGTGCGGGACAGGCCGACACCCAGATACGACAGCGTCGCCTCGGTCACGATGAACACGCCCAGCGAGATCGTGCTGACCACGATCAGCGGGCCGGCCGAGTTGGGCAGTACGTGCCGGATCAGCGTCCGGAACCGGGATACGCCCAATGCCTTTGCCGCCGTGACGTATTCGCTGTTCTTGGCCTGGATGACCGCCGCGCGGGCGATGCGGGCGGCCTGCGGCCAGCTGAACGAGGCCAGCGTCAGCATGACCGTGAAGATCGTGCGCGACTCCAGCAGCTGCATGACCACGATGGCGGCGAGCATGAGCGGCAGCGCGTAGAAGATCTCCGCGACCCGCGACACGATCGAATCCAGCAGTCCGCCATAGTATCCGGCGAACGCGCCGAGCGTGCCGCCGATCAGCACGAACAGCAGCGTCGCGCCGACGCCGGTCGCCACCGACGCCCGCGCGCCGTAGATCGTGCGCGCGTAGATGTCGCAGCCCTGTTTGTCGAAGCCGAACGGATGGCCGCCGCCGGGCGCGCGCATGCTGAAATCACCGCTGCAATACCGGGGATCGAGGTCGGTGAACAGGCCCGGCCACGCGACCACCAGCAGGACGAAGGCGATCAGGACAGCGGCGACGAGGAAGATCGGATTGCGCCGCAACTGCCGCCAGGCGTCGCGCCACACACTCGTCGGCGCGGCCGTCTCGTCGAGCCGGTCGGTCGCGAGCACCTCCACCTCGTCCGGCGGGGCCACGAAATGTTCCTGGCCGGGCCGGGTTTCGCGGGTCGACGGCTCAGGCATAGCGAATCCTCGGGTCGAGCGCGGCGTAGAGCAGGTCGACGATCAGATTCGAGATCAGGAACACCATGATCAGCACCGTCACGAACGCGACCACCGTCGGCGGTTCGCCGCGGGTGATGGCCTGATAGAGCGTGCCGCCGACGCCGGGAATGTTGAAGATGCCCTCGGTCACGATCGCCCCGCCCATCAGGCTGCCGAGATCGGCGCCGAGGAAGGTGATCACCGGGATCATCGAGTTGCGCAGGATGTGCACCACGATGACGCGCCGACGGCTCAGCCCCTTGGCGGTGGCGGTGCGGACGTAGTCGGCACTCATGTTCTCCGCCACCGAGTTTCGCGTCAGGCGCAGCACGTAGGCGAACGAGAGCGAGCCGAGCACGATCGCGGGCACGATCAGATCGCCCCACTCGGCCTTGCCGCCGACGGTCACCGGCGCGATCCCCCATTTGATCCCCAGCAGGAACTGCGCCAGGAACCCGACCACGAAGATCGGCACCGCGATGATGACGAGGCTGAGCACCAGCATCGTGGAATCGAACAGCCGCCCCTTGCGCAGCCCGGCGATCAGGCCGAACAGCACCCCGAACACGCCCTCGAAGGCCACCGCCAGGATCGCCAGCCGGAACGTGATCGGGAACGCCCGGGCGAGTTCCTCGCGCACCGGGCGACCCGAGAACGAGGTGCCGAAGTCCAGCGTGAGAATGCCCTTCAGGTACTCCAGGTACTGCACGATGAACGGCTGATCCAGGTGATAGCGCGCCCGCAGCCCGGCCTCCACCGCGGGCGACATGGGCCGATCACCCGCCAGCGCCCGGATCGGATCGCCGGGCAGCAGGAACACCATCGCGTAGATGAGCAGCGTCGCACCCAGGAAGACCGGGATCATCTGGAGCAGCCGCCGCACGACATACCAAGTCATGGTTCAACTCCCGGGAGAACGGCGGCTACTTCTCGATGTTCTCGAAATCGAACAGACCCGACCAGGTGACCTCGGCCTTGGTCACCCGATCCGAGCGGCCCGCGGCCACGTTGTAGTCGAAGACCGGGATGTCGGCCATGTCCTGGAACAGGATCTGCTGGGCCTGGGCCAGGATGTCGTACGCCTGTTCCGGGGTGGGCGCGGCCTGCGCGGCGTCGAGCAACCGGACGAACTCCGGATTGGCGTAGCCGACATTGTTGGTGGCCGAACCGGTCAGGTACTGCGAGGTCAGGAATTCGAACATCGACGGGTAGTCGCCCTGCCAGCCGTAGCGGAACGCCTTGCCGATGGACTTGTCGTTGATGGCGTCGCGAATGTTCTTGAACGTCGGATACGGCACGCCGACCGCCTCGATGCCGAGGGTGTTCTTGACGCTGTTGGCGACCGCCTCGATCCACGCCTGATGACCGCCGTCGGAGTTGTAGGCGATCTCGTAGCGACCCGACCACGGCGCGATGGCGTCGGCCTGGGCCCACAACTTCTTGGCCTCGTCGGGGTTGTACTTCAACACCTCCGACCCGGGCAGATCCTTGCGGAAGCCGGGCAGGGTGAACGCGGTGAAGTCCTGGGCGGGCACCCGGGTGCCGTGAAAGATGTTCTGCGCGATCTGTTCTCGATTGATCGCCATCGAGATGGCCTTGCGGCGCAGCACGCCCTCGGGCCCGCCGAAGTGCGGGACGCTCGGCTGCACGCCGATGTGCTGGGCGTACGCGATCGGCTTGGTCATGGCGCGATCGCCGAGATCCTTCTGGTACGACGAGAGCGCGCTGTCGGGGATGACGTCGAGTGCGTCGAGGTTGCCCGCGAGCAGATCGGCGTAGGCGGTGTCGTAGGACTGGTACATCACGAAGCGCAGGCCCTTGTTCTTGGCGGGGCGGCCACCGTGATAGTCCGGATTCGGCGTCATCTCGATCTTGACGTTGTGGTCCCAGGAGTCGAACTTGTAGGGGCCGTTGCCGATCGGCTTCTCGCCGAACGCCTTCATATCCTTGTACGCCGATTCGGGCAGCGGATAGAACGGCGCGAAGCCCATCTCCAGCTCGAAGTCGATCGAGGGCTGCTTCAGATCTACGGTGAAGGTCTTGTCGTCGACCACCTTCAGGCCCGACATGGTCTGCGCCTTGGGCGGATTCGCGGACACGTCGTCGTACCCGGCGATCTGCTCGAACACCCAGTTCTGCAACTGGGCGTTGGTGCCGAGCGCGCCGTAGTTCCAGGCGTCGACGAAGGATTTCGCCGTCACCGGGGTGCCGTCGGTGAACTTCCAGTCCTTGATGGTGATCTTGTAGTGCTGTCGATCGGTGCTCTCGATCGATTGGGCGACCTCGTTGTGCGCCTTGCCCTCCGCGTCGTAGAACTTCAGGCCCGCGAACAGGCGGTCGACGACGCGGCCGCCCATGTTCTCGTTGGTATTGGTGGGCACCAACGGGTTCTGCGGTTCGCCCCCGTTCACCGTGACGACATCGGTGCCGCCGCCGGAGGAGGAACATCCGGTCAGGGCCAGGCTCGTGGCCAACAGGGTTGCCGCGCCCAGCGCGGTGATCACCTTGAGTCTCAACGCATTCTCCCGGTTCCAGGAAAGCAACAGGAGCGCCGGAGCGCGCAGGGATCCGCCCGCGGGCACCGACGATCCAGGTGGTGAGTCGGACAGTAGCCACCGCCACCCGGGTTGTCAGCGGATCGGCCCGTCTTTGTTCCGGTTGTTAGCAATACAGCAACATTGCCGACTCATTGCCCGCGGTTCCGGGGACGGGTTGGGCAATCCGGATAGCAGCGACGCTCGACCCATCGAGCGTCCGGACTCCGGCGCGACGCAGGTCATGGGTGGGTTAGGGTCGAACGTGGCCGCGGTCACCCGCGGTCGAAGCGCCTCCGAAAGAAGAGACGAGATGACCGAAACCTCCGCTGATCACCAGGATGCCTACCCGCCGACCGCGGAGTTCGCGGCCGCGGCCCACGCCGGTGCGTCTCTCTACGATCGTGCCGCCGCCGACCGCGAGACCTTCTGGGCCGAACAGGCCAGCCGATTGCACTGGCATCGGCCGTGGACGCGGGTATTGGATTGGGACGACGCCCCGTTCGCGCGCTGGTTCGTCGACGGCACCCTGAACGTGGCCTACAACTGCGTGGACCGTCATGTCGCCGACGGGTACGGCGACACCGTGGCCATCCACTGGGAGGGCGAGCCGGGCGATTCCCGCGACCTCACCTACGCCCAGTTGCTGGCGGAGGTCAGCCGGGCCGCCAACTACTTCACCGAACTCGGCCTGGTGGCCGGGGATCGGGTTGCCATCTATATGCCGATGGTCCCGGAGGCCATCGTCGCCATGCTGGCGTGCGCGCGGCTGGGACTGACCCATTCGGTGGTGTTCGCCGGGTTCTCCCCCACGGCGTTGCGGCAGCGGGTCGACGACGCCGAGGCGCGTCTGGTGGTGACCACCGACGGGCAGTGGCGCCGCGGGAAGGCCGCGCCGCTGAAGGAGGCCGTGGACGAGGCGCTGTACGGCAGCGAGCACAGCGTGGAACACGTACTCGTGGTGCGGCGCACCGGAATCGAGGTGCCGTGGACCGAGGGCCGGGATCTGTGGTGGCACGAGACGGTCGAGCGGGCCTCGGCCGAGCACGAGGCGCAGCCGTTCGACGCCGAGCATCCGCTGTTCATCCTCTACACCTCGGGCACGACCGGGAAGCCGAAGGGCATCCTGCACACCTCCGGCGGATATCTCACCCAGGCGTCCTACACGCACCACTACGTGTTCGACCACAAGCCGGGCGAGGACGTGTACTGGTGCACCGCCGACATCGGCTGGGTGACCGGGCACAGCTACATCGTGTACGGTCCGCTGTCGAACCGGGCCACCCAGGTGGTCTACGAGGGGACGCCGAATTCGCCCGATGAGCACCGGCACTTCCAGATCATCGAAAAGTACGGCGTCACAATCTATTACACCGCGCCGACGCTGATCCGCACCTTCATGAAGTGGGGCCGCGAGATCCCCGGGGCGCACGATCTGTCCAGCCTGCGGGTGCTGGGGTCGGTCGGCGAGCCGATCAATCCGGAGGCGTGGCGCTGGTATCGGGAGGTCATCGGCGCGGGCCGGACCCCGATCGTGGACACCTGGTGGCAGACCGAGACCGGCGCGATCATGATCTCCCCGCTGCCCGGGGTGACCGCGGCCAAGCCGGGCGCGGCCATGACGCCACTGCCGGGCATCTCCGCGCAGGTGGTCGACGAGGAGGGCAATCCCGTTCCGCTCGGCGAGACCGAGGCCAACGGGTATCTGGTGCTCGATCAGCCGTGGCCGTCCATGCTGCGCGGCATCTGGGGCGATCCCGAGCGGTACAAGGCGACCTACTGGGAGCGCTACGCCGCGCAGGGCTGGTACTTCGCCGGGGACGGGGCCAAGCTCGACAAGGACGGCGACCTGTGGGTGCTGGGCCGCGTCGACGACGTCATGAACGTGTCGGGCCACCGAATCTCCACGGCCGAGGTCGAATCCGCGCTCGTCGGGCACTACGGCGTCGCCGAGGCCGCGGTGGTCGGGGCCAGCGACGCCACGACCGGGCAGGGCATCGTCGCGTTCGTCATCCTCACCGGCGAGGCCAAGAACTCGGGCCAGGATCTGGTCGACGAGCTGAAGGCCGAGGTGTCGCGCGAGATCAGTCCCATCGCGCGGCCCCGCGAGATCCACATCGTGCCGGAACTGCCCAAGACCCGATCGGGCAAGATCATGCGGCGGCTGCTGCGGGATGTGGCCGAGGGGCGGGAGCTGGGCGACACGTCGACGCTGGTGGACCCGAACGTGTTCGAGGCGATCCGGGAGAAGAAGACCAATTGGTAGGCGTTAAGATCGCGTAAGGAGAGCCGGGAAGTCTGGTCGGCGTGAACCGAACGACCGCTCGACCGAAAGGCTCCCGTGATCGTCGCGCTGCGCTCCGAGATCGCCCGAATCCTCCGTACCGAGACCGTCGGCGGCACCCTGCTGCTGCTCGCGGCGGCGATCGCGTTGATCTGGGCGAATTCGCCTTGGGGCGCGGCGTATTCGACGATCGCGGATGCTCGGCTCGGTGTCCCCGGGCTGGAGCTGACCGTCGCCGAGTGGACACAGGACGGGCTGCTGGCGATCTTCTTCTTCGTCGCGGGGCTCGAGCTGAAGCGCGAGTTGGTGGTGGGGGAACTCGCGGATCGGCGGCGGGCGATCCTGCCGGTGGTGGCGGCCGTGGGCGGGGTGGTCGTGCCCGCGCTGCTCGCGTGGGGAATCGGGCACGGGTTCCCCGGAATGGATCGGGGCTGGGCGGTTCCGGTCGCGACCGATATCGCCTTCGCGCTGGCCGTGCTCGCGGTGTCGGGAGCGCGGATACCCGCCACCGCGCGGGTCTTCCTGCTGAGCCTGGCGGTGGTCGACGATCTGATCGCGATCGTGCTGATCGCCGTGCTGTTCACCGGGACGGTACTGGTCGGCTGGCTGCTGCTCGCGGCGGCCTGCCTCGCGGGATGGGCGGTGGCGCAACGGTTTCGGATCCGGACGCCGCTGCTGTACGTGCCGTTGGCGCTGGGCGCGTGGTTCGCGTTGCACCAGGCGGGAATTCACCCCACGCTGGCGGGGGTGGCGTGCGGGCTGCTGACCCGGGTGCGGCCCGATCCCGGCGAGGACCTCGCCCCCGCCGCCCGGCTCGAACACCTCTTCCAGCCCGTCTCGGCGGGTGTGTGCGTGCCGCTGTTCGCGCTGTTCGCGGCGGGAATTCCGGTGTCGCGCACGGTCTTCGGCGAACTCGTCACCGACCGGCTGGCGCTGGCGATCGGCGTCGGACTGCTCGCCGGGAAGACCCTTGGTATCTTCGGCTCGGGCTGGCTCGCCGTGCGGACCGGCCTCGCGCGACGTCCCGCCGGACTGGGCGCACGCGACATGTTCGCCCTGTCGGTACTGGGTGCGATCGGGTTCACCGTTAGCCTCTTGGTGGCGGAACTGGCGTTCGCGGACGACGTCGCGGCCGAGGAACTGGCGAAGGCGGCCGTGTTGGCGACATCAATGACGGCGTCGGTGCTGGGTTCGGGGCTACTGTTGCGACGAGGCCGCGCGCACCGGGCACGGCAGAACGCGTGCGCCGCCGCCGGAGACGAGTGAAGGCCGGGCAGTACCGGGAATGGAGAAGGGTCGAGCAATTGAGCTTCACACAGGGCGGTAACGGGCAGGACACGGGCCGGGGCCGGACCATATCCTCGATTCCGCTGTCCGAAGTGGACACCTTGGCCGGGGCGAGCATCGGCGATCTCGTGCGCGACGCGGCCGAGCAGGTGTCGACCCTGGTGCGCGCCGAGGTGGAGCTGGCCAAGACCGAGGTCACCGGCGAGATCAAGAAGGGCCTGCAGGGCAGCGTCTATTTCATTCTCGCGCTGACCGTGCTGCTGTTCTCCAGCTTCTTCTTTTTCTTCTTCCTCGCCGAACTGCTGGATGTGTGGCTGGCCCGCTGGGCGGCGTTCCTGATCGTGTTCGCGCTGATGATCGTCGCGGTCGCGGTGCTCGGATTCCTGGGCTACCGCAAGGTCCGCAAATTGCGGGCGCCGCAGAAGACGATCGAATCGCTCAAGGAAACCCGCACCGTGCTCCCGCACGTCGGCAAGCCGGACGCCTGAGCCTGCCATTACGCTTCCGGTCGTGTCGTCGAATCCGATTCCCGACCCGTCCAGCGTCCGCTACGACGGTCCGTGGACCCACCGGGACGTGCACGCCAACGGCATTCGCTTCCATGTGGTGGAGGCGGCCCCGGCCGGTGTGCCCGCCGCCGAGGCCCCGCTCGTGGTGCTGTTGCACGGCTTCGGCGACTTCTGGTGGTCGTGGCGGCATCAACTGCGCGACCTGGCCGACCTCGGCTACCGCACGATCTCGGTCGACCTGCGCGGCTACGGCGACACCGACAAACCACCGCGCGGCTACGACGGCTGGACCCTCGCCGGTGACGTCGCCGGACTGATCCGCGCGCTCGGGCACACCGAGGCGGCCCTGGTCGGACACGCGGAGGGCGGGCTGGTCTGCTGGACCACCGCGGTGCTGCACCCGCGGCTGGTCCGCTCGATCGCGCTGGTGTCCTCGCCGCATCCGGTGGCGCTGAAGGCGGCCGTGCTGCGCGACGGCCGCCAGCGCGCGGCCTGGCTGCCGAATTTCCTGCGCTACCAGCCGCCGCGCTACGGCGAACACATGCTGACCACGCTCGACGGCTTCGAGATCGAACGGCTCCTGCGCGGGCGCGCGGGCGTCCGGTGGGCCCGGACCGCCGAATTCGTCGACACCGCAACGCGACTGCGCTCGGCCATCCGCATCCCCGGCGTGGCGCACTGCGCGCTGGAGTACCAGCGCTGGGCGTTCCGCAGCCAGTGGCGGCCGGACGGACACCGCTTCATGACGGCCATGCGCGATCCCGTGCGCATCCCGGTGCTGATCCTGCGCGGCGAGGACGACGCCTACATCCTCGACTCGACCGTGCGGCGCAACCACGAACTCAGCCCGAACCGCCGGATGGTCGCGATCGCCGACGCCGGGCACTACGCGCATCAGGAGAATCCCGAGGCCGTCACCGCCGAACTCGCGAAGTCGCTCACCTGCGGTTGACGTGGAGTGCGCTCCAGCTTCTACGGTTCTGTGCGTAGCGATGACCCACGGAAGGACCGACCATGAGCGACAACGACATTCGGCAGGCGAACTTCGACCGCGGGCTCGAGGTCCTGCGCGGGATCAACGGCGATGTCGGGCAGCGGGTGATCGATTCGCTCGCCGACATCTCCCCGGAACTCGGTCATCAGATCGTGGCCTGGGGCTTCGGCGAGATCTACGCGCGCGAGCAGCTGCCGCCGCGGGATCGGCAACTGATCACCCTCGGCGTGCTCACCGCGCTCGGCGGCGCCGAACCGCAGCTCGAGGTGCACATCAACGCCGCGCTCAATGTCGGGCTGACCCCGGCGGAGATCACCGAGGTGTTCCTGCACGCGGCCGGATACTGCGGCTTCCCGCGCGCGCTGAACGCGACCTTCGTGGCGAAGAAGGTGTTCGGCGAGCGCGGGCTGCTGCCGGTCGAGCGGGACTAGAAGGGATCAGCTCAGCACGCACTCCCCGGTGGGCACGGCCGCGGTCGAACCCGTGGCGGCGTTCAGGTCGGGCTGGACCTCCTTCAGGGTCAGCACGTATCCGGTGTCCTCGTCGGTCACCGCCGCGCCGAACACCACGCCCAGCACCTCACCGGCCGTATCCACCAGCGGCCCACCGGAATTGCCCGCCCGCACCTGACCGCGCACGGTGTACACCTCGCGGGTGACCGTGCCGGTCTTGTAGATGTTGGGGCCGCTCAGATCCAGCGTCTCGCGCACGCGCGCCGCGCTGGCGGTGTACTTCCCGCCGCCGGGATAGCCGAGCACGATGGCGCTGTCGCTGGATTTGGCGGCGTCGGGGGCCAGCGGGATGGGGTCGGCCTGGAGGCCCGGGACCGCCAGGATGGCCACGTCCTTGTTCGGGTCGAACAGCACCACGGTGGCGTCGAGCGCCCCACGCGCGGTGTCGACCTGCACGGTCGTGGTTCCGGCGACCACGTGCGCGTTGGTCATGATGCGTTCGTGCGCCACGACGAAGCCCGAACCCTCCAGTTGCCGTTGGCAACTCGGGGCCACCCCCCGGATCCGCAGCACGCTGTACTGAAGGTTCAGCGCCACGGGCGAATTCAGCACCCCGGCGTCGGGCGGCTCCACCGCCGCGATCGGCGCGCGGCCGAACGGGCCGATGACGTCCGGCAGCCCCGAGGTGTTGAGCAGCCGCGAGAACTCGTTGGGCACCCGCCGCAACCAGTCGGGGGCGACCTGATTCACGTCGGTCAGCACGCGAGAACCGTTGACGGCGGCCGCGATCGACGGCTGCGAGGACGACGCGAGCGGCAGCGCGAGCAGCCACGCCGTCACCAGCACGGCCACGCATTGCAGGGCCGCGCCCACCACGCTGTCCACGCTGCGGGTGAACGGATGCCGCATGCCGCTGCGGGCCGCGCGGCCGAGCACCATGCCCGCCACCTCGCCGATGATCACCAGCGCGACGATCAGCACCACGCCCACCAGGACGCGTTTACGGCCCTCGGTGATGTGGATCAGGATGTGCGGCGCGATCAGGATGCCCGCGACCGCGCCCAGCACCACACCCAGGAAGGCCAGCGCCGAGGCGACCGCGCCCTGCCGCCACCCCGAGGAGGCGGCGAGCAGCGCGATGATCACGACCGCGAGGTCGAGCCAGGCCGACGAACTCATAACGTCATCCCCACTGCCGCGAGCGAGGCCTGCAGATCACGCACGTCGTGGTGATCCCATTCCCGCTCCCATCCCGAAACCGCCAGCAGACCGGCGAGCACACCGGCCGTGAAACCCCAGACGAGCATGCCGTGCACCGCGAACGCCGGGCCCATGTACCCCAGCGGATGACGCACCACGAACCGATTGGCCGGATCGATGAGATCGGCTATCGGCACCCGCACCACGCGGGTGGCCTCGGCCTCGCTGACCACCCGCACCTCCCCCGGTTCGCGCCAGTACGCGACGACGGGGGTCACGTCGAACCGCGAAGGGGGCACGAAGATCTCGGGCAGCACCGCGATCGGCTCCACCCCGGCGCGGTCGAGCCCGGTCTCCTCCCACGCCTCGCGCAGGGCGGTGTCGATCGGCCCCGCGTCGCCGGGTTCCACCCCGCCGCCGGGGAAGGCGACCTGACCGCGATGCTGGCGCAGGGTGGTCGCGCGCTGGGTGAGCAGCACGTCCGCGTCGGCCGGAAGTCCGCCCGGCGCAGCGGGATCCGGTTCCGGCGAGCCCGCGAACAGCACCAGCACCGCCGCCTGCCGGGGGCGTAGCGCCGCGGCCGCGAGTTTGCGCAGCGGCCTGCGGCCCAGCACCTGATTGGTGCCGGTCGGGTCGGCGAGCTCGTGCTCGGCCACGCCGCGTAACCACTCCGGGATGTTGTCGGTGACCAATCTCGGTGCGGCACCGGCCTTCTCGCGGCCTTCGCGCTCGTCCACGCTGCCTCCTGCGCCGTCGCGGGGACGAGGGCGTGCGCCCGCGCACATCCGGCCCGTGCTCCCACTGCTCATGATGCGATCATCGTCGCCCGCGCCCCGGGGCGTATCGCGGGGCACCGAATCGTCCCCGCTCACGCCGGAACCCCCAGTTCGGTGGCGACGGTCGCGGCGATGTCGTCGGCGTCGCGGAACGGGCGCACGACCACCTTCGCGATCGAGCCGTCGGGCCGCACCAACACCGAAACAGGCTGCACCGCAGGGGCTTTCGCGGCCACGCGGACACGGGCGGCGGCGTCCTGCACGCCGGGCAGCCGGACGCCCAGATCGGTCAGCCGGGCCAGCGCCTTGGCCTCGTCCGGATCGGAGTGCACGGTCAGCACGGGCACCGCGCCGGGTCGGGCGGCGTAGCGCTGTAGGGCGGGCAGCTCCTCCGCGCAGGGCGGGCACCAGTAGGTCCACAGGTTCAGCAGCGCCGGACGGCCCGCGAGGGCGGCGGCCAGATCGACCGGAGCGCCGTCGGCCAGGCAGTCCAGGGTGATCCCGGCCAGCGGCCCGGCCGCGACGGCGCCGGGTGCGGAACGCGGGCAGGCGGCCAGATCGACCGGAGCGCCGTCGGCCAGGCAGTCCAGGGTGATCCCGGCC